>CAIKLQ010000802.1 GCA_903828255.1 uncultured Verrucomicrobiota bacterium
CCAACTCAATTCCGCACGCTGCGCACCTTGCTGCGCGGCGAGGAAGGCGCGTTCTTCGCCGGGAAATTCCGCGAGTTCGCCACGCGCATCGCCGCCATGCCCCAGACTTACGACCAGGACGGCAAGGGCGACGCCGCGATCGTCAGCTTGCATTACTTCGCCGGCGGCCAAGCCTCCTGGTGGATCGCCGAGAAAGACCGGGGCTGCCCCGGCGACGAAGGCCAGCACCAAGCGTTCGGGCTGGCCGATCTGTTTGGCGATGGCGGCGAACTCGGCTACATCTCCATCGTGGAGATTCTCGCCGCCGGCGGCGAGTTGGACCTCTACTTCACCCCGAAAACTCTGGGCGCCGTCCGCGCCGCCCGTGGCTAATCCCCTTCCATGAAACCCAAACCCAACCCCTTCGCCTACATGCTCATGCCGGAAGCCGTCACGGAATTGCAAACCCTCGGCATCCAGTTCACGTCTATCAACACCCACCGCTGGCCCGAGGGGAAAGTCACCACCGGCGACCGCGACTGGCCCATGCTGGTCCTCCCGTCCGGCCGCTGCCTCTGCATCGCCAGCGGCGACGAAGGCAACGGCCCCGGCGCGATCCACGAAGTCACCGCAGCCCCCTGACTGGAACGTAAACGACACTCCCCTCGCGCACTGGGTCAAGCAGCCTCCGGGAATACGAGGACCGCGCCGCGCCGAAAACCGCCGCCACGGAGCTATCCGAACTCCCTCGACGACCGCCCGGAACGGCGCGGGTAGCCGGTTCCGACTCGGTTGGCCTTTGACTTGGCCAACCCGCGTTCGATCTAGCGAACAGGGTTCGGCGGCGTTTTCATGAACCAACCTTCAAAAACTTCGTCGCTGTCGCCCAAAGCTCTTCCGATGCTGCCGAATAACGTCTGTCTAAGTCCGACACTATAAAAACGACATTGTTCTGCACAATTACCAAGCAAGCCTGTGACTCGCCAAACCACCAATCTGTCGTGCCGCTGCGCTCGTGCGGACCTCGCTCAATGACGTTTGCAACATCCTTGCGCCATGCCTCCACGGCCACAATGGCGGCTTCATGTGACTCATAGATCGCCACCCCAATGTGCCGATGAACAGACTCGAGCGTGCCACCCGCAACATATCCCACCTGTCGCTTAAAAATAATGCCGCCGAGCGCATCCTTCCGAAAGACCACGTTGGTAGTCCTCAAAAACGAGCTGAAGTCAGTAACTCTGAACCGCTGTAGCAATTCGGTAGCAGTCACCTGCTCAGACGCCGCAGTGCTAACAGAGCAGTGCATCATCAAAACCGCCAAAGCTGCCAATTTGGAGAACGCATTCATAGCCGCCGAACAGGTATTCGGCAGCGAAAACGCCGCGTATCCCCACCTGGTCACGAACTGGGCACGGCGGCGGATCTGGTTGCCTGGATTGTATTTGAGGAGATCTGGAGGGCGAGATTGCGTCGGGCAAAGGCTGTGTTCGCCAACGTGACTGGCGACCGCCGCGCCCGCCTGTGGCGGAGCGGGTGTTCTGGAAAAGGGG
>CAIKLQ010000803.1 GCA_903828255.1 uncultured Verrucomicrobiota bacterium
CTCCGGACCCCAACCATAGCCGCCGGGGTTGTTTTCTCCCCACACGGTATCTTTAAATTGATGCTTGTGATCGGGGATCATGCTGGCGGTGAGCGTGGTAGTGGTCGCGCCGCCTTGGGCCCCGTTGGCGTAAGAACTGCCCGAACCCACAATGAACCGGTTTCGCAAATCCGGCGTGCTTTGCGTTCCGTCGCAAAGCCCCCACCCCGCTGGAACCGTAGCCCCGGACCACATGATGATCCCCCCCACCGGCACAAACCCGCCGCCCACCGTCGTGCTGTTGGCGTTCATCGTAATGGTACCGTCAAACATAACGTTGCCGCTCATCCGGACGGGGCCGTTGAACGAGAACCCGCCGTTGGCGACGGCCGTATTGGCCAGGGTGACCGGGCCTTGAAAAGTCGTCGCGGCGCTGCTGGCGGGTGTGAAATAGGCGGAGGAACTCAGTCCCCCCAGTTGCAACGCGTTGGTCGCGGTGGTCGCCGAGTCGGCAATGTGGGCCGCATGGGCCACCAAGGCATAGGGCGAGGAAAGAAAGAGCAGTCGGGGGGAAATTTCCTGGGGGTTGGGCACGGGGCCGGAACTGTCCACCGTGATCGTCAACCCTAAATACGGAGTGGTGGTGAAGGACAAGGCGTCGGCAATGGCCGTATAAGTGGCCCCAGCGATCGGGGTGCCATATCCCTGCCCCATGATGATATTAAACAAGCCGGAGCTTACCACCACGGACGAGCTCGCCCCCCACAGCAGGGTGGAACCAGTCGCGGCGCCATAGATCTTGAACTGAATGGTGTAGGTGCCATCGCTGACGTTGGCGCCCGCGGCGTTGAGCAATTTGCCCTGGTAATTGACCGATTGCGGCGCGTCGGCCGCGCGCGCCGCGCCTAAGGCAAGCTGGGTCAAGGTTAGAACTAGCAGTAGATGTTTTTTCATAACTTGGGTTTTGGTTTGTAGATCAACGCAGATTGGGATCCTCGCTAACGCGGGTAAGTTGGAAGGTGCCGCCCAGGGCGATGGGCTCGCGGCGGGGACCGTTAATGACCTCGAAATAGGTGCCTTGCGCAGTGCCATACGTCCAGAGGGGCACTGCGGGCGCGGCGGACAGATCCAGCAGACCGGGACCGCTGGAAGTGAGCGTCAGCGGCCCGGGAACCAGGTTCACAAGGTTGGTATTGGCGGCTTGACCCTGGAGCCGCAGCACCAGGGAGGAAGGATTGTAAAGCTCTGGCGTGAGCATGATTTGCGGGGCCAATTGAAAGGAGACGGCGCCGTTGCGAACGACCACGTCATGAACCTCGCCCACGAGGCTGGTGGCGTTGTTCGTGGCGCTGTTTCCAATCCAGGCCGCGTCCCAAGCCAGGGCGGCTCCGCCATTGGCGAGGTCGGGGAGGTAGCCGCCGCCCGCGAGTTGGCCGTTCACATAGATCTGCCCGTAGCGACCATCGTAGGTGGCAATGAGGTTGAACCAGCTACCGAGCGGCACGGTGTCGGCGGTGGCAAAGGAAATGGTTGGGGCGGTGGCGTTGGTGCCCACGGTCATGGCAAGCTGGCCGCTATTCCCTTGGAAACCGACCTGGAATTGGACCTTCGAGCTGCGGTTCGTCAGGAGCAGCAAGGGAGCGCCGTTTTGCGCAAAAGTGGAAATGTTCGCCCACAACTGAACCGAAAAAGCGGTGGTGTTCGTAAATGCGGAGGTGGTCACATATTCCCGATTGGTGCCGGTGAATCGCACCGGGGGAACTCCAGGGCTGAAACTCCCGCCGTTGAGCGTGGAGCCAAAATAAAAGGTGACGTTCCGGCTGATGTTGAACGACTCGACCCCGGCGGGAAGCTTGTTCGTCGAGTAATTCTCATCAAGGTTGTTGTGATCGGGATGGTAGGCGTGGACGAACGGATTGACGGGGTCGTC
>CAIKLQ010000804.1 GCA_903828255.1 uncultured Verrucomicrobiota bacterium
CTGCCGAGAGCTCGAAGTCGTAAACGTGGCTTCGTGGCCGCACCAACTCGGCGTGGGCATCTCCGAATCAAGCCAGAACGGCCTTGACCGGATTGGATTCTTCGACGCCGGTCAAGCGTTGATCCAGCCCCTGGAACTTGAAGGTGAGCCGGCGATGGTCAATGCCCAGGCAGTGCAGGATGGTGGCGTTGATGTCGCGAATGTGGACCGGATCTTTGACGACGTTGTAGCTGAAGTCATCGGTCTCGCCGTGGACTACGCCGCCTTTGATGCCGCCGCCCGCCATCCACATGGTGAAGCAACGCGGGTGATGGTCTCGGCCATAATCCGTCTTGGTCAGCTTACCCTGGCAATAAACCGTCCGGCCAAATTCACCGCCCCACACCACAAGTGTTTCGTCCAACATCCCGCGCTGCTTGAGATCGGTGATCAGCCCGGAGCAAGCGTGGTCGGTGTCGCGGCATTGCAACGGCAGATCGCGCGGCAGATCGCCGTGGTGGTCCCATTCGCGATGGAACAATTCAATGCACCGCACGCCGCGCTCCGCGAGCCGGCGCGCCAGGATTGCGCTGTGTGAGAAGGTTCCGGGCACCGTCACCTCCGGACCGTAGAGATCGAGCGTGGCTTTCGATTCACCGGAGAGATCGGTGAGTTCCGGCACGGAGGCCTGCATCCGAAACGCCATTTCATATTGCGCAATGCGAGTGTTGATTTCCGGATCGCCTAGGCGTTTGAAAGAGGCCGCATTGAGTTTGCCCAAGGAATCGAGCATGTCGCGGCGGGTGGCGCGATCCACCCCGGGAGGGTCGTTGAGATAAAGCACCGCGTCGCCCTTCGCGCGCAAGGCTACGCCCGAGTGCTTGGTCGGGAGGAAGCCCGCTTCCCAAAGCCTCTGGTAGAGAGCCTGGGCGTCGCGCTTGGCCGACCAACTGGGCGTCATCACGACGAACGCCGGCAGATTGTCGCACTCGCTGCCAAGGCCATACGAGAGCCACGAGCCAAGGCTGGGTTTGCCAGGAATCTGGTTGCCGGTCTGGATGTAGGTGACGGCGGGATCGTGATTGATCGCCTCGGTGTGGACGGATTTGATGACGGCGATTTCGTCCGCAATTTTCGCGGTGTGTGGCAACAGCTCGCTGAACCATGTGCCGGATTGGCCGTACTGCTTGAAGGAGTATTTCGAGGGTGCGATTGGGAAGCGCAACTGCCCGCTGGTCATCGTCGTCAAGCGCTGCCCCATGCGGATGGATCCCGGCAGGTCGGTGTCGTAGATTTTTTCCAAACCCGGCTTGTAATCGAGGAGATCAATTTGCGACGGCCCGCCGTTCATAAACAGGTAGATCAACCGCTTGGCCTTGGGCGCGAAGTGCGGCAGGTCGGGCAGCGCTGGATGGGCACGCATGCCGCTTTGCGTTTCGGCGCGCAGCAACTCGGGGAACATCAAGCCTGCCAGCGCAATCCGTCCGGCCGCGAGGCCAGTGGATTTGAAAAAGTGGCGGCGGCTGAGGCCGTGAAGGTGGTCGGGGGTCATAAGTACGGAAACACTAAACTGCAATTTCCAGTCGCCAAAGAAGAATCAAAGTCAAAACGCCACAAAGCGCTTCGGCAACCGGGACCTGTTTTTTGGCGTTTGATCATTGGAGCTTCTGTGGAGCTTGGTGGTTGGGCTTCAAGGTCTAATTTTTGTTTAATGTTTCATCCAGATTCAACAGTAGGCTTGCCACCATCGTGTAAGCCGCGAGTTCCGATGGGTTCAGCTTTGCGTCCACGGGCGATTCGCCCACCGAGATCAACTTCTTTGCCGCCTCGCAATCGCCCTGATACTTGGCTTCGCACCTTTTCAGCGTTTCTTTCAGCACTGATTTTTCTTCGGACGACGGATGGCGCGCCGTCACTAGGCGGAACGCGTAATCAAGTCGCTTGGCTGCATGCGGGCTGTAGCGCAGCATCTTCGCGCCGAGATGCCGCGCGGCTTCCACGTACGCTGGGTCATTCATCGTTACGAGGGCCTGCAGCGGGGTGTCGGTTCGCTCGCGCCGTGTGCAATACCTCTCGCGGGAGGGGGCGTCGAAAGTCGTGAGGTAAGGCGGCGGTGCGGTGCGTTTCCAAAAGGTGTAAAGGCTGCGCCGGTAAAGCGCCTCGCCATGGTCCTGCTCGAACTTGGCCGTGTTGCTGGACGTGTAACCGACGGCTTCCCAGATGCCGGAAGGCTGATAGGGTTTTACGCCTTTGCCGCCCATTTTCTCGATCAACAGTCCGCTCACGTAAAGCGCATTGTCGCGGATCTGCTCGGCGTCGAGCCGGAAGCGCGACCCGCGGGCAAGCAGACGGTTTTGCGGATCCACCCGCAGCAATTCCTCCGTCACCACCGAACTTTGCCGATAGGTCGCCGACGTGACCATCGAACGCCCGAGCTTTTTGACATCCCAGCCTGTGCGGATGAATTCCGTCGCCAGCCAGTCCAGCAATTCGGGGTGCGACGGCCATTCGCCTTGCGAGCCGAAATCGCCCGCGCTCTTCACGAGCCCGATACCGAAGAATTGTTGCCAAAAGCGATTCACGGTCACGCGGGCGGTCAGCGGGTGCTCGGGGTTAACGAGCCAGCGCGCGAGGTCGAGACGATTGGTAGTCTGGCTGGCGGCCAGCGGAGGAAGCACCGCCGGCACCGCACGGACAACCCGATCACCGGGTTGGTCGTATTGGCCGCGCCTGAGGAGAAATGCTTCGCGGGCGGTTTCCCGATCCTCCGAAATCATTGTGGCGGCAAGAGAGCTTTCCAGTTCATCCCGCTGTTTGCTAAGATCGTTTCGTTCTTTCACCAACGGCTCGAAAGTGACGCGCGCCGGGGGGTAAATGTTCGCGACGTAATACTCCCGCAAGCTGGCTTTTTGGGCCTCGGTGCGCTTCTCGGCGTCAGCCTTGAGCGCTCCGACGACTTCTTTGGGTAAATCTTTTTTCTCCTTGGCCTTCTCCAGCGCTTCCCAGGCCAGTTGCGACACACTGGAAAAATCCTCCTGCGGTGTGCTCGTAAAGATGCCCGCGTGATCCCAATAGACGGTACCGTCGAACTGCGTGAAGGCCATGCCGCTGATCTTTGCTCCGGCCTTGAGGTCGAGCTTGGCGGCGTCAATTTCCAACCGCACCCACTCGCCCGTTTTCGGCAGCGCACCCAGGAGGAGCTTTTTCGACGTGCTTTTGTCGCCAAACGGGATCGCATCTTCGTCGCCCCAATTGGCGCGGTGCAGCCAGTCACTCGTGTAGTATTGAAGCATGATGGCCTTGGGCGGATTCGTCGGATCAAGATAAACGTAAGCGAATAGCTTGGCGTTCTTGCCGACGAGCAACGGCTGCGCGGCTTGAGTGAAAAAGTCCTGGGCCAAACCCTTGTCCGTGCGTTTGATCGCACGCTTCCCGCTGTGAACCTTTTCGCCTTCCACCCACTTCACCGCGCCGCCCTCGCCACTGGCTTCAACTTTGGCCCCCTTCGGGAATTCGTCCTCAACCCACACAAAATCAGCCGCCGGATTCGTGACCATGACCGGAGCACGTTTTTCCGGCTCGGTGTAATTGATTTTCGCGGCTTCCTCGCGAATGCGCGTTTCCGTGCCCGCGAGATCTTCCCGGAGTTTTGCCAGTTTCGCTTCCTGATCTTGCGTCGGCAATTTCATGACCGGTGGCGGGAGCAGCGCGTTTCCGTCCATGGCTTTTTCGGTGAGGCTGTTGAAGAACGCGTAGAGTTGGAAAAACTCTTTCTGCGAAACCGGATCGAACTTGTGGTCGTGGCAAACCGCGCAGCCGAGGGTCAACCCCAGCCAGACCACGCCGGTCGTTTCGGTGCGGTCCACGGCGTAACGCACGTAAAACTCCTCGTCAATCGCGCCGCCTTCGCTTGTGCTGACGTTGCAACGATTGAATCCGCTGGCGACCTTTTGCTCGCGCGTCGCATTGGGCAAGAGGTCGCCCGCCAGTTGCTCGACGGTGAATTGGTCAAACGGCAGGTTCCGGTTGAACGCGCCCACCACCCAGTCCCGGTAAGGCCACATCGATCGCTCGTTGTCGAGATGTAGCCCGTGCGTATCGCCGTAGCGCGCGACGTCCAACCAGAAACGCGCCTCGTGCTCCCCGTAGCGCGGCGCCGCCAGCAACCGATCCACGACCCGCTCATAAGCCCTGGGCTTGCGGTCGCGGAGGAAGGCATCCACCTCCGCCGGCGTGGGGGGTAATCCGGTCAGGTCGAACGTGACCCGCCGAAGCAGCGTGGCTTTGTCAGCTTCCGGCGCCGGCTTCAGATTCTCCTTTTCGATCCTTGCGAGGATGAACTGGTCAATGGGATTTCTCGCCCAACCGGCGTGCTTTACTTCCGGCAACTCTGGTCGCTCAGGTTTGATGAAGGACCAATGGCCTTGCCACTCCGCGCCTTCACTGATCCAGCGCCGGAGGATCTCAATTTGCGCGGGGGTGAGGTGCTTGCCAGTCTTCACCGGGGGCATGTGCTCGTCTTCGTCCTTGGTGAGGAGGCGTTCGACGAGCGAGCTTTTTTCCGGATGACCTGGCACGATGGCGAAATTCTCAGACTTGAGTCTGGCCAGCGCATCTTCCTTCAAGTCCAAGCGCAGCCCCGCCTTGCGCTTCCCAGAGTCGGGGCCGTGGCAGGTGTAGCAATTCTCGGAAAGAATGGGGCGAACCTCCCGGTTGAAATCCACCTTGGCCGCCACGGCGGGTTGCATGACTAAGCCGGCGAGAATAATCAAGGTCGCCAGGAAACAGCGCGGGCTCTGGGCCGAAGTATTGATAGGAATGTGATTTCTGGTCGCTTCGCGGTTTATGGTGGATTGCTTTTGCGCCGGAATCATTTGCCTACGGATATATGCCTTTCCGGGCGCAAGGCAAGGCTTTTTCTCAGCTTTTCAAGCCCCGCCGAACCGGCGGTCCGTTTTCCCCGTCGCAAGCCCCGCCGCCGCCAGCTTTCCGGCCCAAACCCGACCACCGCTGAGGCGATCCCCTGACTCGGGAGGCTCTTTGAAAACCCCCGCCCGCTGAGGGCAGCGACCCAACCAGCAGGAGGTTTTGAGCTGGATTTCTGTAGGCCGCCCGCCATCACGCGGAGTTGGCATCAGTCTTCAAAGCGCCTCTCAGAAAAAATGACCGGGTTGCCCCGATCTCCAGTGTTGGATCCTTGTCGCGCCCAGAGCGCAGAGCTTAATGAGCCAGGCGGTAGAACTTGGTCCCGATATTCGGGAAAACCTGGCCGTTGGCAGCCCCGGTTTCGTGGTTCCACGGGCCGACGACGGCGGGCGCCGATTGCAGCGTCCCGGTTCTGGTCCAACTCACCTTGATGCCGATCGGTGCCAGCAGGGAAACCTCATTCCCGAGGGGTCTTTTGGAATTCAAAAACAGGCGCGGAAAAGGCGCGGCAAATGGCGACCCGGGACAGGCTGGGACCGGCAATCGGGAAAAAACGGAGGGATTCCAAAAGTGTAAGACTATGGTTTCTGACTGGAACGACTGGAACGACTGGAGCCGAGACATATAAGTTGCGGGAGTTAAGTGGCTTGAAGATGGCACTTCTTGTTCTATTCAATTTTGGAAACCTGGAACAACTGGAACAAATCCCCTGCTTGCAGGGGTGGGGCGAGCCGTGGCGGCCCGCACGGTCCCTCGCCGCTCAAAAAGATGAGGGTCCGCCCGCCGGGCCGGGCGGCGGAGCGGGCCGCGCCCGACTAGGTGGCGGATATTCAGTCCCGCTTGCGCCGCGAGTCAAACACACTCATCGCCGAAGCCCGCCGCGTCATCGAGGCAAAGCTCGCCCGTGCCGCCGCCGCTCGCCGCCGGGGCTCAAACCGGTGGCAACATCCGTGGGAACAAAAACAAAAACATCTCAAAATGCTAATGAAATTGCGTTGGCAGACTTAGCCTTGGAAGAACGAGCAACGCTGCCGGAGTTCACGCGCCGGCACACTTGGCCCATGCGCGTCGCAACTCCACGCCCGCCACGCCGCCACTCGCGGACTCCTTGAAAATCTAGGCTCCTTACGTCGGCTCCTACAGTTTTGAGAGAGCCTCAACAGTCTCTTTCCCCATCCCCGAACGGCGGAGCAGCCGGAAAACGCCATTGACACCCGCTTCCCGTCGGTAAAAATTACCTGAAGTGAATACGACGCAAAAGCAATCCGCCCTAAACTGCGGGGGGCCAAAAACATATTAAACAAATTCCTATTAGTAACTTCAACGCTCGCCGCCTCGTCAGCCTCCTTCTGCTGGTCGGCTCCATCGGTCTGCTGATCCCCGGACTGTTCGCGCCTGTCCTCACCATCCGGGGGGTGCTCAAGCCCGAGGGCGTCGCGCACGTCGCCCCGCTGCTGCTCGACAAGGGCCTGGACGGCGACACGGTAAAAGTCCTTCAGTCAATGATGAATCCCAAGGTCCTCGACCTGCTCGAAGCCACCGGCGGCGACCTGCGCAAAACGATCATCGCCAAGCTCCGCCCCAAGCTCACCGCCGCGTTGCAAAAGGATGTGCAGGACATCGAGGTCTATCAGCAAACCCGCAGCATCGTCGGCTCGGTGCAACGTCTTTACGAAGTGCGAAGCCCTCTGCCCGCCACGCTCATCCTGCTCTTCAGCGTCGTGATCCCACTGGCCAAAGCCGCGTTGGTGCTGTGGGCCACCTTCATGGCGGATGCCGCGCGCCGCCGCCGCACGTTGGGCTTTGTGGAATTGATCGCCAAGTGGTCCATGGCGGATGTTTTTGTCGTCGCGCTGTTCATCGCCTATCTCGCCGCGCAAGCCAGCCAGACCCCGCCGGGCGACCCCAACGCCGCGCCACCGCTGGTCGTCTTCACCGCCAACTTCGGGGCCGGTTTCTACTGGTTCGCGGCCTACTGTATCTTCTCGCTGGCCGCACAGCAGTTCACCGCCCGCTGGTTCGCGCGCGCCGACCTGCCTGGCACGGGGGCTTAGTTATCCATGTCCGAAGTTAGGGTTTTGGCCAACTCGCCTGGCTAGCTCTGGGTGCCGACAGCTCGCAGCCGCTTTTGTCTGACGCGACTTGTCGAGCCAAGTTCCCGCTTTCCCCACCCGCGCCGAGCGGGGGGAGGTTTGCCCCTCCGGCCTGCTGGCAGCCGATGGCGCACTCCAAGACCTGTCGGTGATTGGGCTTGAGAGACTAAGCGAATCAGAGAATAATCGCACCCATGGAGCCTGATGGTAAAAGGCTGGGGATGAAGCTAACCCTGCGAACGGGAGCAAGGGTGGCGACTGCGTTGATTGCTCTGCTGTACTCCGGGGCGGTCGCCAGGGAGGCTGTTCGGGCGGACGCCCCGAAGCGTGTGTTAATCCTCGAATCGTTTGGTAGCGATGTGGCGCCTTGGAATGCCATTACTCCGGCCTTCAAAAGGGAATTGCTGCGGCAGTGGCCGTCGCCCATTGAATTTCACGAACCCGCGGTGGAGACGGCTCGCGAGGACGAACCCCAGGCGGAGTTGGCGTTCGCGGAGTATTTGCGGGCCTTGTATGCGCAGAGTCCGCCGGACTTGGTCGTGCCCGTGGGGGGCGCCGCGGCGCAGTTCTGGTGGCGGCATCGCGCGGCGTTGTTTCCGGCCACACCGGTCGTGATCGGGGGGATCGAAAATCGGTTGCTGAAGGCGCTGACCCTGAGTTCAAATGATGCCGCCGTGGCCGTCCAACTGGACGCGCGCGCCGGCAACGAGATCATTCTCCAAGTATTGCCGGCAACGACGAACATCGCCGTCGTGATGGGCAGCTCCCTGCTCGAACGGTTCTGGATGGCCGAGTATCAGCGGGCTTGGGATCCATTGAGCAACCGGGTGCAATTGACTTGGTTCAACAAACTACCTTTCCCCGAGATGTGCCGTCGCGCCGCAGCCCTGCCGCCCCAGTCCGTCCTCGCTTATGGGATGTTGGTCGTGGACGTCGCGGGCGTTCCTCATGAACAGTTGAGCGCGCTGGATCAACTCTGTGCCGCTGCCAATGCCCCGGTGTTTGGAATGTTTGAGGAACAACTTGGGCACGGGATTCTGGGAGGCCGACTTTTTTCCAGCGAGACGCTGGGCCGCGAAGCCGCCCGGATGGCCGCACGCGTCTTGGGTGGTGAATTGGGGCGGGACATCCCGCCACTGGTGCTCAGTGCCAGCCAACCTACGTTCGACTGGCGGGCCCTGCAGCGGTGGCACATTGCCGAGCGGCAGTTGCCCCCCGGCAGCGTGGTGCGCTTCCGGCAACCATCCGTGTGGGAGCGCTACCGGGGCTACATGCTTGGCGCGCTGGGAATCATCACACTCCAGGCATTGACCATTGTGGCGTTGGTTGCGCAGCGAATACGGCGGCGGCGGGCGGAGGTCAGTTTGCGCGAGAGTCAGCAATTCATCGAACTAGCCACCGCCGCCGGCGAGTTGGGGCTCTGGGTGCGCGACGCCGCGAGCGACGAGTTGTGGATCAACCCTCGGCTGCGTTCGCTTTTTGGCTGGGCCGAGAATCGGACGGTTCGCTGGGAGGATCTCCTCGCGCACATTCATCCGGAGGATCGGCCCCGGGCAGAACTGGCGCTCGGCGGCACCACCCGAGCCGGCGGCGCGTTCGAGTTCGAGGGGCGGTTGCGCCTGCCGGATGGCGCGGAAAAGTGGGTGACGGCAAAGGGGTTGGCCACATTGGATGCCTACGGTCAGCGGCTTCGGACGCAGGGCATTTTCTTCGACATCACCGCGCGCCATGCCGCCGAAGCCGCGGCGCAGCGGCATCGCAACGAATTGCTTCACATTGGTCGCGTCCACATGCTTGGCCAACTGTCCGGCGCGCTGGCGCACGAATTAAATCAGCCCCTGGGGGCCATCCTCAGCAACGCCGAAGCGGCCGAGCTACTGCTCCAAAGAGAGCCTCCCCCGTGGAGTGAGGTGCGGGAGATTCTAGCCGATATTCGCAAGGACGACCTGCGCGCCAGCGATGTGATCCAGCGCATGAGGGCCTTGCTGCAACGTCACGAACTGGAGTTGAAATCGTTGGCGGCGGATGCGTTGTTCGCCGAGTGCCTCGTCCTCGCCAGACACGATGCGTATGAGCGCAAGGTGACGGTCACTATGGAGGTCCGCCCGGGCACGCCCCGCCTGCGCGGCGACCGGGTGCATTTACAGCAGGTGTTGCTCAATCTCTTGATCAACGGGATGGATGCCATGAGCGAGGGGCCTGTCGAACGGCGGCGGTTGGTGGTCCGCGGGGAACGCGGCCCCAACGATACGGTGGAGTTCTCGGTCGAGGACGCCGGCCCCGGGATTCCACCGGATCAAGTCGAACGCATCTTCGACTCATTCCATACCACCAAACCAAACGGCCTGGGCTTGGGGCTTTCCATCAGCCGCACGATCATTGAGGCGCACCACGGACGCATCTGGGCAAAAAACAATTCTAACGGCGGCGCAACATTTTGCTTTACGGTGCCGGCTGATGGCTAAATTTTTGTGACGGCGATGAATAACTCCCCTGCCACCATCTACCTGGTTGATGACGACGCTTCGTTCCTTACTGCCGTCTCGCGGTTGTTGCGGGCGGGCGGCTACGCGGTGCAGATATTTTCCTCCTCCGCTGAATTCCTCCAGCGCCCGGCCGGCGACACTCTCGGCTGCGTCGTGCTCGACCTGCACATGCCTGGCGCTGGCGGCCTGGAACTTCAAACCGCACTGGCTGAGGCAGACGATCCGATGCCGGTGATCTTTCTCACCGGTCACGGCGACATCCCGACCTCGGTTCGGGCGATGCGCCAAGGCGCGGTGGATTTTCTTACCAAGCCTGTGAAGAAGGAACCGCTGTTTGAAGCAGTGGGCCGCGCCTTGGCCCGCAATGTGGCGGAGCGTGAGCGCCGGGCCTGTTTGCGGGCGTTGCAGGAGCGCTACGACACCCTCACGCCGCGCGAGCGCGAGGTCCTGGCGCATGTGATCGCGGGGCAGCTAAACAAACAGATCGCTGGCGACCTGCACACCTGCGAGCGCACGATCAAGGCTCATCGCGCTGCCATCATGAACAAGCTCTCCCTGCAATCTGTCGCCGAACTGGTTCGCTTCGCGCAGGAACTGGGGGTCCCACCGGCAGCGACAAGCGATCTGCCATTGGAGGGCAGCCCTCCTTGATGCGCCAGGAATAATCCTGGCCGCCGCTTCGCCCGCGCTCGCCCGCGACCACTGATTCCTGGTCCCTGACTACTCACCACCGATTCCCCCCGCCGGTACTGCACCAAAGGACAATAGCCGGATGTCGCTCAGGATTGGTATCCTGTTCCAAAAAACCTATGAAAGCTCTCCTGACATCCGTGCTCATCCTCCCAATATTGACGCTCGGTTCCGCCCTGGCACAAATTGAACCGAAACCGGCTACGGCAACCACCGCGGCTATGAACGCGCACATGTATCAAGTCCTCGATTTTTCCAACCAGCAGGATTTCGAAGATGCGACCAAGGGGTTCATCGCCGGCCTGGAGTCTCCGCAAATCATCTCCAACGACGTGCCCCAATTGAACGCCCTGGGATTCTACGCTTGGAATCTTGAGGATTATCAATTCATGTATGGATTCCCCACCGCTCCCCCCAGCGCGAATCCTAGCCTGTGGCGGCAAGAGCTCCTGAATAACATTAACGGCCTCTTCATGGTAGTCCCAGACCGGGTTTACCAGGTCCGGAGCTACGACATGGCCA
Organism: uncultured Verrucomicrobiota bacterium; assembly: GCA_903828255.1. Lineage (GTDB taxonomy): Bacteria > Verrucomicrobiota > Verrucomicrobiia > Limisphaerales > JADLHS01 > CAIKLQ01. The sequence continues at coordinate 10,697 of CAIKLQ010000804.1, forward strand.
CGATGACTTTCCTCAAGACCCGCAAGGGGTGGATCGTGATTGACCCGTTGACCAGCCGGGAAACAGCCCGCGCCGGGCTGGCTCTGTTGCGGGCCCATGTGTCCCAAGAGCCTATTGTCGCCATCATCGCCACCCATAGCCATATTGACCATTTTAACGGAATCCCCGGCATCATTGAGCCGGACGGTAAGTCCATCACACCTGCCGGCACGGCCGGATCGGCCAAGTCCACCCGACATGATGGCAGGCACGGATCGGCCAAGGGAACGATCCCGTTCTATGCTCCGGATGGCTTCTATACCGAGGCTCTCTCGGAAAATCTGTATCTGGGCAACTCGATGTTCCGGCGAGCCGACTACATGTATGGTAGCTATCTGCCGAGAAACCAATTCGGGCACATCGGTTCGGGTCTGGGTAAAACCACCGGGTTCGGCGCGGGCCAGCTTTATCCGCCCACCGTTGAAATCAAGGAAAACGGCCCCATCAACATTGATGGATTGGAGGTGCAGTTCCAGTTGGCACCGGGCACCGAAGCGCCGGCCGAGATGCACGTTTTCATTCCGCAATACGGGGCTTTCTGCCCGGGTGAGAATGTATCACACACGATGCATAATCTCCTCACCTCCCGTGGGGCCAAGGTTCGCGATCCGAAAGCGTGGGCGCAATACATAGACGAAGCGCTCGATCTGTTCGGGCCGCGAATTCGGGTCTTGATCGGCGTACATCACTGGCCAGTTTGGGGCAACAGCCGTTGCGTGGACATGATGGAAAAACAGCGGGACATGTATCGCTTCTTCAATGACCAGGTTATTCGGATGGCCAACAACGGGATGAACATGGAAGAAGCTGCCGAAGCGTTCGAGCTTCCCGCAATCCTCGACCGCGAGTTCTACAACCGGGGCTATTATGGCTCCAAAAACCACGACGTTAAAGCTGTGTTCCAGCGCTACGTCGGATGGTGGGATGGAAACCCGGCCAACTATTTCAAATACCCCGATGAAGTTGCGGCGCGGAAGTATGTTGAGTTCATGGGTGGCGAGAGCGCGGTCATCAGCAAAGCCCGGCAGAGTTTCGAGCAAGGTGACTACCGGTGGGTGGCGGAAGTCATGAAACACGTCGTCTTCGCCAATCCGGCCAATCAGGAAGCCAGGAATCTCCAGGCCGACGCCTTCGAGCAACTCGGGTATTCCTTCGAATCTGGCACTTGGAGGAATATCTTTTTGAGCGGCGCCGAAGAGTTGCGCAACGGAACGATCGGGCCTCCGTTTACGCAAGGCGACAGCACTCTCAGTGGAATGCCGCCCACAGTGCTGTTCGATTACTTCGGCACGCTGGTTAAGGGAAAACAGGCGGAAACCATGGTGCTGGCCATGCGCTTCCTTTTCACCGACCCCGGCCTTCCGCCATCGGAACAGAACCTTTATGTGCTGTTGAAAAACGGCGTCCTGCATTGCAAGAATAACAAGCCCAACGCGACCACCGGCGTCACGTACCGGCTTTCAACGGACGACCTGTTGCGGTTGCTGCGTAATCCCTCTGACCTGTCTGGCATCCAGGTTTCGGGTGACGGCACCTTGTTCGCGCAGTTGGTGGCGCAATTCGATCAGCACAACCGGCTTTGGAATATCGTTTTGCCGCTGGGCTACGACAACAGCCGCAATTAAGTTTGACCGGTCGCACTGAATCTCCCCATTGTCGGGCCGTGGACTGGACGCACGGCCAACTGAGCAGGGATCGGTGATGTGTGGTAGCCGATCCCTGCTTACCGGCCACCTTACGCGACCGTTCGGTACTGCACTAAAGGACAATAGCCGAGACTCTCTCCGCCCTGATAATCTCTGTTTCGCAAATAGCCACCGTTGGCTGAGTGGCGCTCGATGATGGAAAACAAAATCCAAATCGCAGTTGTGGATGATGAACCTAGCTTTTTACGGGCGCTGGAGCGCCTGTTGAGCGCGGCAAGCTTTCAACCGCTGACCTATCCCTCGGCCGAAAGTTTTCTAAAGGAGTCTCCTCGACCCCACATAGATTGCCTGATCTTGGACATCCGACTCGGCACGATGACCGGGTTCGACGTAGCGCGGCAAGTGGCCGCCGAGTTTTCGCGGGTGCCCATCATTTTCATGACGGCCCACGACGAACCCAGAGCGCGGGCCCTAGCCGCGGAGGTCGGCTGCGTCGCTTATCTGCGCAAACCATTTTCGGCGCAGGCATTGGTGGAAGCCATCGGGCAATCAAAATCGCCGCCGTCTGTTCCACCGGCGGCTGCCATTATCGGCCAGCCTCACGAATCGGATCCAATTTTACCACGGGTTAGATCAGGCCCTTAAACAACATCAAAAACTGATCATGCAGAAAACCACAAAACCAAAAACAAAACATGAAGACAAATAACGCAGACAAGAAATCCGGTCTCTCCCGACGAGATGCCTTGAAGCTCTCTGGACTGACGCTAGGCGCACTGGCCACCGGAGGCGCTGGCCGCAAGCACGAAGATGGCCACGACCCCGTGGACGTCGGCAACTGTTATCCGACGCACTATCAAACGCAGAAATACTCTTACTTCGAGACCCTCAAGCCCATGACCCCGTGGGGAAAGGATATTAATGGGAACGTAACCGGTACGAAGCTCGAACGCGATGAAATGCGAATCACTTTCATGGGGTCCGTGGTCCCGATGGCCCGCCGGGCGCAGGCTGAAATGAGCGTTTTCGTTGAGGTCGGATGGGACCATCACAAACAGCAACCACTGGATCAGTTCATTTTCGACTTCGGCTGCGGAGTATCCGCCAATTATCAAGCCTGCGGGGTTGGGTATGGTAGGATGGACAAGATCTTCATCAACCATCTGCACTGCGACCACGTCAGCGACCTGATCCAGTGCTATGGTTTCGGCGACGGTGGCGACCGCAAGTCGCCCCTCTTCATCTGGGGACAAGGGCCGTCGGGCGTGCCAAACCCTGGAATGACTCCGGTGGTAACCGACCCAGCAAACCCCCAGCCCAACGGTTACGCGGCTGGGCCTCCCCGCTACGCCGATGGGGTCGGGGCGTTTTGTCACCACCTCCGGGAAGCCTTGCGCTGGCACACGGAGAGCCAGGCCTTCCAAGGCACGGCTTATCAGAGCTGTCCCACCTTGGCCGAAGTCCAGGCGAATTGGCGCTTGCCCTACGTTCCCATCCCCGCCGGCGACGATCCGCACAACGACGCCAATGCCCTGATCCCCATTGAATTGGATTGGCGAAAAACTGGGTTGACGCCGGATGGGCGTCCGACCGGCGACAACATCGCCTACCACAACGCGGCGACGGGGGCGAAGGTTCTGCACTACCCGGTCATCCATACCCGCAAAGGCTCCATGGGCTACAAGCTTGAGTGGACGCCCCCGGGAGCCACCAAACCTGTAACCATGCTCTACTCGAGTGACACCAAGCCCGAAGTCAACTCCATCTACCACGCCATCAACAAGGATATCACTGGCAGACCCCGGGGCGTGGACGTGTTCATCCACGAGATGGCTGTGGCGCCGGAAATTTGGGCCATGAAGAATCAGGGCCTCACCCAGCCGGGCGATCCGAATGACCCGGTTTGGGCTACCACCGTCGAGGGCATGAAAACTGTCCAGAACAGTTCTCACACGCCGCAAGGCGCCTATGGCTATATGCTCAGCCAGATTCATCCCCGCCCGGGACTGGCGGTTGCCACTCATTTCCCGACGGCCGATGATACCGTGGCCTGTGCGTTGAACAGCGTTCGCGCCCATTGCCCGGACATCAAGAGGGAGGGCGACCAGCTCGTCTGGTCGTTCGACCTGATGGTGCTAAGAGTGTTCCCGCACAAGATCGAGCAGCGACGAGCCGTGGTGAACGACTTCTCGTTCGACCCGCCCATCCCAACGAGCCACAGCGACATGCTTGCACCCAAATATCATACCGGGACTGGCGCTGGGGATCCGTTCGTCCAGATAGACCAAACATACGGCATCAACTCAACCGAAGACGGCGGCTACGAGGGCGAACCAACCTATCGCAAAGACGGATATTAACGCAGGCCACGCTCCGCCCCGTGGGCTTCACGGCCCAACCACTCGCGACCGGCGCACAGTGAAATGGCGCAAGGGGTTCTGTTTGGCAGGGCGTTGAATCACGGGGCGGAAGCTTGGTGCACCCAGCCAAGCGCAGGCTGGCGCGTAAAATGAGCATGGTTAGCGAACTCCAGAAGCCTTACGCATTACTTATAGGCGTTGGCAGCCCTTGGGAGGTCAAGAACGTAGCGCTCACGATTCAGGAAAAGCAGGTGGTGATTGAGTTAGGCTGGCAGTGGGTCCCGGCGCCCCAGTGCTCGGAGGGCGACCGGGAATGCTGCATTCATGATTTCGCCCCGGAACGCACTTGGCGGCATTTGGATACTATGCCGTTTACCACGTTGATTCGCGCGCGGCATCTCGACAACTTGCGGATACATCTGAAACATCATATCACGAACGCCGTAACCAAGGGATGGAACTCGAAGGTCCAGACCCTCAAAGCCGGCGCTCGCGGCTTACGCAACTTCCGCAACTACCGGATTCGCATCCTGTTCTTCTGTGGAAAGCTCCACCAAGTTGGCCGCTGCTTCCGCTCCTTGCTCATTCGTGCGGATGTATTGGAGTTCGGCCAGTGACACAAACGAAGAATGGATGGACGCGCGCCCCACCCCCGCTGCCGCTGGCCCCGGCCCGTGCCCCTCCGGGCGCGGACGTGGGCCGTCGACCCGCGAGCCCTGTGACGACGTGGATCCCATGCCTGACTACGAGAACGTCATTACCGTTTGAATGCCTGATCGCTGTGCCCGGTAAAACGCGACGGTCAGGTCGCCGAGGAGGTACGCTCAGGTGCGGCTCCCGGCGCTCGGGTTTGGGCCGGAAAGCTAGCGGTAGCGGGGCTTGCGATGGGGAAAACGAACCGCCGTTTCAGCGGGGCTTAAAAAGCTGAGAAAAAGCCTTGCCTTGCGTATCGAAAGGCATATAACCATAGGCAAATGACTCTGGCGCAATTGCAATGAACAACAAACCGCGGAGCGCGCAGAAGTAAATGCATATCAATTTATGACAATCCCACGACTGACGGTCTTTGTGCCGAATTATAATCATGCAGCATACGTTGGCGATGCGCTAAAAGCTATTCTTGAGCAATCTTGGCGAGCTCATGAGGTTATCGTCGTTGACGATGGCTCAACGGACAACAGCGTGGAAGTCATAGGACAATTCGCCCGTAACGATCCATCGGTGATTTTCCTTAAAAATGAAACGAACCGTGGCTTGCATTATAGCGCAAAGCGCGCCAGCGAAATTGCGACCGGCAAGTACTTTTATGGCGCTGGTGCCGACGATCGAGTGCTACCAGGCTTTTTTGAAAAATCACTTGGTATGCTGGCGGCATATCCTCAAGCGGGGTTGTGTACTTCCTATTTTACGATGTTTGACGCACAAACTGGCGCAATCTCCGAGGGGAAAATGCCATGGAGCAACACGCCGAGATACTTCACTCCTGATGAATTCGCAGCACTTGCCCCTGGGGGGAATCTTCCCGGTCATGCTACAATTGTGAAAAAATCAGCGCATGTAGAAGTCGGCGGGGATCGCGAGGACCTGAAATGGCATTGCGACTGGTTTGCTTTGAATATGGTCGCAATCAAATACGGTGCTTGCTTCATACCGGAATCTCTAGCCTCAATGCGAACTAATTTAAGCACTAACTACTCTTGCAGCGGACGATCGGATTGGGCGCAACAACGACTAGTTATCAGACGAATTATTGATCTTATTCTTGGCCCCGAGTTTTCGGAGTTGATTCCCAAGTTACAGCGGGCACAGATCCTCAGC
>CAIKLQ010000805.1 GCA_903828255.1 uncultured Verrucomicrobiota bacterium
CGGCTTTGCCGGCGGCTTCCAGCACGGCGGCGAGGGCGCGCAAGGCTTCGCCGCTTACTACTGCGCACGCGCCTTTGATCTGGTGCGCTTGCTCCCGAACTCGCTCGGTCTCCCCGGCCACCGCATAGGTCTGTAACTGCCGAATCTGGCCCGGCAAATCTTCCAGGAATTGCGCAATCAACCGCCGCGCCAGGTCCTCCTCCTGCATCACGCGCTCCAGCAAACCCGCACGGTCAAAGATCGGGATTTCCGCTGGTGACTCCGGGACCCCGTCGGGGCGCCGGTCGGTGACCGGATTTGCGGCGGCCAAGCCATCCAAGCCTCCCGACGCGTCAAAGCTTCCCGGCCCGGCAAAGCCGGGCACCGACCGGCGCTCCGTCGGCACCGACCGAAGCCCCGGGGCGACCAGCGGCTCGCGGGCGGCCACCGCGGGCGCGGGCGCCGGCTTCAACCACTTCTTCAGCGCCGCGACTAACGCCCCGACTTCAATCGGCTTGGCCACGTAATCATTCATGCCTGCCGCCAGACATTCCTCCCGGTCGCCGCGCATGGCGTTGGCGGTCATGGCCACTATGGGCACGCGGTGATCCAACACCCGCGATCGCGGGTCGCGGATTTGCCGGGTCGCGCCCACGCCATCCAGTTCCGGCATTTGCATGTCCATCAAGACCAGATCGTAGGGCAACGTCGCGAGCGCCTCGATGGCTTCCAGCCCGTTGGCCGCCACGTCCGCGCTCATCCCCAGTTTCGTCAGGATGCCCACTGCCACGAGCTGGTTCACCGTGTTGTCTTCCACCACCAGGATGCGCGCGGGCCGCAACCCGGCGTCGGCGAAACCCGCCGGTAACTCGGACCGTCCGGGCGCGACCTTCCGCCCGCTCATGACCGCGGCTAGCACTTCTTGCAACTCCGCCCGCCGCACCGGCTTGGTTAGCGTGGCCACAAATCCGGTGGCTTCCCAATCAGGGTCGTGATCCGATTGGCCCAAGGTGGTCAAGCGCACTAACCGCGTGGCGTGCAGATTCGCCTTGATGGCGCGGCCCAGGGCGTGGCCATCCATGCCGGGCAGTTGCAGATCCAGCATCGCAATCGCGAACGGATCCTGCGCGGTCCGGGCTACGGTCAGAGCGTGCAGCGCGGACGGACCATCCGGGACATGCGCGGCCCGCAGGCCCCAGCCCTCCATCAAGCCCGTGAGAATCTCCCGGTTGATGGGGTGCGGATCCACCACCAACACGCGCACGCCGCGCAGTTCGACGGGGCCGCGGGCGCCGGTGGATTTTTTGCGGGCCGAAGTTTTGCCCAGGCGCACCGTGAACCAGAATTCCGAACCCTGCCCCAGCACACTCTCCACGCCGACTTCCCCGCCCATGAGCGCCGCGAGTTGCTTGGAGATCGCCAGCCCCAACCCGGTGCCGCCATAGAGCCGCGTGGTCGAGGCATCCACTTGCGAAAATTTCTGGAACAGCTTGGCCCGCTTGTCTTCCGGGATGCCAATGCCCGTATCGCATACCGCGAAGCGCAGTCGCACTGTCTCCGCCGTTTCCTCCAGCAGGCGCACGCGAACGACGACCTCGCCCTGCGCGGTGAACTTGAGCGCGTTGCCCGCCAGGTTGGTGAGAATCTGCCGCAGGCGGCCCGGA
>CAIKLQ010000806.1 GCA_903828255.1 uncultured Verrucomicrobiota bacterium
CCTGCTCAAAGAGCGGGCGCAACTCTTCGTTGAGAAGAAGGACGAAACCAAGAAAGACGCCGCTCCGTCCGATCCGCCCGCCGCGGACGACAAGGACGACGCCGACAAGAAGTAGCCGCCCCGCCGCCGGACCTCCCGCCCGCGCGCGGCACCGCATCCCAATCATTTACTGGTTGGCGGGTGATCTCGCCGCGAGCGCAGAAGTGGTAATCAGTGGAGAGCGCGATGGATTCTCCCTCTCCCAGCGGGCTTAGCTGTGCGCACATGTTTTCATTCCTTGGTTGGGCTGACAGAGGCGCCACATTGCGGTGAGATCGTGGAGGCGTTGCAGGCCGCGCCAGAGCGTAATTGGGCCGGGTTCGCCGTCGCCTTTGCGGGCCAGGAAGCCGCCCAGTTGCGCGATCCACCGCACCGCTTGGCGGATCGTGGGCGGCGTGGCCGGGGGTGTGGGGCGCTGATGCACGTGACACCACAACGCTTCCCACTCGGCTTGCTCCAGCCACGCGCTGACCGCCGCGTCGGGCTGCTCCCGGCTCGCTTTGCACAAGGCCAAGAGCCGCCACGCAACGACTTGATCCACCGCCAGCGCCCGCTCCAGGCGCTCGGCGGTGTGCAATTGGCGCTGTTCAATTTTACAGCCACTCTTGAGCACTTTGTGGATCACTTCGATCTGCCACCGCTGGGCGTACCAGCCCACTTTCTCGCACGCTTCCGCCAGCGAGGTGATGGGCAGCGTGGTCAAGAGCCGCCACACGATCGGGGCAACTCCGGCGGGCGGGCGCTGTTCGCGCGCTTCGATGGCCCAGAGGTGCAGTGGCGGCTGGCCCTGGCGCCGCCCGGGCGGTTGCAGGGTGACGGCGGCGAAGCGAATCGCCAGCGTGGCGAGGCGCGCGGGTTGCTTGCTCCGCCGGCCCACGCGCACTTGCAGTTGTCCCGCCGCCCGGCGCTGCCCCACGTGGGCCCAGAGGAGCGGATCGTGATCGGCCAGGCGGCGGTTGTGTTTGCTGCGCACCAGCAGATGGGCGCGGGCGTCCGCCGGGGCGGCTTGGCCGAGCGCAAACACATCGTAACAGTCGCCCTCCCGATCCGTGATGTTGACCACCAGCGTCTTGGGACACTCGGCGGCCACGGCGTGGCAGGCATGCAAACTCTCCAGCCATTTTCGGGATTCCTTGGCGGCGGTGGGTTTGCGGTGGCGGTGGCGGGCGCTGCCGACGGCTTTGGGATCGCGGGCGCGCACGGTCGTGTGCAACAGGCCCAGCGGTTGCCCGCTCGGCGTCACCGCCAGGGTCGAGTGCAGGAAGAGCCCGATAATGTGCTGTAGGCGCGTGCCAATGGGGCCCAGGCCCTCGGTCTGCGGATGGGTCGAATAGTTGAGCGTGGAGGTGTCTTGGAGCGCCAGCACGATCGGGAGTTGGCGCACCCGTTCCAGCGTGGCTTGGTGATGCGCATCCCGGATGGCTTCGGGATCAATGTCATCGTTTTCAAAGAACCGATAGGCTCCCTGGGCGCCCGGGCCGGGACCGCAGGCTTGCGGGATGGGGGCGGTGGGTTGTTGGGCGAAGGCGGTGGCCATGAGGAGCAAGCGGTCGGTGCGGCGGTCATCGCCGAGTTCGGCGTGACCAAATTCGGCGCGGGCCCAGGCCGCGACGTGGGTCGGTGGCGGACAAAAAGCGGATGCAGCGGTATCAAGCATCCCCTTATAAAATACATAAATCCTTAAGGTTCCAGAACAAAATGCAACTTTCGGTGAAAAAGATGTGCGTAAGGTTAAGCCCCAGCGGAGGGGGAGAGGGCCGGGGTGAGGGGGAAAACCCTTGCAGTCATTGACCCATTCCACATTCCACAGCGCTACATAAACCCCTCACCCTGACCCTCTCCCCTTCCGACGGGGAGAGGGAAGAGACCGCCGAAATATCGGTCC
>CAIKLQ010000807.1 GCA_903828255.1 uncultured Verrucomicrobiota bacterium
CGCTCGGTCGAGCGCCCCGGGGGCCTGGCTTGGCCCGCCATCTTCTGCGCCCAACGTTCTTTCGCGGCGATGTAGGAGTCTTTCATTCTGGCGAGCGGAGCATACACGGAGGAAGCTCCAAGCACCAACCTCCAAGCTCCAGAGAAACTTCAAGCCTCAAGCTCCAAACTGCCGCGGTCGAGGATGGATCGAGATGTGAGGTTTGGAGCTTCTCTGGAGCTTGGAGCTTGGAATTTGGAGTTTTCGAACCTAGTTTTCACGCATGTTCAAGCCTGCCGACTTGTTTGACCTGACGCAGACCGAGCACGCCGCGCTGTTCGACGGCGTCGAGTTTGCCTGGGAAGTGCTGAAGAAAATCGAGGCCTACCTCGCAACGAATCTGAAACCCGCGCGGCACAACCAGTGCGAAGGCCGCGCGTTCATCGGCGAGCAGGTTTACATCGGCCCCGGCACGGAGGTCGAGGACGGGGTCATGATTAAAGGGCCGGCCATCATCGGGCGCAACTGCCAGATTCGCCATAACGCCTACCTCCGAGAGCAGGTCATCGTCGGTGACAACTGCGTGGTCGGAAATTCCTGCGAACTGAAGAACGCGTTCTTGTTCAATAATGCCGTCGCGGCACACTTTAACTACGTCGGGGACTCCATCCTTGGCCACCGGGCGCACCTCGGGGCGGGCGTGATCTTGTCCAACTACAAAACCTTCCCCGGCAACGTCACGGTGGAAAAGGACGGGCAACCGTTCGACACCGGCCTGCGGAAGTTCGGCGCATTGCTGGGCGATGGCACGGAAGTCGGCTGCAACGCGGTGCTGAATCCCGGCAGCATTATCGGGCGTGGCGCGATCATCTACCCCGGCGTCAACTGGCGCGGCATCCTGCCCGCGAACCTGATCGCCAAGAACAAGTCAGTGGTGGAAGTCGTGGTGAAGCGAGCGAGGGAAAGGTGACCGCTAACCGATATAGCCGTCGCAAGGAGGCTCTAACCTTGTTTGCGGCGGTTGAAATGAGCCTCCTTACGTCGGTTGCTACGAAATTAACGCCAGGCGACCGCGCGACTTTCTTATGAGCACCAACTATTTCAACGAGATCATCTTGGCGGCGCCGCGGCGGGTGGCATTGCCCATCGCGGTTTATCCGGGTCTGGCGCTCACCGGCGCGACCGTGCGGGACGTGGTCACAAACCCGCAAGCGCAATTCGACGCGCTGGCGGCACTGGAGGAGCGCTACCACTTGCCCTTTGTGCTCGCGGCGATGGATCTCAGTGCCGAGGCGGAGGCGTTTGGTTGCACGGTTGATTTTTCGGAGACGGAAGTTCCTTCCGTCAACGGGCGACTCGTCACCACTTTGGAACAGGCCCGCCGACTTTCCGTTCCGCAACCGGGAGATCGGCGCACGGCCGTTTATCTCGAAACAGTGCTGCGATTGCAAGGATTGCCGAACAAGCCTCGCGTGCTCGGCGGCTGCATCGGGCCATTCTCGCTGGCCGCCCGGCTCGTCGGCGTGAGCGAGGCGATGGAAATGACCGTGACCGAGCCGGAACTGATGCACACCCTGCTGGAGAAAACCACCCATTTCCTGAGCGGCTATGTCCGGGCGTTTCGGGAGGCCGGGGCGAGCGGCGTCATCATGGCGGAGCCAGCGGCGGGGCTGCTATCGCCGGCCAGCCTGGCAGCGCTCTCCTCGCGCTATGTGCGGCAGATCGCGGAAGCGCAGGAAGATGCCCGGTTCGCACTGGTGTTGCACAACTGTGCGGCGAAGCGGTTGCATTTGCTGGCGGTGCTGGAGACGGGATTGAAGACGTTCCATTTCGGTGCGCCGATGGAGATCGGGTCCGCTCTCAAAGAAGTCCCAGCGGATGTGGTGTTGTGTGGCAACCTCGACCCCACGGCGGTTTTCGTTCAACTCTCGCCCGCCGAAATCACGGCCCGGGTCAACGCGTTGCTCGCCGCCACGTCCGACCACCCCAACTTCGTGCTGTCCTCCGGTTGCGATCTGCCTGCCCGCACCCCGCTGGCTAGCTTGGATACGTTCCACGCCGCCGCCGGAAACTTGTTCCCGCCGGCGAGGGAGGCCAAAAAGAAGGAAGGTTTCCACAAAATTTGACTAGATTGTTTCTGCAGCACCGCCGACGATCCCAAGCAAACATAACAACCACCATGCAAGATCTCCAATCGCTCCACACCGCGATCCTCTCCGGGGACGCCAAAACCGCCAAGTCGGTCACGGAACAAGCCCTTGCCGCGGGCGTTGAGCCGCTCAAACTCGTTCAGGAATACATGGTGCCCGCCATGGCCGAAGTGGGTCGCCGCTTCGAGTGCAACGAATACTTCGTGCCCGAATTGCTGCTGGCGGCCCGCGCCATGAAAGGCGCGCTAGAACTCATCCGCCCCCTGCTCATCGCCAGCGGCGTCCAACCCGTTGGGCGCGTGGCCGTGGGCACCGTGAAGGGCGATCTGCACGACATCGGCAAGAATCTCGTGGCCGCGATGCTCGAAGGCGGCGGTTATGAGGTGATTGATCTGGGCGTCAATGTTTCGCCCGAACAGTTCGTCGCAGCGGTGAAAGACAAGCACGTCAATATCGTGGCGTTGTCCGCGCTGTTGACCACCACGATGCCCTCGATGAAAACCACCATCGAAGCGCTCAAGCAAGCGGGCGTTCGCGATCAAGTGAAGGTCATCATTGGCGGCGCGCCGATCACGCAACGCTACGCAGACGAAATCGGCGCCG
>CAIKLQ010000808.1 GCA_903828255.1 uncultured Verrucomicrobiota bacterium
GCAGCAAGGCTGGCGCAGTTGTGCCAGCGCGAACACCCATTCAACTGCCGTCCAAACGCCGCTGTTGTCAACCCAACGCAGGCGCGGTTTCGCGCCGTCCCATCGCGTCATTCTCGCCGGGTGGTATCGTCGCGCTGAGTTGCGCTGGTGAGTGTCCTCGCGTCATTCTCGCTGGTGGTATCGTCGCGCTGATTTGTGCTGGTGCGTCTCGTCGCGCCATTCTCGCCCGGTGGTATCGTCGCGTTGAGTTGCGCTGGTGAGTGTCCTCGCGTCATTCTCACCGGGTGGTATCGCCGCGCTGGTTTGCGCTGGTGAGTGTCCTCGCGCCATTCTCGCTGGTGGCATCGTCGCGCTGGTTTGCGCTGGTGAGTGTCACCGCGTCATTCCCGCTGGTGGTATCGCCGCGCTGAGTTGCGCTGGTGAGTGTCACCGCGTCATTCTCGCTGGTGGTATCGTCGCGCTGAATTGCGCTGGTGAGTGTCCTCGCGTCATTCTCACCGGGTCGTGTCGCTGCGTTGTTTCGGGTTGGTGAGTCTGGTCGCGGTCATTCTCTCCGGGTTGTCTCGTCGGGTGACATCTCCGCGGGTTGGGGTGTCACGTTGGAACACTGCGGATGGGGTCGTGGTGTTGGTTGTCGTCTGGTGTATTGTCTTGGCGCATTTTAGTCGAGGTGTCGAGGTTGCAATTTTTGAGACCGGGGGGTGCTCCTTGCGCATGGGCTGGCGCGGGCCAAGCGCCGGTTGGCAAAGCCGACGACGGCAGACGCCGCCCGCGACGGCCCGAAAAGACAAAGACAGCTTTTAGGAAAAGAAAGGCTGGCTGACGGAAATCTATTCTTCTGCTTGACCGCTCACGCTAATGGGCGACCCCTTTATGGGGGAAATCGGGGTTGCGTGTTACGGTTTCTGTGTTACAATCGCGGGAATGAAAACGGAACACATTACATTTCGCCCCAAACTGCGCAAAGCAGAGGTGGCCCGGCTGGCTCAGGGGAACATCAGCCGCTGGCTAAACCGCCTGATCGAGCAGGAACACGCCCGCGAGGCCGGAGGGGTGGACCCAGAGGCCCACTGGCGCGCCAAAGCCGCCCGCAAAGCCGCCGGCGAAAAAGGCGTCTTCACAAGCCTTCAGGAAAGGCGGGAGCGATGATCCTCCGGGCCGCCACCAGCAACTGCGCGGACTCCAACTGGTTGGCCGCGCTGTATTTCGTGCCTGACGAGCACGATGAAGAGGGCCAAGAGCGCGAGGCTTTAGTGCGCCGCTTCGAGCGCAAACACGGGGCGGCACTGCTGATTTCGCATGTCACCTGGTTGGAGTGTCGCAACGTGTTCCGCCGGCTGGCGCAGGAAGACTCCCCAACGGCACTGCGGGCGCTGGAAGCTGACTTTGGCCGGCGGGTTTTCGTGGACCCTATGAATTGGGATTTGCTGCGGCGGGATTGTGAGGGCTTGTTCCAGCGCTATGCGGCCAAACTGGAGTTGGGCACGTTCGATTGCGCCATTGTCGCGTCCGCCAAACTTGCCGGCGCCCGGCGGTTTCTCTCATTCGACCAGAAGGCCAAGGCGTTGGCGGTGGCGGAAGATTTCGAGGTGTACCCGCCGCTTAACGCGGTCGGGCGGGAGTGGCTGGCTCGGTTGCGTGGTTAAAACAGCCGGCCCCGCACCGTGCCGCCGCTGAGTTTGTTCCAGGCGATGAACTGCCCGCGCGGCAGAGTCGGAAGTTGCTCTTGTCCTGGCATCCCGTAATCGGCCAGCCGGCCCAGCGAGTTCAGCCCCTGGAGGCGGAAGCTGACAAACTCCGTTCCTTCCGCAAGCAAGGTCTCGCTCAACTCGCGTGGCTCCTGAGTCAGAAACACGCTTTGCAATCCCACCTTGCGCCCGGTCTTGACCACGGCGAGCAGATCGGGCGGCACCACGCGCGGCGAGCAGTGCCGCCACACTTCGTCCACAACCAGCAATTTGCGCCCCGGCAGCGCCGCGCTGAACGCCAGGGCCAGATCGCAGAAAAAATTGATAGGGCTTTGGTTTCTGGTTTCTGAGCGCTTCGCGGTTTATTGACCAGGCAGCGCGGGAATATGGCCGCACTGGGCGATTACCTTTGTTGGACCCGGGGAACGCATTTTTGCTGCGCCGCCGGATGCTGGAAGCCCGCCGCGCCATGTCATGGTGGCTAACCACGCCCGGCGCAGACCCGCACGCAGATGCCCCAAGAGCGGCCTGGGCGGAGACGTGGCTGGTGGAATGGTGGGCGCAGGCCGGCCAAGTAAGGTGGGCCGCAGTGCTACAGGGCCTGGCAGGCCCGCCACCTCAAGCTGAAGCTCAGGAATAAATTTCAGTTGCAACGTGGAATTCATGGCGTAGATTCAAATTGCTGGCGGCAACCGCTTGTGAGTCGTGCCAACCAAGCGGCAGCGAGCGTGTAGAACGCGGGATTCGCACCCCGCCGACATCTGCCTTCTAACGGCCAACTTCGGTTGGCCGTATTTTTTTTCGCGGGCGTCATTTCAATGGGTCAAAACTGGTGACGACATAAGCCGTGCGGTTGAAGATGATGAGGTGAGTGGGTGGGATTTCATTGCAAGGCCATTACTCGTCTTCTACACCTTGGAGGTCATCCGGCCAAAAAGTTTACGGAAACCTTAATGAACTCGCCTCGCGCGAAACTGCGAATTTGAAATGTAGTGGCAAATTCTGAGGACGCCCGGCGGTTTGCGATTGCGTCCTGAAGGCGAGCGGCGGATATACGTAGAGGAAAAGAACGATTCTATGTATTTCCGCGTCAAACGCACGGGCCCGTATGCTTACCTGCAAATCGTCGAGAGCTTCCGCGAGAAAGGCCAGGTGCATCAGCGGGTGTTGAGCACGGTCGGCCGCCTCGACGTGCTCCAAGCGAGCGGGCAATTGGAAACGTTGCTGCGTTCGGAACTCCGCTTCTGTGAAAAGTTGGCCGTGATCGCCGCCCATGCCGCCGGGCAGACCGAACCGGTGCAGGTGCAGCGGGTCGGGCCGAATCTGGTGTTTGGCCGTTTATGGGAAGCGTTGCAGTTGGGGCCGATTATCCACCGGGCGCTGCAGGCGCGCCGGTTCGCGTTTGACGTCGAGCGGGCGGGGTATCTGACCGTGCGGCATCGCTTATTTGCTTCGGGCAGTGATCGGGCGGCGGAGCGCTGGCGCGAAGCGTATCGGCTGCCGGGCACCGAAGCGCTGGAGTTACACCATCTGTATCGCGCCATGTCCTTCCTCGGCGAGCCGCTCGAAGACCACCCCGGCACACGGGTCTTGAACACGCCCCGCTGTATCAAAGACTGGATCGAGGAGGAACTCTTCGAGCAACGGCGCGATCTGTTCAGCGCGATTGACTTGGTGTTCTTTGATCCCACTTCGATTTACTTCGAGGGCGAGGGCGGTCAGGAACTGGGCCAGCACGGCAAGAGCAAAGACCATCGCCCGGATCTCAAGCAGATGGTCGTGGGCTTGGCGCTGGACCGCCACGGCTGGCCCTTGTGCTGTGAACTGTGGCCTGGCAACACGGCCGATGTCACCACGCTGCTGCCGGTGGTGCAGCGCTTGCGCCAACGGTTTCGGGGGCGGCGCGTTTGCCTCGTGGCGGATCGCGGCATGATCAGTGCGAGCACGATTGCCGCCTTGGAATCCGCGGCCCTAGACTGCGGCTATATCTTGGGCGCGCGGATGCGTTCGGTAAAGGAAGTGCGCGAACGGGTTTTGGCCGACCGGGGGCGCTACGAGGAGATTACGCCCGAGCGCCAGGCGGCCACAGATCCTTCCCCACTCAAAGTCAAAGAAGTGGTCATCGAGGGCCGCCGTTACCTCGTCTGCTTGAATGAAGAACAACGGCGCAAAGACGCCGCCGACCGGAAAGCCATCATCGCGCATCTGGAGCAGCAACTGCAGCGGGGCGCCAAGGATTTGATTGGCAACAAGGGCTATCGGAAGTATCTCCAAGCCGCCGCCGGCGAGCACTTCACGATTGACGCGGCGAAGGTCCAGACCGAAGCCCGCTACGCCGGGAAGTGGGTGTTGCAGACCAACCTCACCGATGAGCCCAAGCTCGTCGCGCTCGCCTATAAAGAACTCTGGCTGGTGGAGGACTTGTTCCGCGCGATGAAATCCGTCCTGGACCCCCGCCCCATCTATCACAAACGCGACGCGACCATTCGCGGTCACGGGTTCTGTAGTTTTCTGGCCTTGCTGCTCCGGCGGGCGTTGGAGCAGCGCTTGGCGGCCAAGGGCGAAAGTTGGGAGTGGGCCGAAATCCTGCGCGGTTGGGATAACCTCCAGGAAGTCGAGGCGGTGTTTCAGGGGAGGCGTTTCGGGTTACGCAGTCAGGTGCTGGGGCAGGCCCACAAGGCGTTCCAGGCGGCGGGAGTGGCGTTGCCGCCGACCTTGAGGGAGAAGCCCTGAAGCCTCAACTGCGGAACTCGGAAATGTAGTGCCAAAAGGATTTGCTGTCGTTGCAAGTTGCTGCAAATCAGAGAAGTCCTTTTTGCAACTGTCGAAGATGAGCATTAGATCGGAACGAACCTCCGCGCATGGATGAATCGCATGCGGCGTGGATGCTGTTAAAAAATCAGTTGCTCCGCTTTCAGGCGAAAGCAGAAGCTCAGCCAGGGAAAATCCCCCATCGGCCTCCGCAATGGTGGCTGGACCAGGAGCGGGCGTGCCGGAAATCCGCTGACCTAGCCGGCACAGAATTCGCACAGACTGGTAGATGGCCGCTAATGCCAGCCGCCGTAGCCTGGATGCTGTTGTCCCGAATGGAAGCGGCGATTGCGGCCACTGAATTCCTGTGGCATCGGGCGGAGCGTCAATGGTTGCGGACAGGACCACCCGGCGCGACCCGAGCTGAAATACTTGAGTGGCTGTTGGTGGACTGGTGGCATTTTGCAGGGTTTCCGCGCTGGCAAGCTGCCAGGATTCAAAATGCCAGCGCAACCGCGCCTGAGCCGCCGGAGACCAGACCGCCGGCGGCCTGAAGCCGTAGGGATAGCCGAACATCTCGACCATTCCGGTGAGGCCGGGAGCGGGGGGTAAGTTTTGGGCGCTGGGTTTCACACGTTGACAAGTTCGCGGCGCAGGATTAGATACAGGTCGGAAGGTTGATCCGGGTCGGTAACAGCCGTCTGCCCGACGCTCACCCGGTTGGTGATAGCACGCAGCGCCCGGATGACCTTCTCCGGATCCTTCGCGGAAGCGCGCGTATAGTGCTGAATTTTTGCGGCTAGCCCAGCGAGCTGCTGACCATGAAGGAGAGCCCGCTTTATTTGACGATCTAGCGCGCGCTGAATCGGAGCAGGAGCGGCTCGAAGCACGGCTGGCGACTTTGATGGGCAGCGCGGGTTCATGACTTGACGACCTCCATTTCCTGGTAGAGTCTTTGAATGACCGCAGGAGGCACGCCCGGAGACGTGCCGAGCGACCTCGAAGGTGTTTCCGAGTGACGGTTTTTCGGATTTACACGCGAGACCCCCAGCGTCGCGCCTGGGCCTGCGGCTGCCAATCTTTCGTGGAATTGGGTTTCGCGCAGGGTATGGGCCGACTTCACCCGGTATTTCCCGCCTTTCAGTTCCACTTCCAAGGCCACCGACTTGTTTTCGCCGTCCCGCCGGACCACCATGCGGTGA
>CAIKLQ010000809.1 GCA_903828255.1 uncultured Verrucomicrobiota bacterium
AGCAGCGGTGCGGCCAGCGCGGCGCGCTGCGAGACTGGCAGCCGCTGGAGCACGGTGGCCAAAGCCAGTCGGACCAAGTCGGACGGGTCGGACTTGGCGAGCCGGGCAAACTCAGCCAAAACCTGGCCCCCTGGCGGCTCCGCCCGCCCCACGGGCCGCGCCGACACGGACGTATCCAGCGGCCAGAAATCCGTGAGCAGGCGGATGACCCCCACGCGCACATGCTCGTCCGGATGGCCCAACTGCGCCCGCAAGAACTCCGAATCCGCCGCACCGATGGCGTAGAGCGACCAGAGCGCGCGAAGCTGCATGACGCTGTTGGTCTGCCGCACGAACATTTCGCGGAGTTGCGCCTTTGCCGTCTCGAATTCCAGCCCGGCGGCGGCGCGTTCGGCGAGTTGCAACCGCGCCTGGCGGGCGAACCACTCGTTCGGATGCAACTGCAACTTCACGAGTTCGCTCGCGTTGAGCTTGGTGAGGTCGCGCGCCGCCGTGGGCTTCGGTGTGCCGTAAGTGATTTTGTAAATTCGCCCGGAAGTGCGGTGGACGCCGGTGGACTCGTGACATTCGCCGGTGTCGCTCCAGTCGAGGACGAACCCGCCGCCGTCCGGGCCGTAGCCGAGTTCCAAGCCGCGAAACCAGCCGTCGCCAAAGAAGAAACAATCCGCGCCGTGTTTGGCCACGTAACCTGAGCCGGCGCGTTCGAGGATTTCCTGATTCATGCGATGCCCGTGCAGATTCAGGGTGAACAGATGATCGCGATATTCGGCGGGCCAGTTGTCGCCGCGATAAATCATCGCGCCGACGTGGGCGTGACCGCCGCCGAAATCATCGGCCGCGCCATCGCGCGACGCCTGCCAGCCTTTCGCGGTGTCGAAGTGCCAGTGGTCGCCGTGCATGTCCATCAACTCGTAGGCGCGCGGGTTCGGATCAATCGTGTGCGCCACGATGTAGTGCGTGCCGGGAATCAAATGCCAGAGGTGGCCGACGACGGTGTTGATGCAGAATGCTTCGCCGTGGGCGTCCCAGTCGAGGCCCCAGGAATTCATCGGCCCGGCGGTGAGGACTTCGACGATCTTCCGCTGCGGATGATAGCGCCAGATGCCGCCGCGAATCGGCAGGCGCGCGGCGGCGGGCGTGCCGGGAGCGCCGATCTCGCCGGGCGCCGACGCGCCGCAGCGACCGTAAAGCCAGCCGTCCGGCCCCCAGTGCAAACCGTTGGCGAAGTTGTGATAGTTGCTCGCCGGCACGTTGAAACCGTCCAACACGACTTCCGCGGGGCCATCGGGAAGGTCGTCGCCGTTTCGATCTGGAAAGAACAACAACTGCGGCGGGCACAGGGCCCACACGCCGCCGTGCCCGACCTCGACGCTCGTGAGTTTCTGGACTTCGTCGGTGAAAACTTTGCGGGAATCAAAATGTCCGTCGCCGTCCTTGTCCGCGAAGATGAGGATGCGGTCGCGCAGGTGCAGATCGAACTTCAACGTGCGATCGGCGTAAGTGTAATTCTCCGCAATCCACAGCCGTCCGCGCGCGTCCCAAGCCATGGAAATGGGGTTCCGCACGTCTGGCTCGGCAGCGAACACGGTGGCGTGGAATCCCGGCGGGAGTTTCAGCTTGGCGAGCGATTCCGATGGCGACGGCGGCGCGGCGTTGGTGTCGGGCTCGCTGTTGTAAACCGTGGGAAACTCCGCCGCGCGCCCGGCGATCACCAGGAAGCTCGCCAACAGGCAAACGCCGAACGGAATACGCGGAGATTTCATGCGACGCCCCATCATCGCGAGATGGGGGGTGAAGTGCAACTGCGCGCAAGGCTGGGCGTCCCGATGGCGTCGCATTCTTGGCCGACTGATTCCAAATCCGGCACGAATGACCGCCCCGCCGTTGACCGTGAGTCTTGGTCGAAAACTTGGTCGAAATTCACCGGCGATGAATCTGGCCTCGCAAAAGCCTTCGCCACCGCCGACAGGTCTTGGAGTGCGCCAGCCCTCTGGCGCTTTCGGCCACCCACGACTTCCCCCAGCGCCAGAGGGCTGGCGCACTCAGGACGCTGGCGCGTTGCAACTTCAGCCCGGGCGACACCCTGATTCAGGTTAGGCGGAGGCCCGTTGCACTAGCCCTCCGCCCTGCAGAATCATGTCACGTCAGCTTCGGCACTTCGAAGCCTTTGCGGTAGTCGCGCTTGATGTGCTTGTTCGCTTCGCTGTCGTGCTTGAAGTGCTCGGCTTGGGGATCGAATTCCAGCGAGCGGCCTAGGCGGTAAGAGAGGTTGCCGAGCTGGCAATGCACGCAGGAGACGTGCGCTTCCCGCGTGGACAGGGGCATGTCCTCGGGCTTGCGCGAGCGGATGGCGGTGAAGAAGCGTTCCCACTTGTTGCCGTCGGCTGACGTGGGTTCGCTGTCCGGCACCGGGATGGCTTCGCGTTCGGTCTGCTTCCCTTCCTTGTAGGTGTAGAACCCTTTGCCGGCCACATAGAATCCCTTCGTGCCGAAGAAGCTGTTGCCGCAATTGCTGCCGTCGAATTCCTCGAACGAGCCGAGATTGCGGACTTCGAATGTCATGATCGAACCATCGCCATAGGTGAAGGTTGTGGCCTGCGTGTTGGGCGTTTGGCCGTCGTCATCCAAGCCGTAGCGTCCGCCGGAGCTGTAAACTCTCACCGGCAGGCCGCGGTTGTGGCCCCAGACCGCCATATCCATTTGATGCACGCCTTGGTTGCCGATCTCGCCGTTGCCGTAGTCCCAGAAATAGTGCCAGTCGTAGTGAACGAAGAGGCCGGGCTTTTTGCGATCCGCATTGACCATGAACTGGCGGTCGCGCGCCGGGCCTTGCCACAGCGTCCAATCCAAATTCGCCGGCACCGGCCCGGGCCGTCCGTGGCCGATGGAGCCGCGGTTGCCATTTTTGTAAACGTAGCCTCGCGACTCGACGATTTTCCCGATGAAGCCGTTGTGCATCAGTTTCATGTCGCGGCGGAACGTCGCGCTCGAACGGTTTTGGGTGCCGTGTTGCACAATGCGCCCGTACTTTTTGGCGGCGGCCACGACTTGCTGGCCTTCATAAATGCTGTGCGACATGGGTTTCTCGACATAAACGTCCTTACCCGCCTGGCAACCCCACACCGCGGCTAGCGAGTGCCAGTGGTTCGGCGTGGCGATGGTGATGGCGTCAATCTCCTGGCAGTTCAGCGCGTCGCGGATGTCCTTGAAAAGTTTGGGCGCTTTGCCCTGGGCGTCGGCGACGATCTTGGCGCCACGCTCGCGAACTTCC
>CAIKLQ010000810.1 GCA_903828255.1 uncultured Verrucomicrobiota bacterium
CGAACGGTCGAACTCCCGTTCGCGTTGCCGCCGGTCGCAACGCGTAACGGACTCGCCCCGCCCCTGCGAATAGGCGCGCCAACCTAAGACCGAAAACATCAAACCCTCACCCCGTTTACCCACAAATTCTGCTGCACACCCCATAATGTTTTCTAGGTTGAATGGATAGGCATTTGCTTTCTGGACGCTGTGCGGTTCAGGGAGAATTGCTCTTGCGCCAGCTACATTACTGTCGGTTTTACGCCTTTGGCGGCGCAGGTCAAGACTTTTCCGGGCGGTTGCGCCGGTCCGGGTTGATTCCCGTTATTTCCCGCTGGCAGGCCAATCCCAGAGGGAGTTCCACCCGGGACCGGGCGATGGTTGGGGCCAGCTTGGTGCCACTTCAGCAATTGCATGGGCCCACGGTGCCCGGTGGTGGCCTGAGTGCCAGTCGGCGCATTCCGGCGCGCTGCAGCGATTGGCTTGGCGCGTAATCAAACGCTACCGCGCCCGCCGCTTCCCTTCCGGCCCGAGGATTTCACCCCACGAACAACCCAGCGCGGCCTGAATCCGGGCGACCGTCGTCAGCAGGATGTTGATGTCGCCCCGCTCGATTTTCTGGATCGTCCGCGGATTCAGCGCGCATTTCTCCGCCAGCTTTTCCTGCGTGAATTCACGTACCATCCGGGCCCGGCGGACGTTCCCGCCGAATTCTTGGAGCTTTCGGTTTTGGGCCTTTGATTTTGCCACGCCTCATTAAGGCGCGGTCGGCGGCTTTTCGACCACGCGCTATAGGGGCGTATTTGGTTACGGGAGGCAATGGCGCTCGCCGGGGGAGACGAATTCAGAACCGCCAAGGTCCGTCAGCAGGAATTATTTTCTTGGTTTTGCCTTTTTTGGTTTCCGAGTTGCGGTTTTCGTTTTGGTTG
Organism: uncultured Verrucomicrobiota bacterium; assembly: GCA_903828255.1. Taxonomy (GTDB): domain Bacteria; phylum Verrucomicrobiota; class Verrucomicrobiia; order Limisphaerales; family JADLHS01; genus CAIKLQ01. Next base: position 909 of record CAIKLQ010000810.1, read on the forward strand.
CGGACTTGCGGATTGCGGTTTCTTACGGACCGACTCCCACGCGGTAGAACAGCGGGTACAGGGGAGCGGCGTTGGAGTCGGCAGGCGAATCATAGCCACCCCAAGCGGTAAAAGACGGCGGGTTCCTGAGGGTGAACCGGCGCGGTCACAGGACTGGTTGTGCCGCCCAGATAACGAAACCAGTTGGTCGTAATGCTTGCACCAAGGCTGTTCGTTTGGACTTCGAGGTGATAGCCCGTGCCGCTCCAACTGAGTTGCAACTGCCGAGCGCCGGCGTCGAACTGCCACATCAGGGTCGGCGCGGGCGGACTCGGCGGGGCGAGGTAGTTGCCGACGCCCACCCGGTAGAAGCGCGGGGACAGGCTCGTCGCGTTGGTGTCGGTGTAACTGGTCGTGCCGGTCTGCCCGATGATGTTGGTCGCCAGCAGCCGGAACGGCAGGGATGGTCCCAGATCGGTGCTACGCAACACGTAATACGTCACCCCGGTCACGCTGGTCCAGCGTACGGTCACGTTGGTGCCGTCGGACTCGGGCGTCAACAAGCGCAACACCGAGAGCGCGTTGGTGGGATCGGTCCCGCAACGCCATTCCTGCCAGTTGTTCAAGCGATCGCCGTCGGAGTCGGCGAAAATCAACGAGGCATCTGTCGGCAGCCCGTAGTTTTGCAGCCAGGTATAGTAAGCGAGCAAGGCAGGCGACTGACACTCATACGCGCCCATATCCACCGTGCCGCCCACGATGCGCGGACGGCCATCCAGGTCAAAGAAGTCAGTGAGGTTCGAATTAGTGAGGTATGAGTTGTTCCCGGCGTTGATGCAGGGGGAGTTGGATTGCAGCCGCAGGTTGCCGCCAGCGTAATCCACGAACAGCGGCGCGTTGGTGATGCTGCCGACACCACCCCAAGGTTCCGGCGTCGTGCAACAGTAATTGAGAACTTCGCTGGACTGGTCTTGGTAGTAGTTTGCCCCTTGTGCAGCGGTGTTGAAATAAACAATGCAGTTGTTGAGCGTGCCCCTAGACGCCCCGCCGCCATAGTTCGCAGAGTTGCCGGTGAGCGTGCAGTTATTCAGCGTACCCCCAGAAGCCCCGCCGCCCGACCCAGCCGAATTGCCCGTGAGCGTACAGTTGCTCAGGGTGCCAGAATACGCCCCGCCGCCGTAGTCGTGCGCCGTGTTGCCCGTCAGCATGCAGTTGGAAACCACTGCGTTCGTGGATTCACACCAAACGCCGCCGCCGCTTTGGTGCAAGGAGTAGTCGCCATTGTCCCGCGTGGCGCCGCCGCTCAAGGTGAACCCGGACAGGCTGGCGCCATCGGCTAGATAGACGCACCGGATCGCGCCGTTACCGTTGGTGGTGCCGGGCACCTGCCTGCCCTGGATGACTGTGTACTGCGGGCCGTTCACACTCCGCACCGTCAGCACCTTTTCCACCGCCACGCGGTTGGTCAGCAAACCGTCCACCGCCCGCCCGCCTGCGCCATACAGCCCGTCGGACACCAGGATTGTGCCACCGACGTACGCCGCATCCACCGCATCCTGAATGTTGGAAGCCGCTGTGGCCCAAGAAGTGTACGGCGGGACCGGAGTGGTGCTGCCGACGGCGACATATTGGACCGGCGCGGTCGCCACCTGCACCAACGCCGTCGCGCTCACCCCGCCTGGATTGATCTCGTTGTAGGCCGTCAACACCACCGCATGCTGCCCCGGCGTGTTCCAGGCATGACTGACGTCGGGCCGGTTGCTCACCACGGTCCCGTCACCGAATTCCCAGCGCGAGGCGCTGACCCGACCGGCGATCACCGCCTGAAACTCTACGCCAAACCCCACCGTTACGTTGGTATCGGCGGCCAGCATGGCTACCGTCAAAGCGCCGGTTACAGACCCGCTGTAGTACTCGTCGCAACCCATTGAGGGCGGATTGGCCCACGGCTCGCCGTCAATGTCCGTGCCAGTCGAGTAGGCGGTGCTGCCGGCTCCGCGACAGGGGGAAAGGGCGCTCAAATGCGAGGCGCTGGCCAGTTGGGGATCAGCGCTGATGTTTCCCGCGCCGCTCGTCGGCAACGGCGCCGTGCAACAGTAGCTCAAGGAGCTGTAGAGGAAATTTGATCCATGGGAAGCAGTGTTGAGATAGACAATGCAGTTGTTCAGCGTGGTTGCATACGCCCCGCCGCCACGGGAAGCCCAGTTTCCCGTTAGCGTGCAGTTGTTCAGTATGCCCCAGCACGCTCCGCCACCCCCGTCGTAACCCCCGAAAGCCGAGTTGCCAGTCAGCCTGCAGTTGGTCAGCCAGCCGTAGCATGCTCCGCCGCCACGCTGCCCGGCCGAGTTGCCGGTCAGGGTGCAGTTGGTCAGTATCGCGCCATACGCCCCGCCGCCGTCGTAATTCGCCGAGTTGTTCGTCAGCGCGCAATTGTATAACGTGCTCCCAGCTGTTCCGCCACCTCCATAGGAAGCCGCGTTGCCGGTGAGCGTACAGTTGCTCAGCGTGCCAGAGTACGCCCCGCCGCCCTCCGATGCAGAGTTGTCGGTCAACGCACAGTTGTTCAACGTGCTCTCAAACGCCCCACCGCCTGAGGAATAACGAGCCGAGTTGCCGGTCAGCGTGCAGTTGTTTATTGTGCTACGATACGCCCCACCGCCGCTGTTGTATCGGGTCGAGTTGCCGGTCAGCGTGCAATTGTACAGCGTACACGCATACGCCCCGCCGCCGGAACCTCCAGCCGAGTTGCCGGTCAAAGCACAGTTGTTGAGCGTGCTTTCAGATGCCCCTGCCCCCCACCCAGCCGAGTTACCGCTCAGCGTGCAATTGTTCAGCGTCCCTTGATACGCCCCGCCGCCGTAACGGGAGACCGAGTTGCCCACAAGCACACAGTTGGAAACCACCGCGGTTACCGATTCACACCACACTCCGCCACCGTTCCCGCCGCTCGAACTCGTGGCGCCGTTGGTCAAGGTGAAACCGGACAGGCTGGCACCGCTGGTCAGATAAACGCACCGGATCGCGCCAGCGCCATTCGTGGTCCCGGGCACCTGCCAGCCTTGGATCAACGTGAATTGCGGGCCGTTGACACTTCGCAACGTCAGAGGCTTATAGACGGCCACGCGGCTGGTCATGGTGTCGTACACCGCCCGCGCACCCGTGCGATACAATCCGTCGGACACCAGGATCGAGCCACCGAGATCCGCTGCATCCACGGCATCCTGGATGTTCGTGGCTGCCGTGGCCCATGAGGTGTAGGGCGACACCGGGTTGGTGCTACCGACGGCGACATAATGCAGGCCTTGCCCCACATGGATTGTCATGGTGGCGCTCACGCCTTCGGGATGGCTGTCGTTAAACGCCCACACAGACACCAGATAGTTCCCCGGGGTCGTCCAGGCGTGCGTCGGGTACGGCTGGTCGAGCGCCTGCGTCCCATCCCCAAAGTCCCAAATGCTTAACGTCGCCCGCCCCTCAATCAGCGCCGTTAAGCCCGCCGCATAACCCACCGCCACGTTGGTGTAGGTCGCGGCGATGCCTACGCTCAACGGGCCCGTCACCGCCCCGGCATGGTATTCATCACAGCCGATGGAGGGCGGCGTGCCCCAAGCTTCGCCATCAATATCCACGCCGCTCGCGTAGGCGGCGTGCCCGGCTCCGCGACAGGACGAAAAGAGGCTCAGGCGCGAGGCGCTGGCCAGTTCTGGATCTTCCGAGATGTTTCCGGCGCCGCTGACAGGCAACGGCGTCGTGCAGGAGTAGCTTAGCGTGCTGTAGTAGTGGTTCGCTCCGTTGGGCGCCGTGTTGAAATAGACGATGCAATTGTACAGCGTGTTGCTGGTCGCCCCGCCACCGTAGGATCGGGCCGAGTTGCCGGTCAGCGTGCAGTTGAACAGCGTGCCGGCAAAAGCCCCACCACCACCGCCGCCGGAGTACCCGTACGCCGAGTTGTTGATCAACAGGCAATTTCTCAGCGTGCATGAATACGCCCCACCGCCGGAATTGCTCGCCGAGTTGCCGGTCAACGTGCAGTTGTTCAACCGGCTGGAGTACGCGCCGCCGCCATCGCGCGCTGAGTTGCCCCTCAGCGTGCAATTGTTCAGCGTGCCGAAATACGCCCCGACGCCGGAGTTGCCGACGATGATGCAATTGGAGATGATGGCGCTGAACGATTCGCACGACACGCCGGCGCCGCTTCCATTGGTCAAGGTCAAGCCCGACAGGAAAGTGCTGTTAGTCAAATAGACGCACCCGACCACGCCGCCGCCGTCCACCACCGTGAACTCCGGGCCGTTGACGCTCCGGATCGTCAACAGCTTATCAACGGCGACGCGAGAGCCGTTTCGCCCGCCGGTGGCGTAGGTGCCGTTGGTAACCGTAATCGTCCCTCCGATGACCGCCGCATCCACCGCATCCTGTATGTTCGTGGCTGCTGTCGTCCACGAGGTGTAGGGCCAGAGCGGATTGGCGCTGGCGGCGGCGACATAATACAGGCCTGGCACCACATGAATCGTCACGGTGGCGCTCACCCCTTCGGGATGGCTCGCGTTATAGGCACGCAACACCACCGGGTAATCCCCCAAGGCTGTCCAAGCGTGCGAGGCCGTGAAGCGGTTGCTCAACACGGTTCCGTCGCCGAACTCCCACCGCCAGGCGCCGAATCGGCCCGAGATCGAGCCTTGAAAGTCCACTCTGAACTGGGGCATGACATTGGTGTAGGAAGCCACGATGGCGACGGTCAAAGCTCCCGTCACGGACCCGCTGTAGTACTCGTCGCAACCGATGGACGGCGGTGACGCCCAAGGTTCGCCGTCAATGTCCACGCCTGTGCTGTGGGACGCGCTCCCGGCGCCGCGACATGGAGAGGCCGCGCTCACATGCACGCCATCGGTCAGTTGCGGATCGGCCGTGATATTGCCAAGCCCTCCAGGGTTTGGAGTCGTACAGCAGTAGTTCAGCGTGCTGCCGAGGTGATTCCAAGTGTTGTAGTAAGCGATGCAGTTGTTCAGTGTGCTCAGCGATACACCGCCCGAGTTCCCCGTCAGTGTGCAGTTGTTCAGCGTGCTGGCAGATGCCCCGGTGGAGTTCCTAGTTAATAAGCAGTTGTGGAGCGTGCTGTTGTCAACCGCGCTGCCGGAGTTCCCCGTCAGTGTGCAGTTGTTCAGCGTGCTCCCATACGCTCCGGCGCCGGTGTCAGCCGAGTTGTCAGCCAGTGTGCAATTGTTCAGTGTGCTCTGGTATGCCCCACCGCCGCTGTCTGCCGAGTTGCCGGTCAACGTGCAGTTGTGCAGCGTACTCTTATATGTCGCGCCGCCGCTGAAACCCCAGCCGTACGTCAAACCCGAGTTGTTATTCAAAATGCAATTGACCAGTGTGCCGCGATAGGCCCCGCCGCCGTACTGGTACGCCGCGTTGCCCACGATGACGCAGTTCGTCGCGAAGGCGTTCGTGGATTCACACCACACCCCGCCGCCGCTTTGGTCCAAGTCGTAATCCCCATCGGCCCGCGTGACCCCGTTGGCCAAGGTGAACCCGGACAGGCTGGCACCAGCGCTCAGATACACGCACCGGATTGCTTCCCCCGCCATTTGGCCGCCCTCGATCACCGTGAACTGCGGACCGTTCACGCTCCGCAATGCCAGCGACTTGGTCACCGCCACGCGGTTGGTCGAGCTGCCATACATCAGCCGCCCGCCGGTGGCATACACGCCGTTGCTTACCAGCACCAAAGCTCCCGGCACCGTCCCCGCATCCACCGCTTCCTGAATGTTTGTGGCCGCCGTGGCCCACGACGTGTAGGGCGGCACCGGATTGGTACCGTCCACCGCGACGTAATGCACGGGTGGGGCCATGACGTGAATCGTGACGGTGGCCGTCACGCCGCCCGGATAGCTGTCATTATAGGCGCGCAAGACGACCGCATAGTTGCCCGGAGCTTCCCAAGCATGGGTGGTGAATGGCCGGTTGGTCGTCACGTTTCCGCTGCCAAAGTCCCAAACGCTCGCAGTCGGTCGCCCTTCAATCAGCGCCGTGAATCCGGCCGGAAACCCCACCGCTACATTCATGAAAGCCGCCAGAATGTTCGCACTCAGTGGCCCGGTCGGGCTGCCGGCATGGTATTCATCGCACCCGATGGCCGGTGGAGTAGCCCAGGCTTCACCGTCAATATCCGTGCCGGATACGTAGTTGGTATCACCCGCCCCGCGACACGGCGAACTGGCGCTCAAATGCGAGGCGCTGACCAGTTGCGGCTCGACTGCAAGGTTGCCAACACTCTGCGAAGGATCCGGGAGCGGCGTGGTGCAACAATAGTTCAGCGTAGTATGAGAGTCGTAGTTTGCCCCTACTGGGGCGGTATTGTAATAGAGGATGCAGTTGACCAATGTGCAATCCGCCCAACCCAAACTCGGGATGCCGGACGCCCCGCCGCCGCTCCGGTCCGCCGCGTTTCCGGTGAGGGTGCAGTTGTACAGCGTACCTCCGGCCGCCCCGCCCCCGGCGTAGCTGGCAGAGTTGCCGGTCAACGTGCAGTTATTCAGCGCGCTGCGGATCGCCCCGCCGCCGTAGGAGCGAGCCGAGTTTCCGGTGAGGGTGCAGTTGTTCAGCGTGGTGTCGTGCGCGCCGCCTCCACCGTCCCCAGACCAGGCGGTGCCGGTGCCAGTGGACTGATTCCCGGTCAGGGTGCAGCGGTTTAGTTCACTCCAAGATGTGCCGCCGCCGTATCCGGCCGAGTTGTCGCTCAGCGTGCAATCGTTCAGTGTGCCCCTAAAGGCTCCGCCTCCGCGCCCTGAGGCAGAATTGCCCACCAGCACACAGTTGGAAACCACTGCCTCGATTGAATCACACCACAGCCCACCGCCGTTTTGCTCCACGTAGTAATCGCCGTTGGTCCGCGTCGCCCCGCCGGTCAACGTGAACCCGGACAGGCTGGCGCCGCTGGCCAGATAGACGCACCGGATCGCGCCGTCGCCGTTGGTGGTACCGGGCACTTGATAGCCTTGGATGATCGTCACCTCCGGGCCCATCAAGCTTTCGACCGTAATGGCGCGGTCAATGGCCACGCGATTGGTCATGCTCCCATACACCGCGCGTCCGCCCGTGGCGTACACCCCGCCGGCGACCAGGACGGTGTCGCCCGTCTGCGCCGCGTCCACAGCGTCCTGGATAACGTGGGCGGCGGAGGTCCAGTTGGTGTAGGGCGGCGCCGGGCTGGGACTGCTCGGCCAGACGTAGCGGGTGGCAGCGGAGGCGCTGTCTGTCATGAGGAAGATTCCGACCACCAGAGGGGTTAGTTTGGTTTTCATTGGCGTCCTTTTCGTTTGAGTTAAGTTTGCGTTCTTGCTGTGCCGTTTTCACCGGGGCAGTTCGCCCCCCGTTCGCGCCGGGGGGTGTCAACTGCCCCCTAAAATGTACAGAGTAAAAAACCTGACAAAAGTAGCGGCGTTCCGACATGACGCGTGGGCGGTTCATGCGCTTGAGCCGTTGCGCCGGCATCGGGTACTACGGGAAATTGTGGAAATGGTTTCAGGAAATCTGAAAAAACTTTGCCGGACAAGTTTCGTTGCCAGACTGCGGAAGTCGGGCCCTCTGCTGGCGAGCCCGGGGGAGAAAACCGGAAGGAGATTACACTTCTCCCCGGCAGCGGAAGGCGGCGCGGCCCGGATTCCGTTGCGTCCAGCTCCAAAATTATCCCGGCCCGTTTCATAGCAAAAGGCCAAGGGAGTCCAGCTGCCAAAGGAGAAAGCTCCGAACGGACGCTTGCTGTTTTGCGGCTCTCTTGCGGAGCTACTGATGCCACGGATTCGGCTGGGCGTCAATCGGCACAACCGTATGGCCCCCTTCACTGGGTCGGCCCGCACCAAGCGACTTCGTCCGCTGACCATTGATGAAACGAAGCTCCCGAGCGCCTGAACTCTCCGCCCCGCCGGCGCCCCGCGACTCGCCCTCGTGGCGATTTCCGGATTTCTGGAACGAGAGTTGCAAACATTCCCGCAGTCGCATTGGGCCAAGATTATATGGAAGACGTAAGTCACGACCCCAAACCGGGCTGGCGGAAATTTCCGCGGTCCTGTTTGGCTTGGGGCATGGGCTCGCGGGGCATCCGTTGGGGCTTGTTTTTGGCGATCGCGGTTCCCTTGTTTTATGCCGAGGAGAACTGGCGCGGCCGACGGGCTTGGGAGCGCTATAAGAACGAAGTGGCCGCCAAGGACGTGGAATTGGACTGGTCTGGAAAAGCGCCGCCCATCATCCCGGAGGCCGAGAACTTCTACCGGGCGCCGGGGATGGCGGATTGGTTTCTCAAGCCGGCCTCAGGGATGGCCGGAAGTCGGATCAGTTTTCTCACGCCGCCGGGTTTGCCGTTGAACCGCCATGCGAAAATCATGGTGGAAGTCCTTCCGCTCCTGGCCTACGAAACCCTGGCTCCCACCAACACCGCGGCCGTGCTCGATTACGATCCGCCCCTCCTGCGCCTGCTCCCAACCCTCGGAACTCAGGACGTGCCGGTCACAGATGCGGACACCAATGTCATTCCGCTCATCAACTTTGAGTCAATTTCGCTGCTTACCGCCATCGAGAATCTGGCCCGTCAGGCCGGGCTAAACTACATCTTGGACCCGCGGATTCCTTATGGCGCACCCGGTCCGAACGGAACCCCGCAACCCCAACCGAGCGTCACGGTTCGCTGGGCGAATCTCACCGCCACCCAAGCCCTGCGCTCGCTGCTCCGGGCTTACAACTTGCTCTGGGTGCCGGACCGGCCCAGCGGCGTCGCCCGCATCGTGCCGGGCGATCCGAATCAACCGCCCATCGTAATGAATCCCGGGGTGCGTCCGCGGCTGGAAGAATTGCTCCGGGAAGCTTTCGGTCCATTTGTTCGCGGGTGTCAGGGGATCTGGCTGTTCACTCGCCCTTTCGACGAGACCCGGCCGGTGCGGTTGGCCATTCGGCGGGAAGCCCAGTTCGGCGCAGCAGAATTGGGCTTCCTGACCTCGGAGCAGTCCTTCAGTTACGGCGAGGGACTGCTCAAGGGGTTGACGATTCAAACCGCGCCCGAGGATTGGCTCTTCGCCGTGGTTCCGCCCTCCCACGCCTGCACGACTGCGGACTACCTGGCTTGGAGCGATGGTTACGCGCCTGATTTCGAACGGATGCGGGAAGCCCTGAAACGCCCCCAGGCCGTGCCGCCGGGCAGTTACTGGGATGCCGCCGGAATGCCGGTGGAGAATTTTGTCGCGATGCGGACGGTCAGTCAGACGCTGGCCCAGCGCAGCCAGTGCCAACTGCTGCTCGGCCAACCGGAGCAAGCCCTCAAGGAGTTAACCCTCCTGCACGACCTCCGCCGAATCTTGCACGGTCCGCCCACCAACCGTCCGCAGTCCCTGGTGACCGCCATGATGGACGTGGCCCTCGCGGGCTTGTATGCCAGTGTGGTGGAGGACGGCCTGCGGCAGCAAGCCTGGCAGGAGCCCCAGTTGGTCGCGCTGCAGGCGCAATTGGCCGAGGTGAATTTGAGCCCCATCCTCGCCCGGGCGTATGCGGACGAACCCGCCATTAGCTGTCGAGCGTTGGAAAAACTCCCCCCCGAGGAAGTCCTGCCGGTGGCCGCCGCGCCCCCGCAAGCCTGGCCGCAGCGGCTGATGAATCCGCGCTATCTCTTCCGCAAACTCGCTCCCCGGGGCTGGGTTTACCACAACTTGGTGAACGTGGCCGAGTTGGGGCAGCGGTTCAGGGAGGTGTTCGATGCGACCGACCAGTTGATCGTCCCGCATCGGGTGAATAAGTGCAACCAAGACACGCAGGCAGTCCTTGCCCGCTTTTCCCCGAGCCCGGCTTTGGCGGCGTTCGCCCTGCCAGTTTCAGTGCGTGCCTACCAGACCACGGGGTTCAACCAAACGCGGATCAATCAATTGGCGCTGGCGTGCGCGCTCGAACGGCATCGCCTGGCTCGGGGCCGCTACCCCGACTCGCAGGAAGCGTTGGTGCCGGAATTCATCCGGGTGCTGCCTCGCGATATCCTCAACGGACAGCCGTTGCATTATTCGCGCATCCCGGATCACGGCTACCAGATTTACTCGGTGGGGTGGGATGAAAAGGATGACCAGGGATTGCCTTGTGGTGGTGGGGCCTGGGGCAACGGGATTGCCAGCTTGGATTGGGTTTGGCGATTTCCGCTTAATTGAAGGCTGCCGTAGTCGCCGTCACAGGGGGGAACCATTGCGAGGCATGCTCCGTCGCGGGCGAGCCGGTTCAAGCCCTAACAGTACTTTCCCGGCACCAGGAAACCGGGTGGAAAAGTAGCCGCCGACGTCAGGAGGCGCTGACTGTTGTGCGGGCGTGGCCGCCAGAACCAAGAGATTGGAGTCTCCTCCCGTCGGCTGCTACGGGCGGAGTGGGAGTTTTCCAAACCACCTCTATACCTGCCGCCGGGCGACAGCAGCGGGTGGGTTGCGATTTCCGTTGATAGGTCGCGCCCGGCGACGCCAAAAGCTCAAAAGGGGAAGCGGCGCAAACTGTAGGGCTAACCGCTTCACGATGGCGGCAGTCCGGGAACGCAGGATCGGGAACGTCCCCGCCACCGGCGCAACCCGTGAACCCCCAGCGCGCCCCCGCCAAGCACTCCCAACGCCACATTGATCGGCTCGGGTACCGCAGTCACCGCCAGTCGGTAACCGGCCAGCCCATTCTCGATCTGGCTCGTGTTATTGTCCCAGAACACCATCTCCCAATTATCGTTCGGATTCAGTCCCGCGAAACCTTGC
>CAIKLQ010000811.1 GCA_903828255.1 uncultured Verrucomicrobiota bacterium
GGAAGTTGCCGGCGTACGGCTCGATGAGGAAGCCGATGAAGAGTACATGCGTGCCGAGCTGCGCGCGTTGGATGCAGAGCGGCGTCTTGTTCGAGTTGTCCTTGTCACGGTAAGTCAGGCCGAATTTGGCGGGCACGGCGAAGTCCACCTGGTTGGTGGCGATGGTGAATTCGCGGCCGATGGCGCTCCACACCTGCACGTCAATCTTCGGACCGTAGAACGCCGCCTCGTTGGCGACCTCCACGTAGTTGATGCCGGATTCGATCAACACCTGGCGCCTCGGGTGACAACGGGGTTCAACTTGGGCAAAACTTTTCAAATTCAACTCGCGTAAAGATTTTCCGCGAACTCGGTCAATGCATTGAATCAAAAGCCGCTCGTCCGCTCAATCAAATCCAAGTCCGGCGGGCGCGCTCGACAATGATTGGCCAGACGAATACCCTCTCGCCGTTCCGTGAACTACATCGCGCAAATCATCAACTACGTCCGCAAGGCGCAGGAAATCGCCGCGCAGCACGGCTTCAAGAACCTGCTTCAGCCGGGACTCGTAAAGGAGTTGGTGGTTGCCGACATTCTCGGCCACGAAGTTCATCGCACGAAACACGAGCCCGATGCTTTCGATCCGGCAAACCCGAATCGGAAGTTTGAATATCTATCTTGTTTCGATGGCGGGACATTTCAACTCGACCGGATGTTCAAGTCGCCAGCCGACAAGCGAGCGAAATCACTCGAACGCATCACGCGCAATACGGCGATTTACTGCGCGGTCTTCGATGGAGAGAGTCCGTTGGATGTCATCACCATTTACGAAGTTCCGGTAGATGTGATGTTGCGCGAAGCCGAGCGGCAACTGGATGCGAGTCGCAATGACATTTCCCATGTTGGCTTCACCATCAAGTGGGCGCAACAGCACGGCAAGGTCGTTCACACCAAGCGGGCTTGAGAAATGACGGGCCGTCCGTTCCTGCCGTGGGTTGAAAACTCGAAAAGATTTTCAGCCGACTCTTCGCTGCTGGCGGCTTTCGTCATCCGAGCTTCCGCAATCCGGCAATAATCCGGGTTGATTTCGCACGCGACAAATCGCCGGTCAAGCCGCTCGCAAACCACCGGCACTGTTCCCGCCCCGCAGAACGGATCAAACACCAAGTCGCCCGGTTTGGAACTGGCTTTTATCAATCGCTCCATCAGTTTCTCCGGCTTCTGAATCGTGTTCAGCAATTCGCGACTGACCAATTCCTTCGACTTGTAGGTCAGTTGCTTGATGTCGCCCCACACGTCGCCGGGATTTTTGCCATTCGGATTGAACACCGTCTTGCCATACTTGCCGTTACGCACGGAGGGAACATTTTCACAGCGCAGGCGATGCGCCAGTTCCACCAATTGGGGCACGCGAATCGCGTCGAGATTGAACGTCTTCGCCTTGCCTTTGGTGAAATAGCAGATCACGTCGTAATTGTTCGTGTAGGAAACGCGCCCCTGCGCCAGCCGGCTCGGCTGATACCACACGATCCGTGACTGCAACGTCAGCCAAGGCCGGTAGTCAATGAAATCAACGCTGTCCGGCTTGCCAAACAAATAAGCCGCACCGCCGGGCTTGAGCAGCCGGGAAAAAGATTTGAGCAGTTCGAGATTGAAATGCTGGATGTCCGCCACGTTATCCCACTCGTGCGTCGTGACCGCGTAAGGCCCGTCGCAAACGATGAGGTCGAATGATTCGCCCGGCAGTTCGCTCATGAACGCCCGCGCATCGCCCTGATGGATTTTACCGATGGCCGAATCAACGTTGCGCATGACAATTTTCTACCACGTTTCGAGCGGCAATGAAACCATGATTCCGCCGCAACCGTCATTTTGCCCGGCGACGAATTCCGGCGTGAACAACCATGCTCACGCCCTTCGCTCTTTGATGCTCGCTAGGATATCCGCCACGACCTCCGCCTTCGGCTTCGCGCCTTGCGGGCCGCCGTGGTGCAGACGCACGCTCACCGCGCCAGCTTCCATGTCGCGCCCGCCGATGACCAGCATCGTGTGGACGCGCAATTGTTCCGCATTGGAGATCTTCGCCTTGAACGGAGTGGCGCTGAAATCCGCATCCACGCGCACCATGTTGGCGCGCAGTTCGGCGACGATGGGCTTGGCGTAGTTGATCAACGCCTCGTCGTCGTTGAGCGTGATGACGCGCACCTGGTCCGGCGCGAGCCAGAGCGGGAAGTTGCCCGCGTAATGCTCGATGAGGAAGCCGATGAACCGCTCATGCGTGCCGAGCGGCGCGCGATGGATGCACAACGGCGTCTTGTTCGAATTGTCCTTGTCGCGGTAAGTCAGGCCGAATTTGGCGGGCACGGCGAAGTCCACCTGGTTGGTAGCGATGGTGAATTCGCGGCCGATGGCGCTCCACACCTGCACGTCAATCTTCGGCCCGTAGAACGCCGCCTCGTTGGCGACCTCCACGTAGTTGATGCCGGATTCGATCAACACCTTGCGCA
>CAIKLQ010000812.1 GCA_903828255.1 uncultured Verrucomicrobiota bacterium
AAGAAAAGGGAGCGGGAGGACGGGCCGTGCCACGCACCGCTCGTTCTCTCTCTTCCAAATGATTTTGAAGCGCAGAGTGAACCACAAACAAAAGCAACCATGACAGCAGTCCGGGAGAGGCTATCTTATTTTCTGCGCTTCGTGGTCTAAAAGATAGGGTCCACCTCTGTTCACCACCGCGCCATAGCAGCCGTAGATCCCGCCGGTGTTGGTCCACACCGCACTGCCCTGGTTGTGAAGCACCCGCTGGTTCAGATACTTAATGGCCGTCCCGTCAATCCACAGACTGCCCCCGGGCGGCACCAGCGTCTGCCCACGCCCGCCATCAACCCTGCGGTCCACGTCAGGTTCGTCACCGTCACCACCTTGCTGCCCCCCAAGGTTGCGCTCCCGCTCAAGCTCAGCACGCCCACCGTTGCCGAACCATCGAAGTTACAGGTGCCGCCACTTAAGGTCACTGAAGCGACAGTGACGTTGTCTGTGGCGCTCACCGTGGACCTTATGCCGATATCGGCATAAGGTCCATGGTCGGTGCGCTTGGCGCTTTCATTGGTGGCGGGGGAATGGCGGGCGGCCCCAACGCTGACCTCAACCAGGTGACGGACAACTTCGGGGTCGTAGCCGGCGGCTATCATAACATTGCGGGCAACGCCAACGGTGTCAGCACGGATGAACGCCGCATTGGTCGTCATCAGGGCGTAACCCACCACCATTGCTTGTTGCTCCGGCGTCGCCTGCAAAAACCGCAACAGCCTCTCGTTCGGATTGTTCGCAGTCACAGCCCCGCCTCCAGCGTTGTGATATTGAGTTCCCGCGCAATGGCCTCTTTCAGCCACGGCTCCGGCGCGGCCCGGCCGGTTTCGATTTTCGCAATCTGCGATTCCGAAACGCCCACCCGCCGCGCCAGATCAAACTGTGTCCAGCCCTTGCCCCGCCGCGCTTCGCGCAGCCGTCTTCTTCGTAAATTTTCGTCAGTCGCCAGCATAAACTTTTTGCCTTTGCTGTCTTCACGATGCCCCCACACGAAGCCGGGGTCTAAGGTTTACGAAGTAGAACGTGGAAAGCGCGTTTCAGCCCGTGTTTATAAGGGTAAAACGCGCTTGGTAAAACCAGGTCAAACGAAGCGTGGCCTAGTCAGTTTTCAGAAAATATCGTCCGTTCCGGCCTGCGGCTACGATCAGGTCTTTGCGCAGGCTCGGCAGTCGCTTTTCCGGGTCGTGCGGGTCATTGAAGTAATGGTCAATCTTGATGTCCGCCGCCCGCGGGAAATTCCCGCGCTCCCTCACAAAAACATCAATCTTGTCAACCAGATGGCACGCCGACTTTGCATCGAAGGCATTCTGCTCCACCATGAATTGGAGGCACAGCCGCGCCTTGGTCCGCCCGCGCAAATCATAATGCGTGTCCCCCAGCCAAACGTCCTCAAAGCCCGTGCGGTATCGCAGCTTGCCCCGCGACACAATTTCATCCGCCGCCACTCCCGCGCCGCCGCTGGCCGTCCCCCGCATCCGGCCCACCGTCGCCAGCGCCGACTCGCTCGCTTTCAGCGCCCCGTTTTCCGTCAGCACAAGGTGCGCCGCCATGTCAAAAAACTCCGCCCCGACATTTGCCAGCAATTCCCGGCAACCCAGGTCCATGAAGCCGCTTGTCGGCGCAACCAACAGGTACCGCCCCCGGACCCGTCCCGTAAGCTCCGCCACCGCCGCCCGAAATTCATCCCGCTTGGCCAGCAGACACAGCAGCACCGGCACCGTGGTCCCCTTTACCATCCCGACTTCCCAAACGCCCGCCACGCCAGACGGCTCCCCGCGCGCGTCACAGCCGAGAGAATCGCCGAGCGCCCGGCACAACGTCGCCCGATTCAACTCCCACACCTCGACCGCCTCCTTCGTGAGCACGAGATCGTCACAACCCGTCCCGTCATCCTCTTTGCAAACCCCCACAAAGCCGGTCCCCCGCGGATGCACCTGATGCGAGCAACCCAATTTGTGGGGACACGGATACGAACTGGCCGTCCGGCCAGCGCGTTGCAAGAAACCGGTCTTGAGGGCATCGAAGTCGGCCCCGGCGTGCCGTTTCCATTCCGCGGTCACGGCGGAAAACCCCGGCACTTTCTCCAGACATCCCCACGGGCTGTTCATGCCCCTCCCGCTGCCGGGCTGCTCACAGCGCGAAATTCCCGCTTCGTCAGCCATTCATGCACAGCCTTCACGTCGCCATGCCGGCCCACTTTCAATTGATCGGGCGGACGCACATGCACCTTGCGCGGCTTCGCGGACTTGGTGAACTCCACTTCAAACGTCGCGCGCACCAGCAGGCCACCCACTCCCTTCCGGTTGCTGACCTCAGCTTTCTGTTTCCCGCCTCGCGTTCCGCCGACGTTCTTCATCGGCTATCGGCAATTGGCGATTGTCAATTTCACCTGCGCCCTCGCTGGCCCCGGCCTTCCGGCCGGGGCCACCCCATTATCCTCTGCTCAGGCCACCACCAGCGGGCTTGCCGGGCCTTTCGACTTCGTCGCCCGCCCCCGCGTCGGCTCCTGCCTTACAATTTCGATCCGCACCTCGAAATCCTTCCCGTTCCCCGGCAGCTTGTCCCCACACTCCGTCAGAATGGTCAGGATGTTGAAGAACGCCTGCCCGAAGAACGCCTGGATTTCCGTCTCCAGTTCATCGTGCCGGTTGGCGATTTGTGCCAGCCGTCCGAGGTGATGCTGGATCGCCAGCGCGTTCATTTTCACCGCCTCCACATGCGTCAGCGGCTTGCCAAACATCACCCCGATCCGCTGCTCTGTCGCCCGGGCGTAGCCCTTGATCTCGCCGAGCGTAACCTCGGCATCCGTCCCGCTCTCCAGTTTCGAAATGGCGCTTTGAGTCACGCCGAGAAACTTCGCCATTCCCTCCTGCGTGATCCCTGCGGCCTGCCGCAACTTTGCCAGTTGCAGCACCACCCGTGTCTCATTCTCAAGTTCCGTTACCTTGTCCTGGACCTCTTGAGACACGCCTTCCCCTCGCATCAAATCGGCAACCGAACCGTATTTCCGTCCCGTCGCCTTCGCGGCTGGTCGTTCGAGTTCTGTGGTCATAATCGTTTTCGCTTTCTGCTTCCGTGGGTTTTTCTGTGTATGGTTTTTGGGTTGTTTTTTGCCCTCGGCTATGCGCCGGGCTGGTTCCGTAGTGACTCAACAAAGCTCTTGCCATATTCCACATCGGAATGTTGCGAAGCCTTGTCGCCAATTGCGATCAAGTAAATCACTTTTTGCTCGTCATCGGCGTAGGTGTAGAGCCGTGTTTCCTGCAAATTTCCCCCGCCCCCCTTCTGGTCCACTGCCACGACGCCGCTTTGCTCCGTGTGCAAATAGCCCGCCTGGGCTGCTTTCGAGTTCTTCGACACATTCAGCAACGCGACATACCGTTGCAGGTTAAACATGACCGCCGCCAGTTCGTTTGGCCGCTTTTTTGCGTAATGCTTCTGGTCCTTCTCCCAACCCGTGGTCGGTTCAATTTGCCACATACGTAAGCCAAAAGTATTCCGTGCAGGAATAATGTCAACCCCGGAATATGCGCTGCTTCCATCTGCGCCCCGCCCCCTCTCCGCCTCGGCCGGGGAGATTCCCTTCTCCGCAGCCGATGGGGAGAAGGTGTCCGAAGGACGGATGAGGTGCGCCTTGGGAGTGGTGAGGGGCTGGGGGGTGAGCAGATGTATCGCCTCTACGGGATCACGGCGGACCAATTCGACGGCGCGTATAAGAGTTGGCAGGCGGGACTCCATCCGGAGGATAAGGCGCACGGCAATGCGGAAATCCAACTGGCGGTCCGGGGGGAAAAGAATTACGACATCGAGTTTCGCGTGGTCTGGCCCGATGGCAGCATCCACCACCTGCGCGCCCGCGGCATCGTGCAGCGCGACGGCACCGGGCAACATGCGCAGATGCTGGGTACGAACTGGGACATCACCGGCTCGAAGCAGGTGGAAACGAACCTTGCGACGGCCAATGAGGTGCTCGCGGTGACTATCGAGGAACTCCGAATCACCACTGACAACGCCACCGCGATGACGCTTCAGGCCGAGCGCGCCAATGTCGCCAAGAGTGAATTCCTGGCCAACATGAGTCACGAGATTCGCACGCGCATGAACGGCGTGCTCGGTATGAATGGCTTGTTGCTGGGAACGGAACTCAACGCCGAACAGCGCCGCTACGCCCAAACCATCCGCGGCAGCGGCGAGGCGCTCCTCACCTTGCTCAATGACATTCTGGACTTCTCCAAGATCGAGGCCGGGCAGTTGGAGTTGGAAACCCTGAAATTCAGCCTGCCCGACGTGCTGGAGGATTTCGCCGGAATGTTGGCGCTGCGGGCGCATGTGAAAGGGCTGGCGTTCGGTTGCGTCGTCGCCCCGGAAGTGCCGCCGCATCTGCTGGGCGATCCGGGTCGCCTG
Source organism: uncultured Verrucomicrobiota bacterium (assembly GCA_903828255.1). GTDB lineage: Bacteria > Verrucomicrobiota > Verrucomicrobiia > Limisphaerales > JADLHS01 > CAIKLQ01. The sequence goes on from CAIKLQ010000812.1 coordinate 4,438, forward strand.
CGCCAGATTCTCACCAACCTGGTCGGCAACGCGCTCAAGTTCACCGCGCAAGGCGAGGTCGTCGTGCGCGTGCGCGTGCTGGAGAAAACGGCGGAGACGGTGCAACTGCGCTTTGCCGTCTGCGATACGGGCATTGGCATCCCGGAGGACAAGCGAGCGAAACTGTTCCAGAAGTTCTCGCAAGTGGATGCCTCGACCACGCGGCTCTATGGCGGCACCGGGTTGGGGCTGGCAATTTCCAAGCAACTCGCGGCGCTCATGGGCGGCGAAGTGGGGGTGGAGAGCGTGGTGGGCCGGGGGTCGGAATTCTGGTTTACGGTGCGGCTGGGCAAACCCGCCGGCCGCAAACGCCCCGCCGCGCGCGGCCCCGCCGAACTGCGCGATGTCCGCGTCCTGATTGTGGATCCGCACCCCGTCAATCAGGAGATT
>CAIKLQ010000813.1 GCA_903828255.1 uncultured Verrucomicrobiota bacterium
CCTTGCATGAAACCGCAGAAATGATATGAACCACCCCGCCTCAGACTGGCTGGTTTTGATTCGACCTTTGGTGGCTGGTTTTGATTCGACCCCTGACACTACCATCCGCCGTATCATCCCGAACTCAATCCGCAAGAACGGTTTTGGCGCCGGTTGCGCTATGAAGAAACCACCAATCATTATTATGCGAGCGCGGAGGATTTGGAGCGCGGGGTGTTGAGCCGGGCGGACAGTTGGAGTGACGAAAAAGTGCGTTCCTTATGCCAACTCAATGTCAACTAAACAACGACGTTCGTAATATGCCGTGCAGGGCATCTATTCCGGCATCGCGGGGCAACAGGCGGCGGACAAACCGGCGCTCGCGCCGCGCGAGCAACCGCAAACAAATTAAGCAGCACCAGCGTTTTCGCACACAACATGAAACGAACCAAACACCGCCTGCCAGTCCCACAGCATGAGTTCGGTTTTGTTCCGTACGCCTTCAAGCTATGTGGCGAAGTTGCCCTCGACGGCGAGCGGACTGCCAGGGAACAGGCCGATGCAGCACAGGCCCGCCGCGAAGCTGAGGCCGGCCAACCCGCTTTATTCTCACAACTCTCGACTCACCACCACGCACACCAGCCAAAACCATGAACACGAACAACGAGCACGAATCCAATTCTCCATCGCCGTTTGGCGAAGTCACTTGCGCCTACACGCGCGCCCAAGCCGTCGCCGACGGCGTGCAAATCGAAGTCAGCAAAATCGCACAGGAAGCCGGCATCCGCTTCCCGATGTTTTTGACACGCACCGTCCATGATGCTTATGTGACCGTTCCGCCCGGCGTGACCGCGCAGGATGAAGCCGGGCGACTCTGGGACCTCGTGTGGATGACGCGATTCGCCATCCTCCGCGCCCGTCCCGGCATGGACCGTATCCCCGTCGCGCTCTACGTGCGCAACGACAACCGCCGCGCCAAATTGGTGAAACTGATCGCCACCTGCGGCCCGTTGGACATTGATGACCCACAACCCGCTGTTACCCTCCAACTCCCGGATGAAGACTGACGCGGCAGGCTCCGCCTGCTGTCCCACTCTAGCGACCAAACAGGATCGGGTGTTATGCAAAATCCTCAACTCATCACCGAAATCGCTGGCGAACCCGGCGAACGCGCGTTGGCGACAATCCAAATCCCTGACTGCAAAAGGAAAGTTATGATTGAAAGCCATTTGTCCCCGCAGACGGAGCCGCCAGCACCAGTTCGCCGGTTGAAAATCGAGGTCGAGGGGGACTTTTGGAAGGGGGGCACGAAACCCAAAATCCGCCTCGTGGGGCGCTGGCTGGAACGGGCCGGTTTCCGGCCCGGCCACCGAGTCCACGTCCTGTGCGTCGCGCCTGGACGTATCGAATTGCGCTTTGCGGATGCCTCAAACGACCCAACGCATTAACGCCATCGAAGAACACAACCTCGCCGTTTGGAAACCACTGTCTCACCATGAAAACCAACCAAGATCATCAACAAGAAGGCGCTAACACACCGCCGGTTCATTCCGCCGATTACGGCCGAGTTCGCGCCAGCGTCTGGGCCCACGTCGAGAACGGGACCACGCAGTACAAGATTACCCTCTCCCGCTCTTTCCTCCAAAAAGACGGCGCGTGGACCCGCGGGCGCACTTTCTACCAGAGCGAACTCGCCGCCGTGGTCGAAGTCTGCGCCCGCGCTCAACTCTGGATTGAACGGCAACAACGCGCCGCGCAAACCCAGCCCACACTGGCCGGCACGTAACGATCTGGCTGGCGCACCAGTGCCAGCCGAGGGTAGCGAGCTCCGGTGGAGACCGACTCGCGAACAGGGCCAGAAATGGGCCGAGGGCCGGGTGGCGCAAGCCGCCCGGCCCTCTTTTTTTGTACCGGCGCGGCTTGCGCCGCGTAAGCCCAAAACACTGACCGCTTCCGTAGGCAGGCCATGCAACTTCAAACCCACCACCGTCATGGCCCTGAACCCAAACCACGCTCTATTCCTGCGTCTGGGAGTCCTACGATAACTGATTGCGTGGCGACCCCGAGGCTCGCACCGCGCCAAAACGCTCACAGATGATGCAGAAATTCCAGATTGGCAAGGCAAGGTTGCTCTAATCTGACGGGGGCGTTATACTCAGGCCAGAAAGATTCGCCATGTCAGACCAGGACATTCAACAACTCGAAAACCAGTTCCCCGCCGTCTCCGGTTCGGCGTTCGCGGCGGCGCGGAAGCATGTTCTCGCGTCCGGCCAAAGCGTCCTGCAATCGCAGGACGGCGTCATTTACGAGGTTTTTCCCAATGGCCGGCGCGTGGCGGTGAAGAAGATCGAGCCGCCCACCCCAGTCGTTTCCGGGAGCATTTTCACCATCCGGTGAGCGCGTCCACGCCACGCCTGCGCATGTTCGCCGGCCCGAATGGTTCGGGCAAAAGCACGTTGAAGTCATACCTGCCCGCCGCTTTGATCGGCGTTTATCTGAATCCCGATGAAATGGAACAGGAAATCCGGCGGCAGGGCTTTCTGGATTTCACCGCTTACGGCGTGACGACAGCCGCCGCCGAGGTGCTACTCTTCTTCCAAAACTCGACTTTCCTCAACTCCGCAGGGTTCGGTGACGCCGCCAAACAACTGGTTTTTGGCAAGCACCGGTTGGAATTCGGCACGGTGGCGGTGAATTCGTATCTGGCTTCCGTGGCGAGTGACTTCATCCGGCAAAAGCTGTTGGAACAGAAAACGTCTTTCACGGTGGAAACGGTGATGTCGCATCCCAGCAAGGTGGACTTGCTGGCGCAGGCGCAGGCGGCCGGTTTTCGGACGTATCTGTATTTCGTCGCCACCGATGACCCGGCGATCAACATTTCGCGGGTGAAAAGCCGGGTAAAGCTGGGTGGCCACGCCGTGCCGGAAGACCGGATCGAAGCGCGTTACCATCGTTCGCTGGATTTGTTGATGGAGTCAATCCGGCACACCAATCGTGCTTACATCTTCGACAACTCCGGCGACAATCAAGATCGCCAACACACCTGGTTGGCGGAAATTACCGAGGGACGGAAGTTGGAATTGAAATCCGACCGGATTCCAGCATGGTTCAAACGCGCCGTCTTGGATAAAATCACGTGAAGAACCTCGGCAAACCGGAGCCCAGCCGCAGAACTGGGTGAACGCTCCGGACCGCCAGCCTCGTCTGTCGAGTTAATCCATAAGTGATTGCGAGTGCGAATTCGGCCCGCCGTGCATTCCGACCAAAAGGCATGGAATCTCGACCGAAAGGATCGTCTTTGTAACCATGGGGACTCCATGTCACCGGAAGCCCTTAAAGCACCGGCTGTGGAACCATCAGAGATGGGCTTCTTTGCTGGCCGGATAAGTCATTCACGTGGCAGACGCGCCTGTTTTTCTCGTCGCAAGGGAACTTCCCAGACAAATTCGCGCTCAAAAAGCGCCCACCGCCAAATTCTGGCGGGGCCGCTGCACGGGTCCGTTCGGTTCAATTGCCAAGTAACATATTGAATTCAAACATATAACACCACAAAGAAAAGCCGGAAAGATTTCTTTAAGTATTTCCACATACCTCCCGAGCGGACCCAAAATCGCTGCTAAACTGTTTAGTGGCCTTAGACGCCACAGGCATTTTGAAATGCAAACGCCGGGAGATTTAACCGGTCCAACCCGGTCGTTGGGGTTGTCAAAATGAGCCAGCGGACGAGGCGACTTATGCCTATACCGCGAGACTGGAAGCCAGAAAATGAAATAACACCGCAGCCGCCCAATTGGCGAGCTGCCTCAAACTCCACGCCAGCGCCAAGTCCGGCGCTAAACCCAACTTCCACGGGCAGTGGTGCCGCCACTGCGCACGGTCCGCCGGTTCCGCCGTCCGACGCAAAGCCACCATCAGGACAATCGCCCGCTCCACCCTCACTGACAGCGACATCGGCGCCAAATCCGGCGGTTGCCGCTAGGGTATCTGCATCGCGGAAGGACGGGGCGCAAGCTTGGCAGGATAGCGAAGAATACGTCCAGCATTTGCAAAACATCCGGGCGGGGGAAACTGGGAAGCCCGCGCCAAGTTCCACGGCACAACCAACTCCTGCCGTTACTGATTTGTCCACGACGCACGCTCCGCCGGTTCAGTCGCCCGGGGCAAGCCCAGCGCCGGAACAATCGCCCGCCCCACGCCTGTCGGCAGCCGCCGCCGCCAATGCTGCCACTGGCATAGCTGGTGTACCACCGCCACAAAACGGTAAGGAGCAAGGAGCAAGGTGTAACTACCGCTTCGCTAAAGTTCACCTTGCCCGACACTCACTGTGTTCGCGCCGGGTGGAACGGCGTGCCAAAGACGCCTTACAAGCCCCGCAAAAAGAAGCCTGCGGCGGAATTGCGCACGCACTGCGTTTCGGTGCGCCTTTCCGATGCGGAACTCCTCCGCCTCAAGACGGATGCGGCGGCCCAACACAAAGAACTGGCCGACGTCTTGCGCGATGCCTATTTGAATGGACCGCGCCCGTCAGTGCCGCCGGTCAACTTGGAGGTGTGGCGAGAGTTGAGCCGCCCTTTGGCCAATCTCAATCAAATCGCTGCACATTTGAACGCCGGGCGGATGCCAGAAGATGCACGTCCGCTTCTGGCTCAACTCAAAGATGGAATCCTCAATCTGCGGGCCGCACTGCTCGGCCAGAAAGGGGACAAATGAAAGGCAAAGTTATCCGGGGGCGATCCTTTCGGGGTTGCCTCAATTACCTCCTTGGCGAACGAAAGAAGGCGAGAATTATTGGCGGAAATCTCCTGGGGCGCACCGCAAGGGCAATGGCTCGTGAATTTGCTCAGGTCCGCCGACTCCGCTCCGATTGCGAAAAGCCCGTTCTCCATATCCCGCTGCGCCTTCCGGCAGGCGAGGACATTTCCGACGAACTCTGGCGACAGATTGCTGTGCGGTATTTTGTCCTCATGAAACTTTCCCCAGATCGTCCTTGGACGCTCGTCAAGCATCCCGAAGAACACACCCACATTCTCACTTCCAGGATTTCCGATGATGGTGAAATCTGGCGCGGCAAATGGGAAGGGCTGAATCATATCGCCGCCACCCAAACGCTGGAAAAGGAATTCGGCCTCACCATCACGCCCGGTCTTGAGGGTGCCGATGACAAGAAGGTGCGTTTGACTTCCGGGCAGTGGCGCAAGTATGAGCACGAATCTGCCGCTGGCGCGACGCCAGAAATCCCGGCCAAAGTCCAAATCGCCGCGGCCATCGAACTGGTGTTGCGCGTCTGTGACGGCACGTTTGAAGACTTTGAAAACCGCCTCCAACAACTTGGCGTCACCCTCCAACTCAACCGGGCGAGCACTGGCCATGTGTCGGGCATTGGTTTTGCAGTCCGGAACGTTGAAATCACAGGCAGCAAAGTCGCCCGCGCGTACTCCTGGCAGGGGATTTCCAAACGTTTAGCCCAACGACAACAACACCGAGCCGAACAGAAACAACAATATGAAAACCAACGACCTCCGAAAGCAAATGCAGAAACAAGCCAACGAACAGATTCAGACGCAGGAATTAGAACCCAAAGTCCAAGCGCTCTCGTCCCAATTGGAGGAGTTGAACGACAGATTGTACAACATTCGGACCGAACTCATGACGCTACCCACGAAGCAAATGCACGACGAGCAGCACCGCCTCTGGAAAATCCTGGCGGTAGCGGCAATCGTGCTCCTGGTGTTCCTCGTGGTGATGCTGGCAGGGCAGCATCACCAAATCGGCTCCCTTCAAAGCCAAATGACCGCCCTGTCCCAACAGCAAATGTCCCTCCAGGAGACGAACCAGCAATTGTCCCTGTCCTTGACCGAAAAGAACGCCGAGATCGAACAACTTCTCAAATGGGTGCGGAAGTAGGTCCTTCCCACGCCACCCCTGGCAGGGCCGAGAAAATACCTGAGGCCGAAGAAATAATTCAACCGCCGCCACCATCCCTTGAAAGATAAGGGCCGCCCCCTCGCTCAGACGGTTCGGCGCTCAATCAGCGGGCTGGCAGGCAAAGCCAGCCCGCGGCAATCCCTTTTTTGGATGAGTTTTCTTCAAGGCCAGAGGTTGTGATGAACGCAAGCTGGATTGGGGTTGTGCGGGTGTTTACATGCTCAGAGCACGAGGGAGGAGGGCAGCACACTTCGTGCGCGTGCGCCAGCGTCATCAACGCAATCGGATGCGAAATGGATGGGGCCACCAACTTGGCCGCCGATTGCGCAGTGACCCATCAGTCGAGTTGATCAAGGTTGCCAGTGTGGGTGCGGCAGGTTTGAGTACCGGGCTGGTCGTGATCTAGCTCCGAACGAGGGCCACGATTCCGCCCGCGCGCCGGCAATTCTTTCTGGCATCACGGGGTTGTTGAACCAAACAACGCCGGGCAGGGAGACGTCTGGGAACTGCGCGACTCCGTCGCGTAACCCAGCATGTCTTCAAAGCTGGTCGTGTATGATCCATAAAACTCTCACGTCAAAAATCACCTCGGTAGCGTCAGGTGAATGCGTCGTTATCGCCTTGAAACTGGTCGACACGGAAGCCCACGCGCTACGGTTCTTCGGCTTGTTCTTGTTCGCAGTCAGCGTTTTGGTTCTGGCACTCGACTGGCATCATAAAGCCCAAACCGAAACCGTAGCGACTCCCGTTCGCGCCACCCGACGCACTCGCAAGCAACCCCGGTCGCGCGGTTCCCGAGCCCGCTGATGCGTGCGGCGCGCTGGATTCCAGCGGCATGTTTGGTGACCTATATGCTTGCCTCCGGCAAGCCCCCATATTTGTGCAGGGTTCACATTCCGTGACAGAACTAGAATGGGTCATATCAGACAAACAATTACGTTAGTCACACTAGCGGGAGTTATGATAATGTGACCGAGGTAATCCCAGGTGACGACCGTGCCATCAACTCGGAGCGCCAGACTGTCAAAACCACCGGCCGCAACTGCGAGCAGCGGACGGCTGATCGTTGCTCTGGGATCATTAAAGCTTACATGACATTCATTGGTCAGGGGACTGGGGCCTTTGAGCGTGAGCGGTAGTAGGCAGAATGTCTGATTGGCTCCCGGAATTACCCATCCGCTGTTGCTGGCCATGCACCGATAATGATAGATGACTCCCGGAGTCAGACTGCTCAACACGGCATTCATCGCCACCGCATTGGTGCCGTTGCCAATGCTCTGAGGGGAGGTGCGGTTTCCGTAAGCCTTGGTTGTTCCCCATTCAAGCCAGGCCGTGGTATTTGCGCCCTGCGGATTGACCGTGCCATTGAGCGTGGCGGTATCATTGAGCAAGCCCGTTGCCGGGAGCGTCGTGACGAGCGGGCGGCCCACCACCACCGTGCGGATGGCCTCGGCTGGATGACCGTAGGCATCGCTTACGTTATAGTGGATTTGGTAGCTGCCGGGCACATTTACGTCCACGCTGCCGGTCACTTGGATGCTGGTCGCCAAATCCCCGGCACAAAGGTCGGTGGCGGTGGCGCCGGGATCCACAAACGGCGTGCCCATGACGTGTAGAATCGGATCGCTTCCTAGCAGGGTAATGACCGGCGGCAGAGTATCCTTCACGATCACCGTGCGAAACGCGATGGCCACGGCGCCGAGGGAATTGGTGACGCTGTAAGACAGCGAGTAAGTGCCGGGATTATTCACATCCACCGTGCCAGTCACGGTGAGGGGCAAATTCAAATGGTTCAGATCGGCGGGAATGGTGGTCTGGACGACGAAGTTGTAGCCCACGTCTTTGACGGTGCTGTCGGCTTTGAGTGCCAGACTGAAATAACTACCCGCCGCAATCGCTATCACGCTGGTACTGTAGGAGATTCCAGTCTGGCCGGCATCATTTTGCCCCCAGGCGATGACCGTGCCATCGGCTTTGAGCGCTAGGCTGTGGCCCCGACCCGCTGCAATCGCCACGATGTCGGTTGCACTGACGGGAATGGTAATCTGGCCGTAGAAGTTGTCTCCCCAGCCGACGACCGATCCGTCGGCTTTGAGCGCCAGACTGTGATAACCACCTGCCGCAATGGCCACTACGTTGGTTACGCTGGCAGGCATGTAATAGCCGAAGTCGCCCCAAGCGATGACAGTGCCGTCGGCCTTGAGCGCCATACTGTGAGCAGCGTATGCCGCGACGGTCACGATGTTGGTCGCATTGGCTGGAATGGTGATTTGGCCATAGTTATTTGTTCCCCAACCGACGACTGATCCGTCCGACCTGAGTGCAAGACTGTGAGCGTCGCCCGCCGCAATCGCCACGATGTTGGTCGCACTGGCGGGAATGGTGATCTGGCCGTAGTCGTTGGCTCCCCAGCCGATGACCGCGCCATCAGCTTTGAGTGCGAGGCTGTGTCTGCCGCCCGCTGCAATCGTCATCACATTTGTTGCGGCAGCTGGAATATTGATCTGGCCGTAGAAGTTGTCTCCCCAGCCGGCGACCGAACCGTCAGCCTTGAGGGCGAGGCGGTGCCGTGAACCCGCCGCGATTGCAAGCAGGCGAGCGCTTGCGGCTGCCTGGGGATCAACAAATGGCACATGGCATTCATTCGTCAGTGGATTGGGGCCATTGAGCGTGATAACGGGAGTCCAGAACGGCCGATCACTTCCGCGCACGACGGTCAAGCTGTTGCTGGCCACACACCGGTAGTGATAGGTCAAACCTTGGGTCAGATTACTCAACGCCGCACTCACGGGCACCACATCCGCGCCGCTCCCGGCGTTGGCCGGCGCGGTTGGTTGGCCGTAATTGGTGGATGTGCCCCACTCGAACCAGGCCGTCGTGTCAGCGCCCAGCGGATTGACCATGCCGTTGAGCGTGGCGGTGCCGTTGAGCATACTGCTCGCCGGCGCGGTGACCGTGACCGGTTGCGTCCCCCCGGACAGGGGAGCGCACAGCGCGATGGCCGTCACTACCGCCGACAACCGATTGAATCGTCGCGAATTGGCTTTCATGGTTTGGCCCCAAGGCTTGCAAATTTTTGGGGTCAGAGCCTCGGAAAACAAGTCCATTTGTCCAGATCGCTTGGTAATGAAAGCCGGTGGGGCCAAGCGCCTCAAAGCAAAAAAGATCGCGCCGCCAGCGGGTTGCCCCACCGACGGCGCGTCTTCTCACCACCACCCAACCATCACCAACAATTCTTAACCACGCGCTTGGTGATAGCCCTCTTCACCATGTTCCGCGAGGTCCAAACCGGCCACTTCAACTTCTTCCGCCGGGCGCAGACCGACGACGGCTTTCACGATGTAAGCGATCACAATCGTGCCGACGATGGCCAGCGCGAGCGTCACGCCGATGGCCTTGAGTTGTTCCAGCCAGAGCGTGTGACCGTGGATTAATTTATCAATGTTCCCCGCCAAGTTGGCGTTCACGGCGTCAGGGTTGACCTTGCCGTCGGCGAGGGTCGCCGGCACGGCCAACACGCCGGAGAGAAATGCTCCGAGCGTTCCGCCGACGGCGTGGACACCAAACGTATCGAGCGCGTCGTCATAACCGAACCAGTGCTTGACCTTGTAGCAGAAGAACCACGGGATGATTCCCGCCGCCACGCCGATGACCAGCGCCCCGCCCCCGCTGATGAAACCGCACGCTGGCGTCACCACCACCAGACCCGCAACCGCGCCGGAGCAGAATCCCAGCACGCTGGGTTTGCCCCGCGTGATCCACTCGGCGAGCGGCCAGACGAAGGACGCCACGGCGGTCGCGATGGTGGTCGTCATGAAGGCATTCGCCGCCACGCCGTCCGCGGCCACTGCGCTGCCGGCGTTGAAGCCGTACCAGCCCACCCACAACATGCCGGTGCCCACGGCGCAGAGCACCATGCTATGCGGCGGCATCGGTTCTTTCGGGAAACCCAGGCGCTTGCCGAGAATCAAGCACAGGATCAGCGCCGACCAACCGGACGACATGTGAACGACCGTGCCACCGGCAAAGTCAATCGCGTGGATGCTGGCCTTCGCGTTCCAGACGCCATTCATGAAACCATCAATGCCCCAGACCATGTGGGCGAGCGGGAAATAGACGACCACCATCCAGAGTCCCACGAACAACAGGATGGCGCTGAACTTCATGCGCTCGGCGATCGCGCCGAGGATCAACGCCGGCGTGATGATCGCGAACATGAGCTGATACATGCTGAAGACGTTATGCGACACCCAATACGCGTAGTTCGGGTTCGGTGCGGAGTTGACGCCCTTGAGCATGGCGAATTTCATGTTTCCCCAGAACGGCCCGGAGCCGTCGGCGAAGACCATGCTGTAACCGAAAACAACCCAGAGGATCGTCACCATGCCCGCAATCCCGAAGCACTGCGCGATGACGGAGAGGATGTTCTTCCGGCGCACCAAGCCGCCGTAGAAAAGGAACAATCCGGGCAGCGTCATGAAAAGCACGAGCGCCGAACTGGTCATCATCCAGGCATTATGGCCCGGACCGGAAGTGGCCGAGGTTGGCGTCGCCAAACCATCCGGAATGGTCGGATTGCCATCCTTGTCCTTGGGGCCGACTTTCAAGACAGCGGTGGGATCGCCATTGTTGACGTAGGCTTCCAACGAGCCGATGCGTTGTTCGAGGGTGGGTGTGGGAGCGGGAGCGGCAACCGGAGCGTCCGCCGCGCGCAAATTAAGCCCGCTACCAGTGGTGGTGGCGATCAACGCCAGAGTGAGGAGAATTCGTTTCATGTTTTTTTGTTTTGGTTTTTTTTCTTCGCGCTGGAATTAAACGGCGGCTTCACCTTTTTCTTCCGTGCGGATGCGCACGGCCTGTTCGACGGAATAGACAAATACCTTGCCGTCGCCGATTTTGCCGGTGCGCGCCGCCTTGACGATGGTGGCCACGGCTTTTTCGACCTGCCCGTCGGGGGTGACGATTTCGATTTTGATTTTGGGCAGGAAGTCCACGGTGTACTCGCTGCCGCGGTAAATTTCCGTGTGGCCTTTTTGGCGACCGAATCCTTTGACCTCGCTGACGGTCATGCCCTCGATCCCGATTTCTCCCAGAGCGTCCTTCACTTCTTCAAGTTTGAAGGGCTTGATAATGGCTTCAATTTTTTTCATACGATTTTTATCCGCACCGACGTTGTGCCGGTTGTTTGCTGGGCGTTGGTTCAACGCACCGCGCCTACAGCAATGGCAATGCCACGAGGTCAGCAGCGCGGGAGGAAGGCAACAAACGCCAGATTCGGCGCGGGAATTCTCTGCAAACTCCACCACGGGTCGCAGTGGGCTAGTTGCGGCAAATTGCTCAGGCCAGAAAAATTTCGCCAGCGGAAGAAGCGTAGAGCTTCAGCTCGGGTCGTTGGGGGGAGGATTCAACATTCAACCCCCAACCTCCAAGCCTCCGGCGATGGTCCCGACGCCGATCATCCGATGTTGGAGGTTGAATGTTGAATTTCTCCCCGGCTTCCGCCTCCGATCTTTTGGCAGCCCGCGGAGTTGGAGCTCCGCACTCCTTACCCGTGGATAACTAGTTGGATGTTCTCGGGCAATTCCTTCGCGACTTGATTGGCGACGTCGCCCTTAAACATCTGCGCCAGCGTGCGGCGGTGGCGCGCCCCGAGCATGAGGATGTCAATGCCCAGCGTCGCGGACAGATCGAGGATAGTGGCGGCGGGATTTTCGCTCACCGAGTAAAGCGGAATGACCTGCACCTGGTTTTGCCGAGCCAGTTCCAGCATGGGCGCCATGATGTTTGCAGCTTCCGGGTCGTCTTGCCAACGCACCCGCTCGGTGTTATCCAGCGGGCCGGGCAGCGTGACGGCGAGTTCCTTCACGTAGAGCACGTAAAGCGTCCCTTGCCGGAAGCGCGCCTCCTCCAGCGCGAAGCGCAACACCGGCGTCAAGCCGCGCGCGCAAACGAGGATGGACTGGCCGGGGCTGAGGTTGATCTGAAAGTCCAACGCCGTCTCCGGCGCGACCGACGCCGCGAGATGTTCCGACACCGTGATCGTGCGCAAGCCGGCCCGCTTTTGCGAATACGCCCGCAATCCCAGCCCGCCGCCGACCACACAACACAAAAAGAACAGCGCATCCGGTTTCGTCCGGGCGATGGTGAGTTCGACCGCAAACAGCGTCACGAACGTCACCGCCATCACGCTGCGCTCATACCATTTCAGCCCCAGTTTGGGATTGAAGACACACGAACCCAGATTCACCGTGATCGCGCCCACCACGCCGATGGCGTAAAGCCCGGCCAACGATTCCAGGTTCGTCGCAGACGCCGCCACCAGGAAAGGCATGGCCGCCGCCAGCCCCAGCGGAATCCAAGGCACGCCGTGGCTGTTGAGGCGGGTGAGGTTTCGCGGCATTTCGCCATCGCGCGCCATCATGTAGGATAATCCGATCAGCGCCCCGATGGCCGTGTTGACGGCGCTCAAAAGCAGCAGCCCGACGATGATGCCCACCGCTACCCCAAACACCTGACCGAACGGCTCGCCCAGAGCCATGGCGCCGTAGCGTTCCGCCAGAAAGCGCATCATGTCCTCCCAACGCTTTTCCAACTCCGGTTGCAATTCCCGCGGCAATGAGAGCATCGCCCACCCCAGCAACGACGTGCCCAAAACGACCTCGACCGCGACGGGCAAGATGGATTTGCGCGCCGTCACGCCGACGTGCGGCGACTCCATTGTGGCCCCGGGGTCGAGCTTCATTACGCCCGTCAGATTGGCAATGGCCTCGACGCCACTGAGGGCGAGGATCACGCCGGCGAACTCGACCCAGTTTTTTGAAAAACTTTCGTGCGTCCGCTCCAGATTGACGAACGAGAGATGCGGCAAGGCAAAGAGCCCAATGGCCACCACCGCAATCACCATCGGCACCGCCAGCGTCACGGCAAAACTGCCAGTGTGCTTGGGCCCGAAGTAATTTATCACGCCCACGCCCAGTATGACCGCCATCGTCGCGTATTTGACATAGCCCGGCGGCACTCCGAAATAAGTTACCGCCGCCCAACCGCTCAACGCCGCCGTCACCGCAAAATTGGCCACCAACATCAACGCACCCATCACGGCCAACACGCGGCCCTGCTGTCGCGCCGCCGAATACACGCCGCCGCCGTCGGGGAAATGCCGACAAATGACGATGTAATTGTAAGCCACGAGGCCAGTGAGCGCGCAGACCGCGAGGATGATCGGCAGGGCGGAGTAGCCGGCGACGACAAACGCCAAGCCGATGACGTAGGCTTTGCTGGTGCCCCAATCGCCATAGAGCAACGCGGCGGCGCGTTGCCAGTCGAGATTACGCGGACGATGGACGCTGGGGCCACTCATCGGGCAGGAACGCAGGCTGTCCCCACGCCACCGCGCGTGCGGAGCGTCTCCCGTTGACCTGCGGCGAGCGAATTCATGACGGGGGGGATATTGGCGGTAGGGGCGGAGTTTCGTCAAACGAACAATCTGCCGCCCTGCGGCCAATGAACTCTACAAAACCGCCAAAACGCTCACGATTCGGAAGGAACTTTGCGAAAAACGCCATTGACTTTCAATTCCTTGTTGACCTCAGAACGCCATCGAACTAATCTCGCCGGGCAAAGATCGAAGTAGTTGCCGCGGTTACGGCACTTGTCGTCGGCAACTGCTTTGGCCTCCAAATGCAGCAACCATCTAAAACCTCTATGAAAAACCTCGCCCGCAATTGTTTCTCCACCCTCGCCAGTTTGCTGGCGCTCGTCACCATCCCGAGTTCCGCCGCGCCCTTGGGAACGGCGTTCACATATCAGGGTCGCCTGACCGACGCCACGAATGCGCCCACTGGAAACTACGATGTGCGCTTCAGCCTGTTCCCGAGCAGCGCAGCTGGGTTGGCCACGGCCACCGTCACCAACCTGAGCGTCGCCGTCTCCGGCGGCCTGTTCACCACCACGGTGGATTTCGGGATCGGGGTTTTCAGCGGCACGGCCTACTGGTTGGAACTGGGCACGCGGACCAACGGCGGCGGCGCCTTCGCCACGCTCCTGCCGCGCCAGGAAGTGACGCCCACGCCCTACGCGCTTTACGCCGCCTCCTCCCCGCTGGCGGATGGCGCCGTCACGAGCGCGAAGATTCTGGATGGCACGGTCGCCACGATTGATCTCGCCACCAACGCCGTCACTTCCGCCAAGATTCTCGATGGCACCATCGTGGGCGCGGATCTGGCCAACAACACCATCACTTCCACCCAACTGGCGGACAACCTTGATCTGGGCAGTTCGACGATCAACGGGCAGTTGAACATTTATCGCAACGCTACGGGCACGCCCGGACTCATTTTGAGTGGCAGCGACAGCACCATCCGAGGCTATGGCAGCGACGGGGCAGCTCGAACCGAACTGATTGGGGCTTCCACCTATGGCGGCGTGTACTTGCGGACGACCAATGGCAATCTCCGCGCGTACCTGGTCGGCAACAACTTTGGGAGTTCACTGACCCTGTACCAAGCCGATGGCGGAATCGGCGTGATTGCGGATGGCGACGCCAGCGGATCGGGTCGCATCGAAATCGGCAACACCAATGGCAGCCGCCGGATTTATCTTTACGGTCAAAGCCCCACCAGTGGCAGCGGCGGCGAAATCTCCGTCAATGACAACACCGGCACGGAAACCGTTGAACTACTGGGCCAAGCCAACGCCACCACCGGCGGCAAGCTCACGTTGAAGAAAGACAACAACACCTTCGGCATCTCGCTCGAAGCCGAGGAAAGCGATGGCCGCGGCGGACGCCTCGCGCTTTACAACAGCACGGGCAGTTTCCGCGCGGAGATTGACGGCGACGACGGCGACGACGGCGGCGGGATCACGCTTTATACTGCCGATGGCGGCTACGGCGTCCGGCTGGACGGCGAGGATGCTGGAGCAGGTTCGATCAGCGTTTACAACGCCACAGGAAACACGCGGCTTTTGCTCGATGGCGCCGGGAATGGCAGCGCCGGCCAAGTCACTGCCTACACGAGCGACGGCAGTGCCGGAGTCAACCTCTACGGTGACAGCGGCGGCGCTGGACTGGTTTATGTTTACAACACCAACTCCGGCGTGCGCGTCGCGCTCGATGGCTACAGCACGGGTGCCGGGGGCCGGGTTTCCGTGTATGACGCGGTTGGCACGGAGACGGTCCAAATCATCGGCGCCGAAGATGTCAACACCGGTGGCCAAATCTTGATGAGGAATGCTGCCGGCGGAACCACTGTCCAACTGGACTCCGACGCCAGCGGCGTCGGCTGCGGCTACCTCCAGCTCTACAAGAGCGACGGCACGGCCACGATCACCTTGCAGGCCGACCTCAGCGGCGATGGCCGGATCACCACCCAGGAGTTGCAGATCACCGGCGGCAGCGACCTCTCCGAACAATTCGACATCAATCCCATGCAGGATCCCCTCAAAGCCGGCATGATTGTCTGCATTGATCCCCAGAATCCCGGCCAACTCAAACCCAGCACCAAGTCCTACGACCGCACTGTCGCCGGCGTCATCAGCGGCGCGGGTGGCGTCAAACCGGGCATGTTGATGGGCCAAAAGGGCACCAAGGCTGACGGTCAACATCCCGTCGCGCTCACGGGTCGCGTCTATTGCTGGGTGGATGCCACGCACGGTGCCATTGAACCGGGCGACCTCATCACCACTTCCGACACGCCCGGTCACGGCATGAAAGTCACCGATCACACCAGGGCGCAAGGCGCGATCATCGGCAAAGCCATGACGGCCCTGCCGCAGGGCAAGGGACTCGTGCTGATGCTTGTGTCGCTCCAGTAAACCGGAGGAATCAGCCATGAAATCAAATCTCTTCAAATGCCCGTTGGACGGCAGAACGTCCACTTCGCTGGCTTTGGCCCTAGCGGGCTTGCTGCTCGACAGCGGGTCCGCAGCGCCGGCCCGCGAACTGCCCGCCACTCAAGAGCCCTTGCTTTACTCGCTCGATACCGGCGTTCAGAGCAACGACTCCACCAGTGAAGTTGTGGCCTTCAAAACCGGGATCCTGGCCCCAACCGATCCCAACACCATCCGCATCCACTTCAGCGCCTTCAACCTGGGCCAGCGCAGTTACCTCGCGTTGACCTCGCTGCGGGACGGCGGGCGGCAGAAGCTCGACACGGTGAGCATGGGCTACTGGCAGAGCACCAGCGCCATTTTCAACGGCGACCAGGTGCAACTCGAACTCGTGGTCGCGCCCGGGGAGCAGGGCATTTTCGCCCAAGTGGATTATCTGGTGACCGAATGTAAGACTTGCGGCAGCCGGGTGAAAGTCGTCACTCCATCCGGATTCCCAGAGACGCTCTGCGGGGCCGATAGCCGCGTCGCTTCGACCGACAACCGCGTCGGCCGCATCACCGGCTGCACCGCTTGGCTGGTTTCCAATGGCGGCGTGCTTACGGCGGGGCACTGCGGCCCGGTGAGTGGCGTCTTCGAGGTCAACGTCCCCGCTTCCTCCGCCAGCGGAGTTACGGTCGCCTCGGCGCCCCAGGACCAGTTTCCGATTGATCTCACCAATCGAACCTCGGTGAACAACGGGGCCGGCGATGATTACACCGTCTTCGGTCTGCTGCCCAACAACAGCACCGGCAATCGCGCCCACTTGCTCTACGGCTTCTTCCGCATGAGCCGCGAAACGCCGGCGGCGGCGGCGACCATCCGCATCACGGGATTTGGCGTGGACAACACCCCCGCCGGACCGGTGGCGAATTGCTGCGCCTGGGACTCGGGCGGCGCCTGCACCCATCCAAACTGCAACGCCCAAAGCCGCACCCTGCAAACCGCGACCGGCCCCTATGTCGCGGAAGTGGTCAACAGCGTTACCGACATTTCCCATACCTATCAGACCGACAGTGAACCGGCCAACTCTGGCAGCCCGATCATTTGGAACGCCAACGGGTTCACCGTCGGAATTCACACGCACGGAGGCTGCACGTCAGGCAGTGGCGGGAGCAACTCGGGCACGTCCTTTGAGCACAACGGCCTGGAAAGCCTCCTGCAAGGTTTCCTCGGCGCCAACACGAAGTACGTGGACGCGGTGACGTATCCCAACGCGCCCGTCGAAAACGGCACGATCTTCCAGCCGTATAACACCGTGACCGAAGCGGTCGCCACGGTTGTTTCGGGCGGGCGGATCGCCATCGTCGAAGGCGCTTACACGAAACTCGCCGGTAACACCATGACCATGGGTGCGGACGGCAAGGCGTTCACAGTGCTCGCCCCGGTCGGCACCGTCACGATCGGAAATTAGCAATGAGGTTCCGATTTCCGACAAAACGATAACTGAAGACCACTCAAAATCATGAAAACCAAATTCTTGTTCGCGCTGTCGCTGGCGCTCTGGCTCGGAGGCGCGGCGACTGCCCGCGCCCAAACCTACTCCCTAGACTGGTCCACCATTGACGGCGGCGGTGGTACAAGCACCGGGGGCGTTTACACCGTCAGCGGCACCATCGGTCAACCCGACGCCGGCGCGACCATGTCCGGCGGCACTTTCTCAGTGAGCGGTGGCTTCTGGTCGCTGTCAGCCGTGCAAATTCCTGGCGCCCCGCTGTTATCCGTCCTCCGCACCACCACCAACACCGTGGCCGTTTCCTGGCCGTCGCCTTCGGCGGGCTGGACGCTGCAACAGAACACGAACAGCGTCAGTTCGGTAAACTGGAGCAACGTCACCGCTACCATTCAGGATAACGGAACGACCAAGACCCTCATCGTCAATCCGCCCAGCGGCAACCGGTTTTATCGGCTGAGGAACTAATCTCCAATTCACCCGTTTTTAACAA
>CAIKLQ010000814.1 GCA_903828255.1 uncultured Verrucomicrobiota bacterium
AAGAAAAGGGAGCGGGAGGACGGGCCGTGCCACGCACCGCTCGTTCTCTCTCTTCCAAATGATTTTGAAGCGCAGAGTGAACCACAAACAAAAGCAACCATGACAGCAGTCCGGGAGAGGCTATCTTATTTTCTGCGCTTCATGGTCTAAAAGATAGGGTCCACCTTTTTTATCTTGGCAAATAAATGAACCGTGGAGCATCAGTAATGCACCTTTCTATAAATAATAATGAAAATTCCAATCAATTGATGTGAAAACAGCACTGAAGAAAGTTTTTGCCCGGATGTTAGGACCACAGGGCCATTACGGCTGGTACGGGGATTTCGCGACATGGGACGAGGCCAAAGAGAAATCCGTGGGCTACGGAGCGGGCAATATACTGGAAAAGGTCAAGCGGTCGATTCTGGCGGTCAAGAATGATCCTGCCCTGTTCGAGAAGGATACGCTCCTTTATCCCCTATACCAATATCCCTACAATTTTCAGACCTTGTCAGGCTTCCTTTATATCAGCCAACTGAACGATAACCGGCTGAGGGTCGTGGATTTCGGCGGATCACTGGGGAGTTCCTATTTTCAGCACCGCCGGATGCTGGACCATCTGGCGGAACTGGACTACCGGGTCGTTGAGCAGAATCATTTTGTCGAAACGGGCCGGAAGGAGCTGGAAGATGGGCGGCTCAGTTTCCACGATGACCTGGAGGACTGCCTGGCGGCAGGGAAACCGGACTGCGTACTGTTCTCAGGGGTCCTGCAGTATCTGGAGAAGCCGTTTGACCGGCTCCAGGAGGTGATCCGTTACAAGGTCAGGTTCATCGTTATTGACCGCACGCCGTTTTATGTGGATCGTCCGGAGAGGATCACCATCCAGCGGATCCCACCGGAGTATCACGACGCGAGTCTCCCGTACCGAATCTTTAATTACGCGGCGTTTAAGGAGCAGTTCCTGCCTTATTATTCGGTGGTGATGGAGTCGGCCGGCAGCGACGACCTGATGGTCATGCACGACAAGGACTGGAAGGAAGAGGATCTACGGGTGGAGAAAAGGTTTATACTATTCCAACTGAGGAAGTAGGATCGTGAGAACACAGAAGTAAAAATGAAGAAGCAATCGTTCACAACGCCAATTAACACAAGCGGAGAGCTATTGTAAACGGCGGTTGAAAAGTGCGGCGGGTAGCGGCCCAAAAGTGCGTCACCTCCCCGAAAGTAAACCGAGGTTCGGATGGTGGGTCAAGTCCGGTCGGCGGGATTTTTCTTGGCAAACTAAAGCGAGCCTCCAGCTCGCCCCCCCCGGCGGCCGAACTTGCCGGGATTTCCGACGGCGGGCTTACGCGGGTTTGCGTCGCTTCTTGGCGTCTTGCAACCGATAGCTCGTATCCGTCAGCGGAACTGGCAATAGCGCGGAGAGCTTGGATTGTGATTTAATCCGGGTCCATGAATGTTCTCACTCGTCTTTCACTTCGAGCCCCACTCAAAACGCCCGCTTGCTGTCAGCGGACGGTCAAAACCAGCGTATTGCTTCGGTAAGCGTGCGTAGCCGCCAAAAACTCGGCGCGGGGTTGGGCCAATCACCCGCTGCAGCTCCTATGAAGGGTGTCAACTACTTTGCTGGGTTCGATCAATTTTTTTTCATTCGCACTTTTCCTGCGGCTCGCCGCGCCGTTGATTCGGGACAGGCGAGGCGAGCGGCGGTGACGGCTTGCGAGTCTCAAGCTCGCGTCGCCGCCGGTCGCCACGCGTAACGAACTCGCCGAGCCTGCCCCGAATAGGCGCGACCCGCGCCGTCCGTTTAGAAAATCAGGGCATTAGTTTTTCCTTTGGGTTCGATCCGTGAGTGCGTCCGTGAAGGTCTTCAACCGGGGGCGCCGCGTGACGTGTGTGAGACCAAGAGGGTCCCGCACCAGCTCCTATCCGAGCAGGAGAAAAGTTCTCCGCCCACGGTGTCATGCGTAAGTGACGGCGACGACCGGGGCCTCCGCCCCATCTAACCGACGAATGGGCTTGCACCCACCAGCTGCAGCTACGAGCAGGAGGCACCCGGTCGAAAAGGATTTCACGTTTTTGGCTCAAGGAAAATTTCATTCAGTTCCGCGTTCCGCGTTGTGAGTTTTCGGATTGCGGCTGGCGGCTGGTGATTACGCCGCGACCCAGCCCAGGTCGGCAAGAGTGGCGCGGCCGGTGCGCCAGCGCCACAAATCCACTGCCAGTTGGCGCGCCAGGGCGACGACGGTTTTCTTCCGCATCGCCACGCCGTCGGCCAGGCGGACTTTCATTTTGAGCGCGGCTTTCCATTGCGGCTGCCAGAGCAGGAAGCGCCAGACGGCTTCGACCAGCAGGCAGCGCACCCGGCCGTTGCCCATGCGGTCAATGCTCCCCATCCGGCGCTTGCCGGCGGAAGTGTGTTCGCCGGGACAACAGCCGGTGTAGCTGCCCATCGCCTTGCGATTGTTAAAACGCGCCCTGTCGCAGACCTCACCGTCGAGCGTGACGAGCGTGATTTCGCCCAGGCCCTTGGGCCGTTCCTGGCCTTGGACGCGCGCCACCAATTCGGTTTCCAAATCCGCAAGCTGCGCTTCCAAGGCCACAATGAGTTCGCGCAATTTTGCCAGCACGTTCAGGATCCACGGATCCACCGTGGCGAGTTTGAGCCAGTTGCGCGGGCCCCACCAGCGGCTCGGGAGGGGCACCTGACAATACTCGGCGCCCTGGCCGTGGCCGCGATTGGCCAGGGGGCGGATGTGGCGACCCGAAAATTTGCGGCGCCGCGTCCCCTCGCGGTTGCGTTGCTCGGCTTCCGTCGGAATGCGAATTGGGGCGAGTTCGTCGCGATTGCCGTCGAGCCAGCGGGCCCGGCGCAAGCAGAGCGCGCGGGCATCGAGCTGGTCGGTTTTGCGTTTGCCGTTGAGGGCGATGGGGGTGATGAGAAAACTCTGCGCGCCGGCGGCACCGAGTTCGTGAGGCAACACGAAGCCGAAGCCGCAGGACTCCTGAACGCAGAACACTTGCCAGCCCTCGGCGACCCACTTGCGGACCTGTTCGACGAGTTGCGCGCGGGAGAACTTGCGCGGGGCCTGGGCGCTGGCGTGATCCTTCTGCGCGACGGCCATGATGAATTCGAGATGGACATCGAGGCCGAGTTTGAGGGCGGGTTTGTTGGGATCGAAGGTGGCGGTGGGCAAGGGCTGCCGCGGTGGGAGCGTGCGGGGCGGGAGCGATGCGGTTGACCAAGGCGGCGATCGCGGGATCGGTGGGCGCGGCGGGCTTGTGCCCGACCTTGGTGGGCGTTAAGGTAGCGAGCGTCATGGCGGGCTTGAGCACGTAGGTTTTTTTCATATATGAGTGGGACTGGTTCAGGTTTTAGTTTGGATTTAACTAACTCGGACTTTCACAGCGTGGCCCCGTGCGGCCAGCGTTTCAACCCATCACGGCATCTTGCCGCGAGAGTCGGTCGGTAATTCCAGGGAAACCAATCGCTCGGCACCTTGGTCACCTCCTCGGCGTGTTGCTCCAGGGCCATGAGGTAGTCTAAGTGGACCCGCAAGGTGCGGGGCAAGACGATCAGCGTGGCGCTGTCGCGGGAACATTACGAGTGGTTGTGGGCGGCGCTCGCCAACTGGCGGCAAGTGCAAGCGACCCTCAAGGAGATGCAACGCTTATCCCGCCAGGTGTTGTTCGCGACCGTGCCCCACCCGCCTCGCCGTAAGAATCTGGACAAGAAAGTTTTAGGCCTTATCTAAGGGCCATTCGGGTCAGTCCCACAGATTGACAAGTTCGCCTGCGCCCGGAATTACAGGCGGACGGGCGCGGCGTGCGTTTCGTGGATGCGGAAGGCGCGGCGGCCCTGACCTACTCGGAGTTGACCGTGCTCGACGCCGACGGGCTGAAACTCCCGGCACGCTTTGAGGCGATGGACTTGGAGCGCGGCTGTGTGCGGAGCACCAGCCGCAGCACGCTGGAAGATTCCGACCCGCTGCGGCTGGTCCGTTGGACACAGCCGCGCTCCGACGAAGCGGCGCTCCGCCTCGCCATTGACGAACGCGGCGACCGCTACCCGTTGACCATTGACCCCATCGCCCAGCAAGCCTATCTCAAAGCCTCCAACACCGATGGCGGTGACGGGTTCGGTAGCTCCCACAAGACCCCGGCGGGGCGCGCTTCGTTGGCCAAGCATCCGCGGTTTGTGTGTCACTTCATTCCAACCAGTTCGAGTTGGTGGAACCTGGTCGAGCGGTGGTTCCGGGAGTTGACGGAGCAGGCGATGCGCCGCGGGGTGTTTCTGAGTGGGCCCGACTTGGAGCAGGCCATCGCCGATTATCTGGCTGCGTAGAATGAAACCCCGCGACCCTTTGTGAGGACGGCGCGCGTGGAAGACATCGTCCGGAAGCTCGATCGCGCCCTTCAAAAGCTGGAGGAAATCAAACCCGGCTGCACCAAGCCTCGCCAGCGAGTGAAGAAGCCCTGAGCTATGTCTAGTTATTTGAGGGGCACTACACAAGCCTCCGCTCCGCCCCGCGTTGCCCGTGGTGGGACTATGTGTGGAGCGTGCGCACCCCGATCAAAGTGGGCAGCGATGGCCGCGTGCCGATCGGCACGCAACGCCTGCGGATCCAAAAACCTCCCGCCACTAAAGCCGTGCTTTGTCTCCGGCCTTCAGGCCATCACTCCATCCTGACGGCGGCGCCCGCCCCCAAACAAAAACCCGTGCTGCGCTTCACCAATCGACCTCAATGACCATTCCTGTTTTGCTAACTCCAAAACATTCCTGTTTTGAAAACTACGCGACAGTTTCGGACGAACTTCGCTTGCCCTGTGAAAGCCATGCGATAACCTGTCAACAATGATTTCACAATCCATTGACGCGACGAATCACAACCGGTTGACCGATCTGGGCCAACGCGTGCTTGAAGGCGGACGGGTCACGCGCGCCGAAGCCCTGTGGCTCTTCGAGCTCGAAGGCTCGGCGGACATCTTGGACCTGCTCGCCTGGGCCAACCGGATTCGCGAACGGTTCAAGGGAAACAAGATTCACCTCTGCTCCATCGTCAACGCCAAGGCCGGCGCGTGTTCGGAGAACTGCAGCTTCTGCGCGCAGTCCTCGTTCTACCAGACGGGCTCGCCCCGGTATGGCTTCGTTGATCCCGAGCCGGTGCAGGAAGCCGCTGAGGAAGCGAACTTGAAGGGCGTCACGGCAGTCGGGTTGGTGGCCGCCTGGAAAGGTCTGAACGAAGGGCCGATGCTCGACGAGGTTTGCGATCGGATCCGCGAGTTGAAGGCTGGCGGCAAGACGCGCCCCGATGCGTCGCTCGGCATCATCAAGAAGCAGGAAGTGGCGGATCGTTTGAAGGAAGCCGGATTGGAATGTTACGGCCACAACCTCGAAAGCTCGCGCCGTTTTTTTCCAAAAACCTGCACGACGCATACCTACGAAGATCGCCTCCAAACCATCGGGTATCTGAAGAAAGCCGGCATCAAGATTTGTTCCGGTGGAATCATCGGCATGGGCGAGACGCGGGAAGATCGCTGCGACCTCGCATTTGAGTTGAAGGCCATTGGCGCGAACGTCGTGCCCGTCAACATTCTCAACCCGATTCCCGGCACCCCGTTTGCGAACAATGAGCCGTTGTCGGTGATGGAAATTTTGAAAACCATCGCCTGCTTCCGCTTCATCCTGCCGCGTCAGGAAATCATGATCGCCGGCGGGCGCACCGTGAATCTGCGTGATGCGCAAAGCATGATCTTCATGGCCGGCGCCAGCGCCCTAATGGTGGGCAACTACCTCACCACGCTCAATCAGTCCGTCGAGAAGGACCTGCAAATGCTCAAGGATCTCGGCCTCGATCCGAGTTGGGACAGCCACGGCTTCAGCGATCAGGAAGAAGCTGGCTGCGGCTGTCGGGAGAATCGTGCTGAAACGGAAACCGTGGTTGTTTGAACCCAAGATCAGGCGTGGAGAAACTCGGCAAGAATCACGACCGCTATCACGGCGAGACGATTGCCATCCGCAACGTCCTGCACGAGATCGGGACGGCTGCCCGGGAAAATAGTTGGACTGCCGAAACTTTCCACACCTTCGATGATTTCAAATGGTTCGCCCT
This sequence comes from uncultured Verrucomicrobiota bacterium, assembly GCA_903828255.1. Lineage (GTDB taxonomy): Bacteria > Verrucomicrobiota > Verrucomicrobiia > Limisphaerales > JADLHS01 > CAIKLQ01. The sequence continues at coordinate 6,096 of CAIKLQ010000814.1, forward strand.
GCGCCGTCCCGCATCCCACGTCCCACCTCCCGCGCCGCGCATCTACATCTCCACCGGCATTCACGGCGATGAGCCCGCCGGACCACTCGCGACTTTACGCCTGCTTCGCGAAAACCAATGGCCCGCAGGCGCCGATATCACTTTGCTTCCGTGCCTGAACCCGACTGGCTTTCAGCAGAACACTCGTGAAAACGGATCAGGAATTGATCTCAACCGCGACTATCTCCATCTCCAGTCAGCCGAAATTCGCGCTCAGGTTGCTTGGTTGGAGCAACAAGTCGGCTTCGATCTGTGTCTTTGCCTGCACGAGGATTGGGAAGCGCACGGCTTCTATCTTTACGAACTGAATCTGGACAGCCGCCCATCGCTAGCAGAACCGATGGTCACGGCGGTGAGTCAGGTTTGCCCCATTGACCCATCCGAGACCATCGAAGGCCGGCCCGCTGAGCAGGGCATCATTCGCCCCAGCGCCGATCCGCGCACGCGCGCCCAATGGCCGGAGGCGTTCTGGCTGCTCACGCATAAGACGCGGCTCTCCTACACCTTGGAAGCTCCGTCGGATTTTCCACTGAACACGCGCGTGGATGCACTGGTGGCAGGGGTGAACACGGCACTTCAAAAGTTCTGCGGCACGACCGCAGCATGACGGGAGCGCCGAGCCCCGCCTCGGCCAATTGGAATTCCGGCCCGGCAACTTGCCGAGGCGCTGCTCGGCGTTCCTACTTCAACGCCGCCGCGCGCCGGTGCATCCATTCGCGGCCCAGATCGGTGAGCGTCTTGGCTTTCAACACGCGTTCCGCCATCGGGAAGACGATGCGCTCCTCCTTGTCGAAATGCGTGCGGCCCGCGGCGATGGCGCTGAGCAATTGCCGCTTGGCGTCCGCCAGCGTTCTGGCCTTGCCGACTTTGGTCAGCGTGGCCTCCATCACGGCGTGTTCGTGGTGGAACGTCTCGCTCTGCCCGATTTGCTCGAAACAATGCTCCAACGGCTCGATGAACAGTTCATCCTCCACCGCGGAATGGGGCGCAAGGACTTTGTCCACCAGCACCGCGAGCATCTTCACCTCCGCCAGCTTCTTGAGCCGGGGCGTGGTCGTTTCCATGTGGTCGAATAAATGCTGAAACACTGTGTGTTCCGCTCTCAATACATCTGTGATCTTCATGGCCAAAATTGTCTTGCGCTGCGCCCTCTTCAAATACCCCCGCCAGAGCAAAACCGCCAGTCGTTTCTTGCTTTCTTCGCCCGTGCTCTGGACAGCGCCCCGGCTCGAAGCTAGAACATTCGTCACTTGGTCGCCGCCACAGCAACAAACATGAAAGCTATTCTGCGGGCCACAACGATTCTATTTGCCATGCTCTCTCCTGCTCACGCCAAAAAAACCCTCGCTCGCTCCCGACCTCCTCATCCTGAACGCCGCCGTCCGCACCATGGACACCGCGAAACCCAGCGTCGAAGCCGTCGCCATCTCCGGCAATCGCATCTACGGTATTGGCGTGTGAAAGGTCCAACGAAGCCGATTGCGAGCAGACTATGCCAGCGACGGACCAAATGGGGCGATGCTTCGGTCGGTTGCCTCCATCATTCTTGCGACTCTCTTGCTGGCGGAGTGCGGGTCACGGCCCCGCGCATCGAGACGACTTCACCGCCCGATCCCCATCGCTGCTTCGGAGCGTGAGCAGTCGCCGGCTCGCGCTGCGTTCCTTCGGGTGGCGTAGCGTCTTGCTGGTGATAACAAGTTGTCTCCAAGTGCTGCGAACTTTAAACTTTAGACTTTAGCCGCCAGACGCTAGGCTGGCCACAAGTTGACTCGGAAAACCGCACCAGCACAAGCATGATTCGTTCGCTCGTATTCACGACGCAGGGCCGTCTGCACAGCAAGGACATTGAGATGTTTCTCATGCCCACGCTGTTGACGGACACGAATCTTTTTCTTTGGATTGACTTGGAAAATCCCACGCCTGAGGAGGCGAAGTTCGTGCTCGAAGAGTTGTTTCACTTCCATCCGCTGTCCATCCAGGATTGTGTGGAGGCCAGCCTCGCGCCGAAAGTGGAGGAATATTCGCCGAAGGAGGAGGACCGGTTTGCGCCTTATCTCTTCATGGTGATTCACGCCGTGATTACAGTCGGAAGGACGGCGTTTTCGCCACGAGCGAGTTGAATTTTTTCCTCGGCAAGAATTTTCTTATCACCTACCACGACTGTCATATCCGCAGCGTGTCGCAAACGGAAGACCGCGCGGTTAAGGGCACCATGCACATCGCGCGCGCGCCGGACCGGGTCGCCTACAACCTGCTGGACTCCATCGTGGATAATTACAAGCCGGCGCTGGAGGAGTTGTCGCTGGAGATCGCGGAGTTGGAGCAGGAGGCGTTGGCGAATCCCAGCAAGGCCACGCTGAACAAAATTTTGCAGGTGAAGAAGGAGGTGTTGCATTTGCGCCAGATCATCGGTCCGCAACGCGAAGTGTTGGCGCGGTTTGCGCGCGGCGAGTTCAAGCTCATCCGCCCGCACATGGTGCCGTATTATCGCAACGTGTATGACGGGCTGTTCCAGATTGCGGAACTGGCCCAGCTTTACACGGATTCGCTGACGGGCATTTTGCAGGTCTATCTCAACATGTCCTCGAATCAAACGGGCGAGGTGGTCAAGTTGCTCACGCTGATCACGGTTATCACGACGCCGCTGATGATGGTCGGGACGTGGTATGGGATGAATTTCCAACACATGCCCGAGTTGAGTTGGAAGCACGGATACCCGGTCGCCGGGGGCGTCATGGCGGTTTCTACGGTGCTGACCTACTGGTATTTCAAAAAGAAAAAGTGGTTCTGATACCCCGCACCTGACACTTGGCCACGTCCAAATCCAGTTTTCTCGAAAAGGTTCTCGGCCGCATCGGACGGCTCGATGCCGAAGGGTTGCAGACGGTCGTGCAGCGGCTGGCGCGCGAACGGAGTTTTTTGGAAACGCTGTTCAACACCATTGAGGACGGGGTGCTGGTGGTGGACGAAAACGGGCGGGTGATTTATTTCAACCAGGCGGTGACGCGGTTGATCGGATTGCAATCCGGCACCGAGGGCCGGCCCATCAGTGAGATTCTTCCTGAGGTGGATTGGAAAACCCTCGCGCGGCTCGACGCCGCCGGCGGGCGGCACGTCGTGCGGCACGAATTTGAAGTCGGGTATCCGCGGCCGCGCTTCATCCGGCTCTATGCGGCCCCGCTCGATGGGGAGCAAGCCGGCAGTTCCGGGCTGGCGCTTATTTTGCATGACGCGACTGAGGCCCGGCAAAAGACGTTTGAGGCCATCGAGAGTGAACGCGTGCAGGCGCTGACTTTGCTCGCGGCGAGTGTGGCACACGAAATCGGGAATCCACTGAACGCGCTGCATATTCATTTGCAGCTCATGGAGCGGGAGTTGAAGAAGCTGAAAAACGCGACGGCGCGGGCGGCAGCTCCCACCATGCTGCGCCGCGGCCGGGGGCAGAGTGCGTCCGACGCGGCGGAGGTGTCGACCGCGTCGGACGTGGCACGCAAGCTGGATCAGTATTTGGGCGTGGCGAAAGGCGAGATCAACCGGCTGGATTACATCGTCACGCAGTTCCTGCAAGCCATCCGCCCGGCGGCGTTGCAAATCAAACTCACCTCGCTGAATGAAGTCGTCCGGCAGACGCTCGAATTACTTCAACCCGAACTCGAAAACCGCGGCATCACGATCAAATCCAAGCTGGCGCGGCAACTGCCCGCGACCCCGATTGATCCGACGCAGACCCAGCAGGCGCTGGTGAACCTAGTGAAGAATGCAATGCAGGCGATGACCAAGGGCGGCACGTTGACGATGCAGACGGGGGAAACGGCGGAGGCGGTTTGGGTCAGCGTGGCCGATACGGGCGGCGGCATTCCAGAGGAGCAGATCAACCGCATCTTCGAGCCGTTCTACACCACGAAGAAGTCCGGCACGGGCCTGGGCCTGATGATCGTGCAGCGGATCGTGCGTGCGCACGCCGGGCGGATCGAGTTGGAGAGCCACGTCGGGCGCGGCACGACGTTCCGCCTTTGGCTGCCGTTGCACGAAAAGAAACCGCGATTGCTTGAAGCGCCGGGGCATGATTGAAATGATGCGGGGAACGTGAAACGGGATGCGTGACTTTTTGAAACCGACCTTGCTGATTGTGGATGACGAGAAACCCACGCGCGACGGCTTGCGCGCCGCGCTGGAGGATCGTTTCGATGTTTACCTGGCCGAAGACGCGAAGGCGGCGATGGAATTACTCGAACGCGAGAGCTTCGATGTCGTGCTCACGGATTTCCGGCTGCCGAACGAAGATGGCCTGAAGCTCATTGCCCGCGCGAAGTCGTTATCCAAGCCGCCCATCTGCATCTTGATGACCGCCTACGGCTCGGAGGAACTGGCGGTGGAAGCGATGAAGCGGGGCGCGGACGATTACATCGCGAAGGGGCGCTTGCAGATTGACGAATTGGAAATGCGCATCCTCCGGGCGTTGCGGTCCAACAAGCTCGAAGTGGAAAACGTCGCATTGCGCCAGCAGCTCGACACGAAATTCGGCCTGGAGAATATCGTGGGAGAATCGCCGGCGATGCAGGAGATCTTCGACATTGTGAAGCAGGTCGCACCCACGCGCGCAACCGTGTTGCTCTCCGGCGAAAGCGGCACAGGCAAGGAACTCGTCGCCAAGGCGATTCATCAACTTAGTCCGCGTGCGAGGCAGCCGCTCGTGTGCGTGCATTGCGCGGCGCTGTCGCCCACGCTGCTGGAGAGCGAGTTGTTCGGGCACGAGAAAGGCGCGTTCACTGGCGCGCACGAGCGGCGCATTGGGCGATTCGAGCAGGCCCAGGGCGGCACGTTGTTCCTGGATGAAATTGGCGAGATTGACGCGACGATTCAAATCAAGCTGCTCCGCTTCCTGGGCGAGCGGACGTTCGAGCGGGTGGGCTCGAATAAAATGCTGACGGCCGACGTGCGGTTGATCACCGCGACCAACAAACAACTGGAAGAACTCGTGAAGGCGAAAACCTTTCGCGAAGATTTGTTTTTCCGCCTGCGGGTGGTGGAGATCGCGCTGCCGCCGTTGCGCGACCGGGCGGGGGACATTCCCTTGCTGGCGCGGAATTTTCTGCGCGAGTTCGCGGAGGAGAACCACAAACCGCTCGCCGATTTCACCGTGGACGCGCAGGAGTTGCTGCTAAATCATACGTGGCCGGGCAACGTGCGGGAGTTGCGCACGGCGATCGAGAGTGCGGTGGTGCTGTGCCGCGGCGAACGGATTTCGGCGCGGGATTTGCCGCGAACCGTGCGAGGGGCGCATCTCCCCCCGGCCGCGGATCCAGCGCGGCTGTTGGCGCGGAAGGATTTGACGGTGAAGGAAGCGGAGAAACAGTTATTCATTCGTGCGTTGAAAGAATCAGACGGGAACCGCACCCGGGCGGCGAAGAAAATCGGCATGAGCCGGCGGACGTTTCATCGCAGACTGCACACATACCAGTTGGAAGGATTTTGATCATGCCGTATCTGCAAGAAGTAATTCAAAAGCTCGAGGCCGGATCGTGGACGCGCCACTTGAAGACCATCCTGACGGTGCTCGCGCTCCTGGGTTTGGTCGTGGGCTACAACTGGCGTTCGTTCCGGAATTTCGGCACGCAAGAGGCCATGGACTCGGCCCAGCTGGCACGCAACCTGGCGCAGGGCAAAGGCTACACGACGGATTTCATCCGGCCGTTGAGCGTGTACCTGGTCAAGGAACGAAATGGCGATAACGCCGGTGAGAGCAAGGATCCCGCCCAGCTCAAGGAGGACCATCCCGACCTCGCGAATCCGCCGGTTTATCCTTTCGCGCTGGCTGCAATGATGAAAGTGCTGCGACCGAACTGGACCATCAATTCGACGAAGCCCTTTTGGAATTTTCGCGGGCAATTCCTGCGCTACAAACCGGATTTCGTCATCGCCCTGTTCAACGAAATGATTTTCTTCGCCGTGATCGCGTTGACCTTCCTGCTGGCGCGGCGGCTGTTCGATCCAGGCGTGGCGTGGCTCTCGAGCATCCTGTTGCTGGGCTGCGAATTGCTCTGGCGGTTCAGCGTGGCCGGTTTGTCCACGATGCTGGTGATGCTGATCTTCATTGGATTGGCGTGGTGTCTGGTGCTGGTTGAGCAAGAAGTGCGCGAACCTTCCGCGGGGGGCAGAAAACTTTTTATCTTCGCCGCTGGGGTTGGGTTGCTGCTCGGGCTGGGTATGTTGACCCGCTATTCGTTCGGCTGGCTGATCTTGCCGGTGGGCGTCTATCTCGCGTTGTTCGGCGGACCGCGCAAAGCGGTTTTGTGTTTGCTCACGTTGGGGGTGTTCCTGCTGATCGTCTCGCCGTGGATTTATCGAAACGTGAAAGTCAGCGGGCTGCCGTTTGGCACGGCGACTTTTGCGGTGCTGGAAGGTCCGAACGGTTTTCCTGAACATCAACTAGCGCGCTCCCTCAGCCCGAATTTCAAGCAGAACTTTTTCCCGGGTCTTTTCCCGAAGTTGTTCGCCAACGGGCGAGCCATCCTCCAAAGCGATCTGCCGAGGTTGGGCGGGAACTGGCTGACGCCGCTGTTTCTGGCCGGGCTGCTGTTGGGATTTCGCAACCCCGCCATCCGCCGCTTGCGCTATTTCCTGATGATGAGCCTAGCCACACTAGTCGTCGTGCAGGCGTTCGGGCGCACGCAGTTGACCGATGATTCGCCGGAGCTAAATTCGGAAAATCTACTCGTGCTGCTCCTGCCATTGGTATTCATGTTTGGGGTAGGGCTGTTCTATCTGATGCTGGACCAGATGAATTTCCCGTTCCCCCTCGTGCGCTCCCTCGTGGTGGGCGGGTTCGGGTTCCTGATGCTTCTGCCGATGCTCTTTACCTTCCTGCCGCCCCGGCCCATCCCGATCATGTTCCCGCCCTATCATCCGCCCTCCATCCAACTGGTTTCCCGCTGGATGAAACAAAGCGAACTCATGATGAGCGACATTCCCTGGGCCGTGGCATGGTACGGTCAACGCCAGTGTATCTGGCTCACCCGCGATGCGAACGAGAGCTTCTACGCCGTGAATGATCTGCTCAAACCGGTGCGCGGACTCTATCTCACGCCGCAGACTTTGGACGGGCCATTTGTCACCCAGTGGATCAAGCCGGGCGCCCAAGGCTGGGGGACATTCCTGATTGATAGCGTCATGCTGCGGCGGGCCTTTCCGCCCACCTTCCCGCTGCGCGAGGCGGCCCCCGGCTTTCTGCCGGATCACCTGTTTCTCAGCGACCACGTTCGCTGGTCGCTCGATAATTCCCCGGCGTCACCGCTCACCAAGCCCGGAGCCCCGGAAAACCCCGCCCCGCCCGAAGCGCCGACCAAGTGACCGGTCTTTCCCGTTTCCCCGCGCACGATTGACCTTGCGTGGGTCGGGAAAGATTGGTTAATTGTGCGTGTTCCGCTGCGCACGTGGCGAAATTGGCAGACGCGCTACTTTGAGGTGGTAGTGCCGCAAGGCATGCAGGTTCAAGTCCTGCCGTGCGCACCACTTTTGCTGAGGAATGAGTCTAGTCGGTGCATTTGTGCAGAATGCTGGAAAGGCTTGGAGAACCCCGGAAGATGCTGTTTTGTTGGACTTTCCGCATAGTTTTCAATGTGCAAAACGCTGATTTTGACAACCCCCGAAAAAGCAGGGTTTTCCGTATCTGTGCAGTTTGACGTGGGACAGCACAAACCCCAATAACGACGCGGCTTTCATGCATTGCCGCCCGGTTGTCCCACGTCAAACTGCACATTCGGGTTTTACGTAGGACCAGACCACTTGTCCCACGCTGCAAAATTTGCCGGGTTGCCGCCAGCGGCAGTCTGTGACACCCACCCGAATGCCCGTTTAAGCCTCCGTTAACCCCGGCTTCCACACCTCCCGCACGCCGCTCCCTGGCAAAACAAAAGCCCCGGCCAGGGCGAACCTGACCGGGGCGAACAAGCGGACGGGGACTCAGTTCCGACTCTCAGCGGATCAGGACTGCCACGCGGCCTTGGGGTTTATCCCCAGCCGTTTGGCGACGCGCATTTTCTCCCGCAGTTCGACCCCCACGCGCGTCACCGCCCAATTGACCATGCCCCGCAGCGAGAACTTCGAAATAAGCCTGTAACGTAATACGACAAAATTCCGTTGGCGAAATCCCCTCCCACTGGGACAGCAAGAGCAGAATCTGCCCCTCGCTTGGAGTGAGCCCGAGCGTTTTCGCCAACTGGTTGACCTCCCGCCTCCGATCTACCAGCCGATAATAAAGCGGCGCGGCACGCCGGCTTTGCGCCGGCGCAGCCAGAGCGCTCTCCGGACCATTGTCCCCCACCGGCAAGAGAATCTTCCCCTGCCCCGCCCTTGGCGTTGCCGAAGTGGCGGTCATCGCGCACCGCCTTTCAAATCGCTGGCCACCTTGTCCCACATGGCCTCTTGGATCAGCCCAATGAAATTAATCTTCTTCCGGCGCAAGGCGCGTTGAATGGAAGCCCAGACTTCAATCGGGAACACCAGATTCGCAATAAACCGGCCATCCATGCCGCGCATGATGACTCGCACCGAGCGGATTGGTTTGGATTCCTCCGGCACGGCCGCGCCTGCGGCGGAGGTTTGCGTTGCGTTACGGGCTTGTGATTTGCCCGGTTTGGAGCCACCATCCTGGCGGACTCGGATTTTGGTTTTCATCATTGTCTTCCTTCATTCGGGTCTTGCTCTGGAGGTGTATCAGCACTGCCAGGGCGTTTTTTTGTGGTTATGTTTGGCGCTCCTGTCGCTCGACCCAATGGAGCAACTGAAGCGTGACCTCGCCGCCCGGCTCACGTTCGCCGGACAGCCAGCGTGAGACGCTCGCCAGCGGAGCTTTCAGAAATCCGGCCAACTCCGTTTTCTTTCCCGGTGTCGCCGTCGCTTTCTTCAGCCGCTCCAACAATCCTGGCAGTTGCGTTTTCACGGGGAGAGTTTTAGACAAAATTGACGCATCCGTCAACTCAATTTTGGAGTTTTCTTTGCCGCCATCAATCCGCGCACAGCGTAATTGTATCCGGTGTCGCTCCAAAGCATACTCCGCCCGTCTTTTTTCTCGCTCCACTGTGGTCTCTTTGCGTTGGTGGCCAAGCGCGGCTTCCGCGCTACTCGATATGCTGTTGACGAGTTCGTTGACCCGGGCATCAGGAACCCCAGAGAACCAATCATCCAGGTGCATCTCAACCCACAGCGCGGCGGCGGCCCTGCCTTTTGCATCAGGCCGGAACCAAGTCGCGGCTTTGCCGGTTATTGCAGTGCGTGACTCACCAACCCAGAGAGTCATCAAGTATTTGTCAGCTACCTCTGAGAACAGCGCATTTTCACCGATTTGCAGGTCCGTTGGAAGGGATATCTGCGCCTGGCTATACGGGTTTCCTTTTCCCGTGCGCAGCCAATAAGGGTTTATCTGCATTTCAACACACACGGAACGAGCAAGACTATAGGTAAGCGGACGCCGTCCGTTTTCCACGCGGGAAATTACTGTGCTGTCCACCCCAGCTAGCCTGGCGAACGCGACGCGCGATAATAACTGACCACGGCGACATGTGAGCAAACGCTTCGTTATTTCCAATTCATCCTGCGGAACATCGTTCTTTCGAGGCACAGGGAAAGCATCTCGCTGAGACTTGAAAAAATCAAACTGCAAAAGTTGTTGACAGGAGCACGGGAGCGTGTTCCTATATTCCCAACATGGCAGGCCAAGCCAAACGAAAATTGATTCGCCGCACCGGACTTGCGGAGGCAGCGCGGGCCCTCGGATGTACGCTGAGTCATCTGCGCCGCGTCGCAATCGGCGAGCGCGTCTCGCGTCGTTTGACCTCCCGTTGGAATGAATGGAAACGGTCCCAACGCACCGCGCCGCAACTCAAGGGCGGAGAATCCTGACATGACTCGCGCCTCCGCCAACGCCACCTTGCCTCCGGAACTCGCTCCCGTAATTGCCCGAATTGGGCTTGGTCGCTTGGTCTTGGTGCATTTCGAGGGAGTCAATAAACTCCACCCCATTGCCAACCCGTCTCGCGGCGGGCCCAACCTGGCCAACCGTCTGGCCGCCGACCTTGTCGCCGCCGATGCGGGCAAGCATGTCTGGACTGCGGATTTTGGGGATTTCCGCTCTTACCTTTACTCCGCAGCGGACCTTGCGCTTGCCGTGCGGTTGCTCTCGCTGGGCGTCGTTCGCATCGGCCTTTATCAGCACGCCCGCATTTTCTCCATTTCTGCGGCCGGTCGCGCCCCGGTTTACCATCCGGTGCCGGCTCGCTCCAAGGCCGCGCTCCGAAGATTCTTTTCGTCCGACCAAACTAAGCCCCAAAACCCATCGGCGCGCAGTCGGGTTTGGGCATTTTTGCTGCGCAGGGTCGAACGGATCAAGCAGATCCGAATTGGCATTCGCCGACTATCTCCCGCACTTGGGGATGAGCCGAAATGCCGGTGCGAACTCTGCCGCCCGGAACTCGCCGAGTCTCCCGGGCACCCGCAACAAATGGGTAGGCCACCGGAACAAAACCGCGCCCGCGATCCGGTGGCGACTGCGGCGCACTTGTTGCCCTCCGCGCCGGACTTGGTCCGGGCATAAACCAACAACAAACCCCCATTATCTACCGCTTAACTATGAATCCGAAACCCCGTTTCCGTTACCCGTTCCTCACTGCCACGCTAGCCTTGCTGGCGCTGGCCTTTGCCGGCTTTGCGCTCGGCCTGTTCGCCGTCTCCACCGTGGGCCTCATCGTCGCCGCCGGGCAAGTGGCCCTGCTCAGTCTGTCACCGCGTCGCGCGGGATGTTTCGCCACGGCGATCACCCCCGAACAACTCGGCGAATTTGAGGCCGTGGTCAAAGAATGCCGGGCCGGCGTCGCCCGCCTGAATCAGCGGACGCTCCGCATGTCGCCCCAAGCTGGCGTGAGTGAGGATTGCGCCCGGTTCTTGGGGCTGATGACGCTAAACGTCGGCGTCCAACGCGGCCAGATCACGGGCCGCGAGGCCGATTCCTTGCGGGGCGTCTTCAAGGAAGTTCTTGGCAAAACCGCCATGACGAGCAGCGACATTCCGCTCCCGACCGAATACTCCGGCGAAGTGGTCGAACTCGTTTCCCGCTACGGGGCCGCGCGCCGCTGGGGTTCAGTTTTCCCGTTGGGTGCGGGTACCGTCAAACTGCCCCGGCTCAAGACGGACACCACGTTTACCCTGATTGCCGGCAGCGGCACGGTCACGGAAAAGTCGCCCCAGACTGAATGGGTTACGTTCACCGCCGAGAAATTCGGCGGGCTGCTCCGGTTGCCCACGGAACTTTTCGAAGATTCGGTCATCCCGCTGGGCCAGTGGATTGCCCGCTACGCCGCGCGCAACATTGCCCGCGCGGAGGACGCCAATTTCTTCACCAGCACTGGCGCTGGCAGTGGCGTCAACGGCTCGGTGGAAGGCTTCACTACGTCCACCATCACGAACGCGAAGACCTTGCAGATGGCCAGCACGAAGACGCATTACAGCGACGCCACGCTAACGAATCTGCGGGCGCTCCGCACCGTGCCCGATGAACCGGCAGTCCAAGAGGGCGCGTATTATCTCAATCCGACCTTTGAGCAACTGCTCGCATCCTTCAACACGGCCGGCGACCGGCCTTACAATCCCAACGCGCAACTCGCCGATGCCAGCGGCGCGCAACCCTTCATCACCGGGCCCACCTTGGACGGCTTCCCCGTCCGCTGGGTGCCGGCGCTGCCCGCGTATTCGACCAGCGTGAACGCGGCGAAAGTGTTCGCCCTGTTTGGCGCGCTGGAATTCCAGTATCTCGGCGTGCGCGGCGGCATTCGTTTCGACACGTCGCTGGAAGGCGCGTTCGCCACGGATGAAATCCTCATTCGTGCGCTGGAACGTTTCACGATTGGCTTGATGGCGAACGGAGCCGCGGGCGGACTCCAAACGGCGGCAAGCTGAGAAAACCCTCGCGAACCGCCGCCCCGGGCGGCGGTTCGCGGGGACTTTACCCCGAAACCAAACCACTATGACGCCACCCAACTCCAAAGCCGCCGCGCTGGCCGCGCTGGCGTTGGCGTTGCTCGCCGCGCCGCTCGGTACCCCTGGTAAGACCTTGGAGATTTATCCCATGCCCACTGCCACGAAGTCCTTGCCGAATTCCGCCCCATTGGTCGCTTTCCAGCGCCCCCTGGTGGACGTGTGGGCCGCCTGCGCCGCGCTGGATTGCAGCGAAGACGCCGTGGTGAATCTCGTTGACGAGGGCCGCTTGCGGTTTGCCTTCAACCTCGCCAGCCGCCACGCGCACACGCGGCGGTGCATCCGCATCCTTTCCCGCTCGCTGGCGGAATTCCAATCCGGCGCATTGCCCGACGTTGGCGCAATGTCCGCCGCCGAAGATGCCACAGCGTTTGCGGAGGCTTTGCGCCAGATTTTCCCGGCGCTCACCCGCTACGCTACCGGCGGGTCCACGGTTCGCGTTACCACCATCGGCCGCAAGTTCAACATGGGAACGGACCATGTGTTGAATCTTTGCGACGAGAAGTCCTTGCGGCTGGTGCCTGGCACGGT
>CAIKLQ010000815.1 GCA_903828255.1 uncultured Verrucomicrobiota bacterium
CAATGCAAGTCTGGCGACGGCACCGGAACGGTTGGGCCTGAACGTCGGCAAGATCCAGGGTGGAGCCGTCGCTGCTGACCTGTTCCGGAACGAATCGGCAGGGGCATACACCGCGAACTATGACGTGGATTGGTCGGGTGCGTTCACGCCGGCGAGTCCCAAGCTCCTGTTTGGCGCAGCCCCACCGGGACAGATCATTCTGTATTGGAACGGCAACGGGTTCGTGCTTCAGCAAAACTCCAGCCTCAGCAATCCGGCCGGCTGGGTCAACGCGCCTTCCGGCACGAACAATCCGACGACGAATGCGATTGGGGCGGGCAACCTGTTCTATCGTCTGAAGTGGCCGCAGTAAAATGTTTGGTGATGGGTTGGGTGGTAAACAGCGGCCGGGACGCGTCGGGCGTCCCGGCCCTGAGCCGCCCGAGTCCAGTTCCCTCGCACCGAAAATCATGCAACCGAATATCATTAGCCGTCCGCGCTGGCGCTGCGGATTCACCTTGATCGAACTGCTGGTGGTGATTGCGATCATCGCGATTCTCGCCGCCATGCTGCTGCCGGCGTTGAGCCGGGCGAAGGAGAAAGCCAAGACGACCCAGTGTTTCAACAACCTGCGCCAGTTGGGCATCGCCACCGTGATGTATTCCAACGACCACGGTGATAACGTGCCCGGCGATAACTTTGGCGGGGGCTACTTCTTCGCCACCATGCTCACTCCCTTTCTGGGTTCGATCCAGTTCACGGGCAACCCCAAGGACTTCAATGCGGTTTATACGAATTGCTCGAGAATCAAGGTGTTCCTGTGCCCCTCGTTCAAAAGCTCCCGTGCAGACCCGCTGCCCTATACCCTGACCTACACCATCAATTCGATTGATTTCCAGCAGTATGCCCGGTCCAAGACGTACGCGCCGGCGCCTTATCAGAAACTTTCTGCCCTGCCGAGGGGGCCGAGCCGGGTCGCTTACTTCACGGAAATCAACAGTGCCGGCCCCATTGCCAATGCCAAGGATTTCATGGGCTGGAATTTGTGGGAACAAGGTGACTTTGCTTTCGGTGAAAACTTGAAGGCTAACGCCAATCCGCGCATGATCAAGTTCGACGACAAGCGGCACGCGGAGAGTACCGCTTTGGCGTTCCTGGATGGCCATACGGAGGTCGTGAGGCTCACTCCCCAGAAGTGTCCGATCACGCTCTTCAATCCCTTGGTAACCGGAGCGCCGTAAAGCCTTGGAAATTGTCGGGATGCAAGCAGGGGCTATCTGACCGGGCGAATACCGGGGTCAAGCGAGCCTCTTTCTCGCGAGGGCCATCCTAATCCAATGACGTTCCAGGGAATTTGAGAATGCAGAGCAACGCGTGAAACTGAGAACCATTGGCATCGTAAAGCAAACCGCCCGCCCCAAGGGCACAGGGATTTTGGTTGCGGCACGTTTACTTCTGGTTGCCCCCGCCGCCTTTTCGCAACTGCCAAGTTACACCGGCGCCGGTCGCAATGCGGCGTTGGCCGTTGACGCCAGATATCGGCGGGCGGTGGGGGGCCAAAATGTCCATGTGGTCCGTTCGGCTCCGGACAACCCGGGCGCGACCGACGGCCAGCCCTCCATCTACCGCCACCATCAGTTCGTCACACACCGGGGTGGTCGCGTCTGGGTCATGCCTGACGGCGACACCGCTGCGCGCCTAGGCCGGTACACCAACGGTTTGGATAGGAGTTCAGCCGACTCGTCCCCCAGCTCGCGTCGCCGCCGGTCGCCCCGCGTAACTGACTCCCCTGCCCTCTGCTGGAACGCGCCATTTTCATGCACAGATTCCGATACACCGCCATCTTTTTTATCGTCTGAAGTGGCCGGAATGACAAAACTGAGTTGTTCAAAATGAAAGGGAACTATCATGGCGATGCACGGAAAACTTGAGGACCTGAACCACTTGGTCCACCCCAATAGCCGGCTCAAGCGGGGACTGGAACTGCTTCAGGATTGCGTGACCGGTCGCCGGCCTGAGATCATGAACCAGATCGCGAGCCTGGCGCCGGGCGAAACCCTCCGGATTCCGCTGGAGGGCGACGCCCTCTACCTCCTTGTCCAATGCTACCAACCACGGACGCGTGACCAGGGGCGGTTCGAGGCCCACGAACGGCACACCGATTTGCAGTTCGTCTGGAGCGGCCGTGAGTGCATTGAAGTCTGCGATTTGCACGCGTCGCTGCCGGCGGCGGCATACGACAAGAACGGGAACGTCTATTTTCCGCTAGGGAACCGAGCGCACTCCCGGCTGCTCGTGCATGCTGGGGAGGTAGCCGTGTTGTTGCCTGAAGACGCCCACGCCCCTTGCTTGAGCCTTGGTGGCGAAGGGGAGGAGTTGGTGCGCAAAATCGTGGTCAAGATCAGGGATGCCCATTTGCTGGAGGAAACCGAAACGGGACATTGTAAGCCCGCACGCGAAACTCCGGGCACGGCCAGAGCCACACCAGCTTTGGTGACGGCAGCATCCAACCCGAATCGTGCAGCCACCCGATGATGTCCCTCCGCTGGCTGGCTTGAACAAATAAACAAAAAAGAATAACGAACGATATGGAAAACTGGCGCTGGTTGGATGGGGTCATTGTGGTTTTGTATTTTGTACTGGTGGCGTGGATCGGGTTTCGATTCTCGCGGCGGCAGACTTCCACCGAAACCTACTTTGCGGCGGGGCGCTCCATCCCGCACTGGGCGATGGGCGTTTCGATGTTCGCCACCCTCATCAGCAGCATCACGTTCATCGCGTATCCGGGCTCGTCCTATGCCGGGAATTGGAGCGAACTCGTCCCCGGGTTCATGGTCATCGGCGTGCTCGTGCTGGTGGGCACGGTTTTGGTGCCGTTCTTTCGACACGCCGTCGGTTTGAGTGCCTACGAATACTTTGGGCAGCGTTTCGGCTACGGCGCCCGGGCCTACAGCGGACTCGCATTCAGCGCCGGCCACTTCTCCAAAATGGGTTTCGTGCTCTACTTGCTGTCGCTGACTGCGAGCAGCATGACGGGCTGGAACATCTACCTCGTGCTGCTGATCACCGGCGTGGTGACGGTGCTTTACACCGTGTTCGGCGGGCTGGAGGCGGTGATCTGGACCGACGTGGTGCAAGGTTTCATCATGTGTCTCGGGGTGGTCGTGATTCTGGGATTCCTGGTTTACCTCATGCCGGGAGGCATTGGCGCGGCGTTCGATTTGGCCCATGCCAAAGGCAAGTTCAGCCTCGGCAATCCCAAGTTGAATTTCGCCGACAAGACCAGCATTTGGGTGATGTCGCTCTATGGGTTCTTCTGGTATCTGCAAAAATACTCCGCTGATCAGACGATTGTGCAGCGCTACCTGGTGGCGAAATCGGACCGCGACGCACTCAAAGGCGTGGCGCTCGGGGCGTTGATGTGCCTGCCGATCTGGACGCTCTTCATGCTCATTGGCACGCTCGTGTGGTGCTACTACCAGCTTTCCGGCACCGCCTTCCCGCCGGAATTGATGGATAAAGCCGGCAAGGTGATTTCCGACAAAGTATTTCCGCACTTCCTCGTGACCCAGATCCCGGTCGGATTGTCCGGCTTGTTCATGGCCGCGGTGTTTGCCGCGGGCATGTCCACGCTGTCCTCCGATCTCAACTGCGTGTCCGCCGTCGGGGTGGAAGATTATTACCGGAAGCTCCGCCCGAACGCCTCCGACAAACGCCGGTTGTTCATGGGCAAATTGATTGTGGGGATTTGCGGCTGCGCAGCCGTAGGCATCGCGGCGCTCATTGCCTGGAAGAGTGACCGGGTGCTGTCACTATACTATGCCGTGTCTTCCATTATTTCGGGTGGCCTCGCCGGCATGTTCATCCTCGCTTTTCTCAGCCGTCGCGCCAACAAGCAAGGGCTTTGGGTTGGCATCATTACCAGCCTGATCTTTACTGCCTGGGCCACGCTCACGAGCGGGAAAAACAAGATGTTCGGTCTCGGCGATTACAACTTCCCATGGGCGGGCGTCATGATCGGCGTCGGCGCGCACATCATCGTGCTGGTCGTCGGCTGGATCGCCAGCTACGGCTTCCCCGCGCCCGAACCAGCCACCCGCAGCATGACGCTCTGGGGCTGGCTGGAAAAACGCAAAACCCTTCCGCCGCACACAAAATGAATATTGTTACCCTGCTGCAACCGCCGCGCATCGTGATCGGCGACGGCTGCGCGCCGCATTGCGCCGAATTCCTCGCCCAACGCGGCGTCCACCGCGTGTTGCTCGTGACCAGCACGCCGGTGCTGCCGACGTTGACTGATGTACTGGAGGCGCTGCCGCAAGTCGGCGTTGCCATCGTTCGATCGCTGACGATTGATCGTGAACCGACCCGTGAAATGTTTGAACAAGTTCTCGCCGTCGCGCGAAAAGAAAACATCGAAGGCGTCCTCGGCATTGGGGGCGGGAGCGCGATTGATGTCGCCAAACTTGTCGCGGCGCTCACGCACGGAAAGCAAAACATCTCGGAAGTGTTCGGCATCAATCTGCTCGCCAGCCGCGCGCTCCCGCTCGTCTGTCTGCCGACGACGGCCGGCACCGGCGCGGAAGTCTCGCCGAACGCGATTCTTCTCGATGAAGCCGACAAATTGAAAAAGGGCGTCGTCAGCCCGTATCTCGTGCCGGACGCGGTGTTCATAGATCCGCGGCTCACCCTCTCCGTTCCGCCTGCCGTCACGGCGGCAACAGGACTCGATGCGCTCACGCATTGCATCGAAGCCTTTGCCAACAAATTCGCGCATCCGGTGGTGGATGTTTACGCGCTGCAAGGCATCCGGCTCATCGCCGCCAATCTGGAACGTGCGGTTCGTGATGGCCAGGACCTTGAGGACCTCAGCGCGCTGGCGCTCGGCAGCTTCTACGGCGGGCTTTGCCTCGGCCCGGCCAACACGGGTGCGGTGCATGCACTCTCGTATCCGCTCGGCGGACGTTTTCATATTGCGCACGGCGTGGCCAACTCGCTCCTGTTGCCTCACGTCATTCGCTTCAACATGCCCGCCGCGCCCGAGCGTTACGCGGAAGTTGCGCTGGCGCTGGGCGTGCCACCCGGCGCGAACGCGGCCGCCGCTGCCGAACGTGGTGTGGCTTTTCTCGCGCAACTCTCCCGCGACTGCGGAGTGCCGCAAAGACTTTCGGAACTCAAGATTCCGCGCGACGCCATCCCATCCCTGGCCCAAGCCGCCCTGCAAGTGCAAAGGCTTTTGAAAAACAACCTCCGGCCCGTAACCGAACCGGATGCCGTGGTGATTTACGAAGCAGCATACTAAAAACCGAATTCAAGATTATGAACCACTCGAAGAAGTATGGCGGCACAGTCGTGCCGCTGGTCACACCGATCACGACCGATGGCGAACTTGATCTGCTTGCGTTGGATCGCCTGATCGAATTTCAAATCGCCGGTGGCGTGGAGGGCCTGCTCCTGTTGGGCACAACTGGCGAAGGCCCCTGCGTGCCTCGATCCCTGCGGCGTGCATTCATCGAGCACGCCATTGCCAGTGCGCGCAAACGGCTGCGCATCTACGTGAACGTCACGGAGAATTCACTGGCCGATACCCTCGCCGGGGCGAAGGAGTTTTTCGCGGTGGGCGCGGATGCGATTGCCGCGTTGCCGCCGTTCTACTTCCCGCCGCGCCCCGCGGAACTGACCGCGTGGTTTCGCGCGTTGCTCGACGCCTCGCCCGGCCCGGTGCTGCTGTACAACATTCCCATGACCACGCACGTCTCGATTCCCTTGGAAGTCATTGGTGAACTGGTCGGCCATCCACGGTTCGTCGGGCTGAAGGATTCCGAAAACGACGCCCAGCGCCACGCGGAGTTGCTGCGGCGCTTCGGCGGGCGGACGGATTTTTCCCTCTTTTGTGGGGTTGGCGCGCTCATGACGCAAGACCTGAAGTCGGGCATGGACGGCATCGTGCCAAGCGTGGGCAATCTGATTCCCAAAGACTGCCAGCAACAAGTCGCCGCCGCGCGTCGCCAGGACTGGGCCACGGTGGATGCCTGCGCCGCCCGCCAGGCCGAGGTCGCCGCCGTGTATCAAAAGGGGCGCACGCTCGCCCAATCGCTCGCCGCGCTGAAAGGCCTGCTCCATCATCGGGGCCTCTGTTCCCCGCATGTCTTTCCACCGCTGTTGCCGGTGTCTTCGGCTGAACTCGAGGCGTTGCGCGTTGAACTGGCAAAGTTGAATCTGGCATGAGTTCCAGACCGATTCTCGGACTCACGATGGGCGATCCGGCGGGCATCGGACCGGAGATTTGTCTGCGCGCATTGTGCGAGCCGTCGGTGCTCGCGGAGTGCGTGCCGGTGCTGTTCGGGGATGTCGGCGTGCTGCGGCGCCTGGCAGAAAAAGGCTTTCCCGCGAATGTCGCGCCGGTGGTTTCGCTTGCGGAATTCAATGCTTCCACCACGCCGACAACCGCCGTGGTCGTGGAATGCGGCGCCCTGGACGCGGACAAGATCGAACCCGGCAAAGTTTCCGTCGCCTGCGGTCAGGCGGCTTACCGCTACATCGAGCAGTCCATCCGGGCGGCGCTCGCGAAGCAGATTGACGGCGTCGTCACCGGGCCGATCCACAAGGAGGCTTTGAGTCTCGCCGGCGTCAAGTTTCCCGGGCACACGGAAATCTTCACCGCGCTCACCGGCGCGAAGCGGAGTTGCATGATGCTCTACTCGGACAAAATCACGGTCAGCATGGTTACCACGCACATCGGCTATCACGAAGTGCCGGGCAGACTCTCCGTCGAGCGGGTGTTGAACACCATCGAACTCACCGCTGAAGCGATGGGCGCGATGTTGCGCCGCCCGCCCCGCATCGGGGTGTGTGGTTTGAACCCCCACGCGGGCGAACACGGTTTGTTCGGGCAGGGCGAGGAAGAGAAGTTCGTTGTGCCCGCCGTCGCCGAGGCAAAGAAGCGGGGCATAGACGCGACCGGGCCGCTCGTGCCGGACGCGGCGTTCACGGAAGGCGTGCGCAAGAAGTTCGATGCGATCGTCTGCCTGTATCACGACCAGGGCCATATTCCATTCAAGATGCTGGCGTTCGACACGGGCGTGAACACGACGCTCGGGTTGCCCATCATTCGCACCTCCGTGGATCACGGGACGGCGTTCGACATTGCCTGGCAGGGCAAGGCAGACCCAACGAGTCTTTACTCCGCCATCCACATCGCCTCCCAACTCGCAGCGGGGCGCACCACAAATGCAACCCCACTACCAACGAAAGGTTAGTCCACATGTTTCTTTCTAAAACTGCGCTCGGTGAAGTCCTGGCCGTCATGATGGTGGCCCACGCCTTTGCCCAGTCTGCCAGCGATCCCAAAATCAACGCGATCGGCATGAAGATGATCCCCGTCCAGGCGGGGAGCTTCACGATGGGATCCACGACACTGGATGACAACTGGAATGAGCGACCGGCCCACAAGGTTACGATCAGTGAAGGATTTCTGATGTCCGAAAGCGAAGTGACGC
>CAIKLQ010000816.1 GCA_903828255.1 uncultured Verrucomicrobiota bacterium
AGCCGAAGACCAAGGTGAACACCAAGAGTTTCCAGCAGCGCTTCCGCTCGGCCCGCGGCGGGCGCGAACGCCTGCACGCGCTCCTCTTCGCCAAGCAACCCCAACTCTTTGACTTACGGATTTGAAAGGACGCGTCTTGAAACGACCGTGCCAGCTTGCGATTTGCTTTGATGGCCGCAAGGTCATACTCCACCCTTGCCCGCAGTGCCTCGCTCTTGCGTAACGGCTTCTTGCTCGTCCCGTTCTGCTTCAAATGACTCCACACGAACTCATCCGGATGAAGGTCTGGCGCATAGGGCGGCAGGAAGTGCAGTTCTAACCGCCCCTTAGCGACAGGCTAAAAAACGGGAGCAAGCTCGCCGCACTCCAAACACTGGGCGCGATCCGGCACGGCGCGGACCACCAACCGCCGCCGTCCTCTGGTGGTTGCATTCCGGGCGCAAGCAGAATTTAGCCTCGCCAAGCGCCGTCAAATCGCGGAAGACTTTGGCCGCAACGAACCGTTGACCATGAAAACCAAAACCAAAACTTCGATGTCTTCCCCTCGATTCTCCCGGCGCACTTTCGTTCGCGCCAGCACGGTTCTGCTGGCGGGTGCGGCCTTGCCGCAAATTCTACCCAGCGGCATGTTGGCGGCTGCGGGGCAACCCGGTGCCAACGACCGCATTGGCGTGGGGATCATCGGCATGGGGCGACAAGCCACCGGGCTGTTGTCGGGCTTGCTCATGTTGCCCCAGGCGAAACTCGTCGCGGTGGCGGATGTGAACTTGAACCGCGCCCAGGCCGTGACCACCAAGCACGGCGGCGAGCCGATGCAGGATTTCCGGCGACTGCTCGATCGCCCGGACGTGGACGCAATCATCACCGCGACGCCCGAGCATTGGCGGGCCAATATCATCCTCGCCGCGTGTCAGGCCGGCAAAGACATCTACGCCGAGAAACCGGTGTCGCTGACAATTCGCGAGGGTCGCTTGATGGTGCAGGCGGCGCGGAAGTATCGGCGCATTTTCCAGGTGGGCAGCCAGCAGCGTTCGCAGTGGGTGGACATCGAGGCGTGCGCGTTCCTTCGCAAGGGCGGCATCGGCAAGCTGACGAAGATTCAGTATCAGAATTACCCGACGCCGTGGGAATGTGCGTTGCCTGAGCAAAAGATTCCGGACGGCCTCGATTGGGAAATGTGGTGCGGGCCGATGCCCACCGTGCCTTACAACGAAGACCTCTACCTGCCGCGCGCCAATCCGGGCTGGCTTTCCTTCCGCCCGTATTCCGGCGGCGAGATGACGGGCTGGGGCGCGCACGGTTTCGACATGATTCAGGACGCGCTCGGCATGGACGAAAGCGGGCCGGTGGAAATCTGGAGTGAAGGGCCGTTCGCTCCGCCGACTTACAAAGGGTCCGAGAAGAAGGATCGCGGCGACAAGTTGTGCAGTGAACGGAAGGTGTTTTTCAAATACGCCAACGGCCTGGTGCTCGAACCAGGTACGGAGCCGAAACCGCCCGGGTTTGGAGCGATCTTCATCAGCGACAAGGTGAACTTCCGGCTGGATCGCGGGCGTTGCGAATCCGATCCCGAGGAAGTGGCGCTGGACTTAATGAGCAAACGCCCGCGCAATTTCAACGACGACCACATGAAGAACTGGCTCGATTGCATCAAGTCGCGC
This sequence comes from uncultured Verrucomicrobiota bacterium, assembly GCA_903828255.1. Taxonomy (GTDB): domain Bacteria; phylum Verrucomicrobiota; class Verrucomicrobiia; order Limisphaerales; family JADLHS01; genus CAIKLQ01. Next base: position 1,662 of record CAIKLQ010000816.1, read on the forward strand.
CAGACGCCGAACGCTGACATCGAGATCGGCCATCGCTCCGCCACGGTTTGTCACCTGGGCAACATCGCGCGCTGGACGGGGCGGAAGTTGCGCTGGGATCCGGTGAAGGAGGAATTTATCGGCGATAAGGACGCCAACAAATATCTCGACCGCGAGCGCCGCAAACCGTGGACGTTGCCGGAGAAGATTTGAACGCTGGCCCGCATGAAAACGACCCTGCTTCGGATTAGCGCCCTGGCTGCAGCCCTCAGCGTCTGCGCCACAACCACGCTGCTGCACGCCGCCGAAGCCACGTCGCCCGCCATCGAGTTCAAGCAAGACGAAGCTCAGGGGCGGATGCAGGTGCTCATCGGCGGGCGGGAGGCGCTGGCCTATGTCTTCGGCAAGGACGTGGACTTGCCGCACTTTTATCCGGTGCGCAGTCCGTCCGGCAAATCCATGACGGTGGAACAGACGGAGCCGTATCCGCACCATCGCTCGCTCTGGTTCGCCGACACCGTCCAACTCGCGGGCCAGCGACAGGCTTCGTTTTACAATGCGCTTTACTCGGGCACGGGTGACAAGAAGAACCCGGAGCCGCCGTTTCGCGATCACATCCGGCAAGTAGCGTTCACGGAGCAGACGGCGGGCAACGGTCAGGCCAAGCTCGGCTTCAAGCTCATCTGGGAAATGGACGACGGCAAAACGCCCGTGCTCGATGAAGCCCGCACCCTGCGCATCGTCGCCCTCAGCGGCGGCGAGTATTTCCTCGATCTCACTTTCACTCTCCAGGCCAGCTACGGTGACGTGGAGTTCAAGAGCGACGCGGTCCATTACGCGTGGCCTTTCATCCGCCTGAACAACGACTTCAACGACAAGGGCGGCGGCGTGCTCGTGAACTCGGAAGGTGCCACCGGCCAGACCAATACGAACATGAAGGTAGCGAAGTGGGTGGATTTTTCCCGCGCCACCGCCAACGATCCCGAGGGTTTGGCCATGTTCAGCCACCCGTCCAACGAGCAACCCCACGCTTGGCTCACCCGCGACTACGGCTGCCTCGGCCCGCGCCGCAGGGATGCCAAGAGCGGCAAGCCCTTCACCTTGAAGCAGGGCGAGACCTTTTCCACCCGCGCCGGGGTGCTGGTTCACAAAGGCGACGTGAAATCGGGGCGGGTGGCGGAACGCTTCCAGGACTACGCGGAAGGCAAGCTCTGACGCGGTGCGCCACGCGGGAGTGCGTCCCGCAACATCGGGCTTCAGACCTGCTCCAGAAGAAGACATGGATAATATGTTGACTCCCGTGACGAGCCATTTGACTATACGCCCGCAGTGTGCAGATATCAACGGACGCTAAGCCGTAAATACGACCTGCGAAAAACCTGACCCGAAATATAAATATGAATCGCCTCACGAACCAAAAACTCAGTGCTTTTGCAGCTTCATTCGCCCTCCTTGCCACGGTGGCCAAGGCCGACACCACCAATCTTCTGTACTCGACCGGCTTCGATGCCTCGCAGGGCTACCTCGCCGCTGATATCAATGGCCAAAACGGTTGGACCACCTACCAGCCCGCTGCTGGCTCGGGCTACGCCAATGTAACCTTCGGTGCCCCAGCGGGTTTCTCCGGAACTGGCGCGTTCCAATTGAACAGCGGCATCAACGGAAACGAATCGCCGCGCTACGCCTGGCCGGCGGGCTACGGTGCGACTTTCTCCTCGGTGGGGGCTTACGGAATCCTCGCGAATAACTCGATGTACCTGCCCAGCGGGCAAACCACCTCAGCTGCCCGCGTGGGGTTGGTCACCTACGACTCCACTGGCGCCAAAATTCTGGGGGGCTATTACGTCCAAGCCAGTACCAGCGCAGTTTACCTGCTTGGCTATTACAACAATGCCGGAACGCTGGGCAACTACGCCTTTAACACCGGCGCTACGCTCGCGACTGACCAGTGGACTGACTTCACGACGTTTTGGAACGGGCAGAATGGACGCCTCACGGTTTCGTGGGGGGCTAACTCCTTCTACGTGGATGGGGCCGGCGCAGGTTCAATCGCAGACGAAACGGACTTTTACGCAAACCGGAACGGGTCGGCGATTGCTGCCACATCCTACTACGACAACCTCTCGATCGGCGCGGTCATCCCAGAACCTTCGTCCTTTGCTTTGGGGTTGACCGGTTTGGCCATCGGAGGCTGGCTGATGCGGAACCGCCGTCCGACGCAATCCTGAACTCAGAGTTTCTCTTTGCCCCCGGCGCTGGCGCCGGGGGCTTTTTTTGGCAATTCCTCGCAAGTCAAAGGTCGGGTTGGACCGCCCCCAACCTAATCGTCGTCGGTGCTGAACTTCACCGCCCAAAGCGGATACGCCGCGTCTGGCCCTTTCATGGCGGCCCAGAGAATCCGGTTGAGGGTGTCTTCCGGACACTGGTCGGGCTGATCGAGCGGCAGGCGCGCGGAGAGTTGCGCGTTTCGGCGCAGACGGCGGTCGGAAATTTTCTTCACCTCCGGATTCAATTCGTCGAGCGGAACATTGCTCGGCAGGGCGAGGAACGGGTTCAAGTTGGGCGCTTCGCCAGGCGCGAGAAAGCAATCCGTCATCGGCGTGGCGGTGGCGTCGAGTTGATTCATCGGCGGCAGGCCGAGCATCAACTCCATCGTGCGCAAAAGACGGGGCTGGTTGTATTGCGTGCTCACCACCGCGCCGCGCTTGGTATAGGGGCTGATGACGTAGGCGGTCGTGCGGTAGCCGCTCACATGATCCCAACCCGCCTGCGGGTCGTCTTCGATCGCAAAGATGCAGGTGTCCTTCCAGAACGGGCTTTTGCTCAGAGCTTCGACGATCTGGCCAAACGCAAGATCATTGTCCGCCACTTGCGCGGCGGGCGTCGGCACCCCGGGCTTCGTCCCGCTGGTATGGTCGTTGGGTAAGCAGATCACGATGAAGTTCGGGAGACTCCCGGCCTTTTCGTAGGCGCGCAGTTCCTTGATGAACTCCCGCGCGCGGAACCCGTCCGGGATGTCCATGTCCCAGCCCACGGTGTTGGTGCAAAGATAGGGGCGGATGGATTCAATCGTGGGCCGACTCCAGATGCGGAGGTTGCCGGCGCCGTTCGTGAAATCCCGCCAATGCTCCGGGAACTTGATCGCGCTTTTGCGGCCGGGCTTCGTCCACCGTTTTTCCGTCGCCGCGAACTCGCCGTAGATGCGCAGACTCCGCCCGTGAGCGAGCACGTTGTCCCAGATGAAACCGGCGGGTGAATATGCCAGCGCATCCACGTCGTTATCCTCCATGCCGTCGGGATAGCTGCGCGGGAAACCGGCGAAAGACTTTTCCATGTAGTCGGTGGTGATGCCGGTGTCCGCCCACTGGTGGCCGTCAGCGCTGAGGATGCCGGAGCAATAGGTGTTATCGAGCAGCACGAAATCGCGGACGAGCTGGTGTTGGTTGGGCGTGATCTTTTCGCCAAAGGTGCACAGCTCCGACGCACCGTTGCCTTCCTTGACGTCGCCCAACACCTGATCGTAGGTGCGGTTTTCCTTGATGATATAGACGACGTGCTGGAACACGCTCGGCTCGCCGACGCGCTCGGGCACGGGGCGGGCTGGTTGGCCGCGGCGCGCGGGCAACCGGGATTGCTGCAACAAACCGTAACGCATATTCCGCCGCGCGACCTCCGTGAGCGACGCCAGTTCGCGCGCCGTCGGCACGGGCACGAGCGACAGCGTGCCGAAGCTTTGATGCGAGTTGAACGCCACCTTGTCGTCGGGCTTCAGCCGCTTCGTGGAGCCGATGCCTTTGATGTTGGCGACGCAAAGGGTGAGGCGTGAGGCGTAAGGCGTGATCGCAATGGCGCCGGGGAACCAACCGACCGGGATCAAGCCGCGCAGCTTTGACTTGCCGGGTTTGAAATCAAAAACCGCCACCGCGTTTTGCGAGCCGTTGCACACGTAGAGCGTCTTGCCGGACGGGTCGAACGCGAGCGCGTTGGGCTGGGCCCCAAACAGGTCCGTTGGACTCAGCCGGGCGGAAATCGTTTCGACGATTTTGGCGGTGCGGGTATCAATCACGGTGAGCGTGTCACTGCCGGCGTTGGCGACGACTAGGTGGCGGCGGTTCGGGGAGAGCGCCAGGGCGGAGGCGTGGAGGCCGGTCAGGATTTCCAAATTCGGATTTCGGATTTCAGATTTGGCGTCAGCCAGATCTATCACACTCACCGAGCCTTCGCTGGCGATGTGGCGCACGGGGTCCACGCGCACTTTGGTTCCATGTCCCGCCGGGCCGGTTACGCTTTGGGCGTCGGGCCGGCGCCCGCCCCAGTTGCTGACGTAAGCCTGGTTTCCCGCGAGCCCCACGGCATACGGTGCTACGCCGACTTCCCATGTGCGCAGAACTCTCCCATCGTTCGCCTCCAGCTCCATCAACTTGTTCGAGAGGTTCAATACGACGTAGAGTTTTTTCCCATCTGCGGAGAGCGCGAGGCCGGCGGGGATCTCGGCTTTGCGTTGCGGCGCGTCGCTCGGCGGTAGTGGGATGGAGAATAGTCCGACTACCTTGCCATCGGCTTGCACCGCGAAAACCTTAATGCTCCCGCGCACGTTGGAGAGATAAATCCGGGCGCCGTCGGGAGAAAAAATGAGCCCCGTGAAACTGAGTTGCCCCTCCTTGTCCGGGTCGAGGATGTGGGTGGAGACGGCGCTGGGCGTGGGGGAATTGTCCTTGTCCGAAGGCAGTGCCACGAACTGCCGTATCTGGCCGGTGGCCGGATCAAGGACCACCAAGTCGTGGGTCTTGCCGGACGTGACGAGGAGTTTGCCATCCGGACTCAACGCCAGCGCCTGGGGCCGCATCTCGGGCAAGTCGACTTGCACGCCCGCGGGAGTGAGGATTTGATTGGCCGGCGTGTACCAGCGATTTGGGCCGACCTGGCCGACGGCTTCGCGGGTGGTGAAGGAATCGCTGGCCAAGCCAGAAACCCAGAGGCAGGAGGCTAGCCCGAGGGGCAGCGCACCGATCAACGCGGTGCGACCAAGAGTAAGAGCGAACGACTTCATCCGCGAAGAATGCCAGTTGGCGCCCCGAGCGCAACCCTGGGTAGTGGAGCCGCCGTCCCGGCTGCCCCACTACCGAAACTCACGTCGCCGGCACGAAGCGCTGGGCGAGTAGGGCGGCGAGGAACAAAGCGATGAAGGCGACGCCTAGTTCACGCGGCGCTTGCACGGCGGCGATCCAATCCACCAAAACAATCCCCGCCAGCAATCCGGAGACTGTGCGGCCCACATTCACCGCGTTGGTCCAGAAAACTGTCCGCAAGCAGCGCAGGGTCCACATCACCAGTACCCCCGACAGCAGCAGCGCTGGTTGACGATACTCCCCGACATTCATCAGCAAGGCCAGCGCCACCGGTGCCGCGAGCAGCGCGACCGGCCAGTAGGACAAGGGGCCGCGCAGGCTTTCGCGGCGCGCGATGAAGCTTAGTCCGATGACGTACAACGCGAGCGCCATTCCGCTCCAAATCGCCCAGCCGCCCACGCCGGTTTCGCCGCCGGAGGCCGCAATCACGTACACCCAAAAGCGGCACGCGCCCATGATCAGCGGGGAAAACGTGAAGGCTTTATGAATCGCATCGTATAGGAGAATGCAAAGCGCGAGGGCCATGCCGAGCACGCCGGTACTGACGCCGCAGCCAAACAACAGCAGTTCGCCAACGGCCAGCAGTCCCCAGCCCCAGCGCCAGACGAGGCCGGCGGAAATTTTGCCCGAGGGAATGGGTCGTTCCTGGCGATGCTGCCGGTCGAACTGCTCGTCGAAGGCGTCGTTCAAAAACATTCCGCCGATGTAAAGCAAAGTGACCCCGAGAAACAGAAACGGGAGCTTCGCGAAATTTCCACCGCCGCCGAGCCACCAGCCGACGAGGCAGTCTGACCAGACTGTCGGGAGGTTGGATATGCGACCGAGAATGAATAGGGTGCGAAGTGGGGACATGGGCGAAGTATTCAGGGTTCCGTGCTAGGGGCCGGGTCGACTATGGCTGCGGGCGAATGGGAGATCCACCAATCTGGAGTTCTGACGGCTCCTAACCCTGATGCCTTTCCAGTATTAAAACCGGAGGAGAGGTATGCCGAAGCGGGCGAGTCCGGCCGATGCCTACAATCCCAAAGGGGTTGGGTCCCCGATCCCAGGGTTGCAAGGAACGAGCTACCCTGGGTGGTTGAAAGGAAGGCTTTGGACCCTTGCCTAGCCGCAAACCCGTTGGGGTAGTTGGTCGGCTGCCCGCTTTCCTCGGGTAGCTTGTTCCTCGCCCCGGGAGATAAGGGCCAAGCCACAGCCTCCACCGTCAGCCGCAAGTATCTCCGGGGGCGAGCAACTCTAGGCTTTACGTCGGAATCCCGTTGGGATTCACCGTTGGAAGTTCCGAAGGACATTTTGCCTAACCCCTATGCGCCAACCCGCGCTCCCGCAGCCGGGCGAGGGTCCAGTCATACTCCGCAACCAGTTGATCCACGACGCTACGATTCTTCAAGTCCCCCGGCAAGACTTCCCAGGTATAGGTTTCCATTTCGAGATGTGGGCAGCGCGTCGGGTCAGCGGCGAGCACATCCAGCGTGCCCAGCAAATGGTCGGCGGTATTGCCGAAAAGTTCCGTCGGCGGCGCGTGGAGCGGGATGTGAAAATGAATGCGCCACTCGCTGGATTGCGGATTGCCAGCATCCGATTGGCCATCGGTCATTGGCCATAGCCGTTCGCCGTTTGCCACGGGCTCCAACTCCAGCGCGTCTTTCAAGTCGCGGTAACGGATCTGCTGTCCGTCGGCGCGGCGGACGATGGTTTGATGGAGATAGACATCGTCGGCGAAGGCGCGCAACTGTTCCCGGACTTCTGCGGTCGGGTTCACGCGCAGCGCATTGCTGAGATGAATTTTGCTGAGTTTGATTTGATGCTGCTGAAGCAGTATCAGGGCGGGGCTGGCTTCTTCAAATTCCACCGCCAGATGGCAGGTGTCGTAATTGACGCCGAGATGCGCTGCGAGTCGCGGCTCGTGCGGATGCTCAGCGCGCATCTCGTCGAAGAACTGAATCACCTCCCGGCTGGTCTCCAGCACGCACAGCGGCTCGGGTTCGAGGCCGAGATGCAGCGGGCGTCCGGTTTGCATGCTGACCTGGGCGATGTGCTCGACGCATTGCCAGAGATTCGCGCGGATGACTTTCATTTCGTCCGCCGTGCCGACCAGCCCCTTGAAACCGCAGGGCACGGTGCTAACGCTGCCTTCGACGCCGGCGGGCAATAGTTGGGCGAGCAGATCAAACAGCAGATTTGTGTAGGCGAGCCGCTCCGGCGTGGTCCAGTCCGGTTGGTAAACCTGCTCCTTCACGCGCGTGCCGTGGAACTGGCCGTAGGGAAATCCGTTGATCGTGAAAACGTAGCAGCCGTGCGCGTCGAGCCACTGTTGAAACGCCCGTAAGGCCGCGCGCTCGCTCAACTCCCGCGCGGCGCCCTGGCTCAGGCGCAGGCCGATGCCGTAGGGCGCCCGCGGACAAACCCGTTCGCGCACAGCGAGCGTGTGCATCTGGAGCGCCGCGAAAGTTTCGGCCCACGTCTCGCCCCGATGAATGTTCGTGCAATAGGCGAGATGCAAGCCGTGATTCAATTTCATCCCGCAGAGCGTAGCCGCGAACCGCGCGCCGGGCAAAGCGGAAGTGCGTTCACGAACTCCCGTTCGTGAAGCAGGGTGCCACAAGGCGGTTTGCCTTGAATCAGCGCACCGACCTTGGCGCTGTCCGGCTCCGGGTAGTAGCGCTTGACGAAACAGCCGGGGTCGAGATAGGGCACGCTGCGCCGCCGCGGGCGTCGGGCCCGACCCGCGCGACCACCTGATCCTGCGGCGTCACCTGCTTTTCTTCACGAGCGGCGACTCAGCGCAAGCTTTCGGGCCACTGCTGTGGAACTTGCTGCCCCCTCGCGGTTTTCATGGTGGTAGATTATTGCAACGATTGATGCGCAACAAGCGGGCCGGACCTTCCCACTTGCCTGCCGGATTGACCGCAGGGCGGCTGGAGCGCTAGTCTCCCGCTTGCTGGGTTGATCCACAGTCAGGATCACCACGCTTCGGCCAGTTTGGACAGGTGCAGTTGCGTTTGCGCCAAGCAATGTGGCGAATGTTGATATGCAAGGATGATATGCAGGGATCAGGTTCTGATATGTTGCCGCCGAGAAAGCGCATCCTGTTTGTGGATGACAATCCCGTTCTGGTGCGGGTTTATGCCTCGGTATTGCAGGACGAGAGTCACCGTTGGGAGGTGCGCAGCGCCACCAGCGGCGAGCAAGCCCTCGACCTGATGGCGGAAGCGCCCTTTGACGTGGTCGTGACCGACCTCCGGATGCCGCAGATGTCGGGGACCGAGTTGATGGTGAAGACCCGCGCGTTGTATCCCCGCACTTCGCGCATCATTCTTTCTGGGATTCGAGATCAGGCGGAAATCGCTCGCAGCCTGGGTGGCACCCACCAGTTCATTCCCAAACCAGTGGAACTGGAGACGCTGCGCGACGCGCTGGGCCGGGTTTGCAGTCTGGATAATTTCCTGATGGACGAGAATCTGAAGACGCTGGTCGGTCGCTTCGACGCGCTCCCCAGTTTCCCGGCGCTCTATCTGGAGGTCATGAACGAACTGGGCGACCCTGAACCTTCGATTGTGCGGATCGCCGAAACTGTCGCGCAAGACCCCGCGATGACGGCCACGATGCTGCGCATAGTGAACTCGGTCGCCTTCGGGTTGGCGCGGCGAATCTCCAACACCTTGGAGGCAATCCAATACCTGGGCACGGGCACCATGCGCTCGCTGGTGCTGTCCGTTCACATTTTTTCCAGCTTTCAGCGCAACGTGGCCGGTTTTTCCATGGATCAATTTGAGCGGCACGCGCTGCGTTGCGCCCGCCTGGCCCGGGCCCTCATGCAAAGTCAAGGAGCCGATGACGCGGCGGCCGATGACGCTTACCTCGCCGGGATGTTGCACGATATCGGCAAGCTGTTGCTCGCCACCAGCCTGCCCGACCAGTATCGGAAAGCCGCCGCGCACGCCGTGGCACATGGAGTCCCGCTTGGGGTGGCCGAGACCGAAGTGTTCGGAGCGACGCATGCCGGCGTTGGGGCGTATCTCCTCGGTTTGTGGGGGCTACCGGCGGTCCTAGTGGAAGCCGTGGCCTTCCATCACACCCCCAGTCGGAGTGAGTTGCGGACCTTTGGCCCCCTCGCCGCGGTGCATGTCGCCAATGTCTTGGACGGGGAGCAATCCCCTCCCCTCCGGTACCTGCCCGTGTCAGAACTGGATGGCGATTATCTGGCCGCGCTCAAAGTCGAGGACCAGTTGGAAAACTGGCGGGAACTGAACCGCACCTTGTCAACGCAGCCAATTCCCAGCTCTTAATCGTGGCCTCGGAACGCAGTTCTCAACCCGATTTCCGCGAGCGTGCGGCGGGGGTGCGATTAGTAGTAGGTCAACCCCGGAGGTTGGCCGAGGACGGTCACACTCGGGACCTCACCCGCTCTTAATCATACCCAACTCACGCCCCCTTCCGGCACCTGTGCGTTGACTTCCTTACCGTTTCACCGTTTCATTCTCCCACCATGAAACTTCTTCTGCGCGCAATCATTGTAGCCGGTTGCCTCGGCACGATGCTGGCAGCCGCGCCGGCCGAGATCCTCGGCGCCTTGAAGATCATCCGCGCCGTCGGCCCGGAAGGGCAAGGGAACGCTGCGGCGTCCGCCGCTTGGAAGCAACTGGCAGCGGGCGACGCATCCCGCCTGGTGCCGATTCTCGCAGGCATGGATGGCGCGAATGATTACGCGTTGAACTGGCTGCGGGCCGCCGTGGATGCCATCGCCGGTCGGGAAATGAGCGCGGGCCGAAAACTTCCGTTGCCTGAGCTGGGAAAGTTCCTGCTGGAGCCCGGCCACAATCCCCGCGCCCGACGGCTCGCGTTCGAGTTGGTGGCGCAGGCGGATTCGGCCACGGCGGATCAGTTGCTTCCCGGCATGTTGAACGATCCGAGCCTGGAACTTCGGTATGACGCCGCGCAAAAGCTCATTGCCCAGGCGACCCAGGCGCTGGCGCGGAGCAACCAAGCGGGCGCGGCGCTGCTCTTTCAGCAGGCGTTGAGTTCCGCGCGGGACGTGGCGCAAGTGCAAGGGATTGCCGACAAGTTCAAGGAGCTGGGGCAGCCGGTGGATTTGCAGAAACATTTCGGATTCCTAGTGGAGTGGAAAGTCATCGGCCCGTTCGACAATCCCCGCGGCGAAGGGTTTGAAACCGTTTATCCGCCAGAAGTGAAGCTTGATCTGGCGGCTGAACTGGACGGGAAGAAAGGCAAAATCCGCTGGCAGGATTACGTCAGCACGCACCCGTTCGGCATGGTGGACCTGAATCAGCCCTGCGGAAAACTCAAGGAGGTGACGGCCTACGCGACGCGGGACTTTTTCTCGGACCAAGCGCGGGCGGTGGAGTTGCGATTGGGCGGCAAGAATTCCTGGAAGGTTTGGTTGAACGGCAAGCTGCTGTTCGGCCGCGACGAATACCACACCAACACCCAGATTGACCAGTATCTCATGGCCGCCCAACTCCAGGCGGGCCGGAATACGATCCTGGTGAAGGTTTGCCAGAACGAGGAAATCGCGGACTGGACGAACGAATGGGAATTTCAACTGCGGGTGACCGACGCGCTCGGGACGCCGATCTTGTCAGCCAGTCAAGCCCGCCCTGCGGGCTACAGTAACACAACCGACCGATGAACCAGACGACTCTCTTGAAAACCTATTTCCGCCTCGCGTCTGCGTTCTTGTTCGCACACGTTTTGGGCAAACCGAAGACAAGACCAAACCTCCGCCGGTCGCTCTTGAGCTGGCCCGGGGGGTGGATTTCAATGCTATTGGCCATAAGCTCATCGCTGCCCGCGGCGGACTGGCGGCAGTTCCGCGGCCCCCACAGCAACGGCGTCGCCGACGAAGCCAGCGTCCCGACCGTGCTTGAAGTTACCAACGGACGAGCCTGGAAAGTGAATTTGCCCGGCGAAGGAATTTCCAGTCCGATCATTGTGGGGGATCGCGTGTTTGTGACTTGTTCCAGCGGGTCGAAGCAGGAACGGCTGCACGTTATTTGCTTCAACACCAGCGATGGCTCGAAGCGGTGGGAGCGCCAGTTCTGGGCCACGGGGCGCACGATGTGCCATGAGAAAACCGCCGTCGCCGCGCCCACGCCGGCCAGTGATGGCGAACATGTGGTCGCCCTCTTTTCCTCGAACGACATCGTCTGCCTGGACCTCGAGGGGAATCTGATTTGGTTTCGCGGGTTGGGGCGCGATTATCCGAACGCGAGCAACAGCCTCGGCATGTCGTCGTCCCTGGTTATTGCCGGGGGCGTGGTCGTGGCGCAGGTGGAAAGCCAAAGCGATGCCTTCACCGCCGGGCTCGATCTCGGGAGCGGCGTGAACCGGTGGAAGCTGGTCCGGGCCCGGGGCCCGAACTGGACTTCCCCTGTGGTCTTGAAGGCCGCCGGCGCCGAACTCGTCGCGCTTCAGTCCTCGAAAGGGATCGTCGCCGTCGCGCCGGCCACCGGTCAGATCGTGTGGCATTACACCAACAGCGCTTTGTCCGTCCCGTCGAGCACCTTGAGCGGCAGCACGCTGTTTGTTCCGTCCCAGGGTTTGACGGCGCTGGACTTCGCCGTGGCGGGCGAAGCGCCTAAACCGCTCTGGCGCTCCAGCCAGCTTAAGCCCGGCACGCCTAGCCCAAGCGTGATCGGCGAAAAGATTTTTTCGTTGAACGACAGCGGCGTATTGACCTGCGGCGCGACGACCACCGGGGATCGGTTGTGGCAACTCCGGCTTAAAGGCCCCTTCAGCGCCTCGCCGGTCGGGGCCGGACAGTTCCTTTATTGCGTGAATGAAAAGGGCCTGGCGCAAGTGGTGGACACCACCCAGCCGGAAGGCGCAGTCGTCAGCGAATGTGATCTCGGCGAAGCCATCATCGGCACGCCTTCGATCGCAAACGGGGCGATCTACTTTCGTAGCGACGCGCGGCTCTGGAAGTTTGGCAAATCTTGAGATCATCACTATGAAGATGTTGGGCATAGAAATTGGCGGCTCTAAATTGCAACTCGTCCTCGGCGATGAGGCCGGGCGAATCCACGAACGCCGCCGGCTCGTCGTGGACCAGGCAAAAGGCGCGGCCGGCATTCGCCAACAAATCGAGCAAACGATCATCGAACTGCTGAGCTTGGGCGAGGTCGCCGCGGTCGGCATCGGCTTCGGCGGGCCGGTGGATTGGCAGCACGGAAAAATCTGTTGCTCGCATCATATCGCCGGCTGGTCGGAGTTTGATCTGGTCGAGTGGTTGCGACCGCTGACCAAGGCGGCGGTATTCGTGGACAATGATGGGAATGTGGCCGCGTTGGGGGAAGCGTTGCGGGGGGCGGGGGTTGGTTTGAATCCCGTTTTCTATGTCACGCTGGGGAGCGGCGTGGGCGGCGGCTTGGTGAACGCCGGAAAGATTTATCACGGGGCGACTCCTGGCGAAGCGGAGATCGGGCATCTCCGGCTGGATCGCAGCGGAACCACGGTCGAGTCGCGCTGCTGCGGTTGGGCGGCGGACGCGCGGATTCGCGCTTTGAAAACCACCGAGCCGGCGGGCCGGCTCGCCCGCCTCGCCGCCAACGACACGCGCGGCGAAGCAAAACACCTGAGCGCGGCTCTCGGCCAGGGCGATGCCACCGCCCAGCGGATCCTGCGCGAGGTAGCGGAAGATTTGGCGCTGGGGCTTTCGCATGTCGTCCATTTGTTTCATCCGGGAGTCATAATCATAGGCGGCGGATTGTCCGGCGTGGGCGAACCGTTGCGGGCGGCGGTACAGGCGGCGGTGCGCGGATTCACGATGGAAGCCTTCCGGCCCGGTCCAGAAATCCGGCTCGCGGCGTTGGGCGAAGATGCCGTGCCGGTCGGCGCGTTGCTCCTGGCAATGTCCGAACGCTGTTCACTTGCCAATTGATCCAACCTGACTAAAACTCAACCTATGATTCATGCGGCTGAAATCCCAAATTTTGATCAACTCTCCGATCGAGATCGCGTGGCCCTGGCCGAAGAAATCCTGACATCCGTGCGCGATTTGGATTCGTTGCCCGCTCCCTTAGCCCACCGTATCGAGTTGGAGCGACGATGGGCGGCTTATCAGGCTGATCCTTCCAAGGTTCTGACGCCGGAAGCCTTTTGGGCCCAAGTCGGCTCGTAACGCAGATGCGCCGGCAGATCGTTTATCTCCCGGCGGTTCGCCACGATTTTGTCGAAGCTTTGAATTATTATGACACGCTCTCCCCGAAGCTCGGGAATACCTTCCGAGACGAGTTTCGACGCGCCGAACAATCCATTGAAGCGGGGTTTGTAACCCACAAAGTCGTTTTCCAGCACTACCACCGGGTGCTTTTCCGGCGCTACCCCTATACCCTTTACTATCGCGTGACCGATGGTAGAGCCGTGATCGTCGGCTTGCTCTATTCACGGCTGGCCCCGGAAACTGTGAAGTCCGCATTGACCTTCCGGACGCCGTGAAGCCCTGGGCTTCGTCCGTGACACGCTGTCGGCCGCTTTCACTTCGTCATGCCCCTCGGCACACTTTCTGGTGCGATGGCGCGCGTTGATCTGGAGAATTTCCCTGACAGCCAGCGGTTCATCGCTATCCTCTGCGCAATGAATAACTGGATTACTGATTACGTGCGGGCGCAGAAAACGGCGCTCGATTCCATCCCCGCTGACGGCGTGGCGCAACTGGTTGAGAAGTTGCGCGTAGCGTTCAAGCAGGATCGGCAAATTTTTGTGTTCGGCAACGGCGGCAGCGCCGCCAATGCCTCGCACTTCGCCACCGACCTCGGCAAAGGCTCGTCCGACAAGGTGGGCAAACCCTTCCGCGTGATTTCGCTGAACGACAACGTCAGTTGGATGACGGCTTTGGGCAACGACTACGCCTACGATCAAATTTTTGTCCGCCAACTGCGCAACTACGCCAAGCCGGGCGATCTGGTCCTGACCATGAGCGTCAGCGGCAACTCGCCAAACTTGGTGACGGCCTTGGAGTGGGCGAAGCAAAACGGTTTGGTCACCGTCGCCCTCGTCGGCGCCAAGCGTGGTCGGTTGGCCGAAATCGCGGACCAGGCAATCGTCATCAACGACACCCACTATGGCCGAGTCGAAGACGCACACATGGGTATTTGCCACATGGCGTGCTACGCATTCATGGAACGTCCGGAGCTCGCGAAATGAATACCCCCACTTCCGAATCCTTTGCCGGGCTGGTTGAATTCGCGGCCAGCTTTGCGCCGCGTCCGCAAACCAGCCATGTCCTTTTCGACTTTGACGGCACGATCTCGATCATCCGCGAAGGCTGGCCGGAAATCATGGTGCCGATGTTCGTCGAAATGCTACCCGCGCTGCCCGGGGAACCCGAGGAAGCGCGCCGCAAGCTGTGCTACGAGGACATCATGAGCCTGAACGGCAAGCAGACGATCTATCAAATGATGCAACTGGCCGAGCGGATCAAGGAACGCGGCGGCAATCCCCGCGAGCCGCTTTGGTACAAGCACGAGTATCTGCGCCGGCTTGAGGAACGCATCCACGGGCGCACCGAGGGCTTGCGCTCCGGCAAATTGAAGCCGGATGACCTGCTGGTGTTTGGCACGCGCGCATTGCTGGAAGCACTGCAACAGCGCGGATTGACGTGTTATCTCGCGAGCGGCACGGATGAACAGTTCGTGAAAGCCGAGTCGGAGCTGCTGGACGTGACGCGCTACTTTGGCCGGCACATCTACGGCGCGCAGGATGACTACAAACAGTTCTCCAAGAAGATGGTCATCGAGCGCATCCTGCGTGAAAACAAGATTCCCGGCGAACAACTGCTTGCCTTCGGCGACGGTTATGTGGAAATCCAAAACACGAAGGAGGTCGGGGGGCTGGCCGTGGCGGTGGCCAGCGACGAGGCGAACAATGGTTCCGGTCGCTTTGATGAATGGAAACGCCAGCGGCTGCTGGGCGTGGGGGCCGACGTCGTTATCCCGGATTTCCGCGACGCACTGCCGCTGCTGAATCGAATCTTCACCGCCTGACGGAAATGAACGCCGACCGGTTCGAGGCCATCACGCGCCAATACAGCAGCCTCCGCGTTGCGGTGGTTGGGGATTTCTGTCTGGATCGTTACCTGGAAATTGATCCGGCGCGAAACGAAATCTCCATTGAAACCGGCTTGCCAGTTTACAACGTGACGAATGTCCGCGCCCAACCGGGCGGCGCGGGCACGGTCCTCAACAACCTTGTGGCGCTCGGCGTCGGCACGCTTTATCCGGTCAGCTTCGCGGGTGAAGACGGCGAAGGCTACGAGCTTTGCCGCGCGCTCGCCGCGAAGCCGGGCGTGCGAATGGACTCCTTCCTGCAAACCGACGACCGGCACACGTTCACTTATTGCAAGCCGCTGATCCTCGAACTGGACAAGTCGCCGCGCGAGTTGAACCGGCTGGACAAAAAAAACTGGACACCCACGCCGGCGGCGCTTTCCGACCGGCTCAGTCAGGCGGTGAATTCCGTGGCGGAGAAGGTGGACGCGTTCATGTTGCTCGGTCAGGTGGACGTGGCGGAAACCGGCGTCCTGACAAAGCCCGTGCTTGAAACGCTCGGCGGGCTCGCTCGGGCACAGCCGCACCGTTGGATCCTCGCCGACAGCCGCCGTGGCCTGAGCGACTTTCCGCCCGTCGTGTTCAAGATGAACGCGGCGGAACTCGCGACGCTCACCGGCACCAAACCCTCCTCCGCCGTGGCTGACATTGCCGCAGTCGCTGTAGATTTGGCCCGGCGGAATGGCCGGCCCGTCTTCGTAACCCTAGCCGAACGCGGCATCGTGGCTGCTGCACCGGATGGAACATCGGAGCATGTGCCCTGCGTCCCGGTGCGCGGAGAAATTGACATCGTCGGGGCTGGTGATTCGGTCTCCGCGAATCTCATCACCGCGCTCGCCGCCGGGGCCACGTTGCGGGAAGCGATGGAGTTGGCGAACGCCGCCGCCTCGATCGTGGTGCATCAACTCGGCACGACCGGCAGCGCGTCCGTGCCGCAATTGCGCGAGTTATTGTTCGGGTCACAGTCGGCTTAGTCGGCGCTATCGTCCGGCATTGGCGGGCCCGGTCTTCACGGCCCGCGTCAACGCTTCCATGGCCATGAGCGAGGCGGCGCTGCGGTTTTCCACCTGGAGCTTTTCGAAGATGTGCTCCAGATGTTTCTTCACCGTGCTTTCACCAACGCCGAGGATCGTGCCGATGTCGGCATTTGCTTTGCCTTGCGCCACCCAAAGCAGGACTTCCGCTTCCTTGGGCGTGAGGCCGAGTTGTTGTTCGAGCGGTTGGGTGGAATCGAAGTTCGGTTCAAATGTCATCCCGGCGGCGGCGGCTTGCGCGTGCTGTTCATTGCGCTCCAACCGCGCTTTGATGGCGTTGACCAGATCATCAATCGCCACGGGTTTGGTGAGATAATCGTCCGCGCCGAGGTTCATGCCGTGGCGGATGTCTGGCTTCTCGCCTTTGGCCGTGAGAAAAATGAAAGGCAGCCCGACCGTTTGCGCGTTCGCCCGCAAGGATTCGATGACGCCGTAACCGTCCAGTTCGGGCATCATTACGTCGCACAGGATGATATTCGGCGCTTCGGCCAGCGCGGCTTTGACGCCCAGTCGGCCGTTGGCGGCGGTGATCACTTGGAACCCTTCCATCTCCAGTGCCGTCGCTATGCCGCGTCGCATCTGAGGTTCGTCCTCGATTAAAAGCACTTTGCTCATAGGTTCTCCCTCCTACTCTCACTCCCCACCCGATACTCCCCCGCATCCTCTCGCATCTCAAACCTACCCGGCATTTTGCTTTCAATCAGACCGATGAGTCCCCCGACGATGCGATTCAAAATCGTTTTACCCGCGTCCAGTTCCGCCTCCGCCAACTCCTGCTTGATGAAGAGCAAATCCAAACACGCCGCACATTCCAGCGCCGAACCGTGCGCGATATCGAAGCACTTACATTTGCCGGCGGCGCTGAACTTGCCGTTGCCCTCCGCGAGGTTCAGCGGGATGGAGGTGCGGGCACGGTCGAGTTGGCTGTGGACGGCGGCGGACTTGGGGATTCGTTCCAGCAAGGGCTTGCTCCACCGGACGAATTCCAGAGCTTGCTGATACGCGGCGAGTTTTTCGTAAGAGAAGTAGATTTTCATGAGTTCAAGGGGTTGTGGTTCTGTCTCCCCTCCCCCTCCCACTCCTACTGCTACTCCCAATCTCACTCGAAGTGGTTGCTGGAGTAGGAGCAGGAGTGGGAGGGAAAAGAGGCAAGCGCGCGGTGAAGGTAGTTCCCTTTCCCATTTCGCTATGCACCGAGATCGTGCCGCCATGCAAATCGCAGCAGCGTTTCACAATCACCAGTCCCAGTCCCGTGCCGTGGATGTGCTCGGCGTTCCGGGCGCGGTGAAAGGCGTTGAACAGCTTGGCTTCATCTTCCGGGGGAATGCCCATGCCGCGATCCGCCACCTCGAACACCGCGTCGCTGTCCTGCCGTGTAACGCGCAGCGACACCGGCGTGCCTGGCGGCGAATACTTCACTGCGTTGGACATCAAGTTGGTGAGGATGTGCCGCAGCAATGATTCATCCGCACGCGCGCCGCCGTTCACCGGTGGGTCGCACTGAAATTCAATCGGACACGCGCGGTTCGTCGCGGACAGCATTTCGTCCACGAGCTTCCGGCAAACAGGCTCCAAGTGGAGGGGTTCGGGCTGGAACTCCACCCGCCCCGAATCCACGCGGCTCAACAGCAGCACGTCCTCCATCATGCGCGACATGCGGCGCACGTTACCGATGATCGCGTCCAGATGCTCGGCGCGCTGCGCGACGGTGAGGCGGTCGAAATAGCGCTGCAAAACCTCGCCCGAAACACTGATCACGCCCAGGGGCGTGCGGAACTCGTGGCTGACCATCGAGACGAAATTGCTTTTGAGCCGGGTCAGTTCCTTTTCCTGCGCCAGCGCTTTTTCGAGATTGGCCTGTGCCAATTGCAGTTCCGCGGTGCGCTCTTCGACGCGGCGTTCCA
>CAIKLQ010000817.1 GCA_903828255.1 uncultured Verrucomicrobiota bacterium
CCGAGTACTTCCAGGAAGATGTGCCGATGAAAATGTTCTGCGAGGCCAGGTGCGTGAGCCTGGTTTTCAGTCGGTCTCGGTCGAGGGCCATGACCGAAAGGCTAACCTACCCTCAAGCCTGCGCCAACACCTGGCGGACGGTGTCCATCATCGCAACGGCGTGAAAGGACTTTTCGACCACGGCATCCGCTCCGGCCTCTCGACAGGAATGTTCATGCTTCACCACGTCTTCGGCGGTTCCGGCCAGAACGACCGCCGTTCCGCCGTGGTCTTTGACTTTCCGAACCGAGCGCACGGCGGCCTCCCAAGGATCAGGGCCAGGGGAGGCATTTGGATCGAGGAGCAAAAGCTTCGGGGTCAACAGCGCAAGATCGAAATCGCCGGTACACGCTTTCTCCGTGAAGCCGGTAAGATTGTTCTCGGCGAGAATTTCCACGGCTCCGCCCATCATCGCTCGCAGGACATAGACGCACATGCCCTGCCACTTTGGGTCGCTGGTACCGATCAAGACCTTGATCGGCTTCTCCAGTCGCTGGCCCTGGTCCCAGGCCGCCCAGATTTTCTGGCCCAGTTTTCCGTGCGCCGTTTTGAATCCGCGCATGGTTCGGCGCTGCTGCTCCAGGTGGCTCCACGCCTCCAGCCCGTATTCGGCCTGGAGCCGCTCCCACTGCGCATCCGCCTGCCGGACTTTGGTGTCCGCGGCCGCCCAGGCCGGATTGGGCACTTCGCGGGTCGCGTCATCCGGCGTGGTGGCATACTCGACCAGCGCATCCAACGCATACTCCTCGCGCAGGTATTTGAAAAAGTTCTCCTGCCGCCACCGATCAAACATCCGATACGCCACTTGCGCGGCAGCCAAATCGCGGCGCGCAGTCAGAATGGGCGTTTGGGGGCCGTTGTCCATCCGGCGCGTCACTTGTCGCAGGCGCAGCGTTCCTTTGAGCAGGCGCACTTCCTGGTCGGCCAGAGTGTAAGTGCTGATTCGTCCGCCGAGCGACGTGCGGTATTTCCCAAAGCGTTTCTGTGGGATTTTCGGATGCCGCCCTTTGCGATAGGTGAGCAGATCGAAACCGGCGGCCAGGCTTTGTTGGAAAAGTTTCGGACTGAACCCGCAGCGATCAAAAACCCCGGTCAGTCGCCGCTGGCCAACGAGGCTCCGGATTTGGGCGAGCACTCCCGGCAGCATTTTCACCAGCCCGGCGTTGGCCGGGGCCGTGACGACGAACACCGGATCCCCGGCCATAGCGTTGACCCAATAGTCCGAGGTCGCCGACAGGGAAAGGCGAGTCCGGCGTAGCTCGGGCGCGAAGCGAGCTTTCTGGTTATTGTAAACGACCTCTGAGCGGGGGGGCCGGACGCCGCGCCGGGCGGCGCCATCGCCCGGAAAAGTCTTGCTCCGCGCCCCGCACGGCATATAACCGTAGGCAAATGATTCCGACGAAAAAGCAATTCTCCATAAACTGCGGAGCGCCCAGAAAACAAATGCCTATCAATAGGGGGCTATGTTTCACTGGAATAATGGCAAGCTTGCTCGTCGGAATTGGCCTGCACCTAATCATGGTGTGCGGCGGGATTCGTGCAACAGCGCAACCATCGGATCCGGGCAACCGTCCCATCATCACCCGGCTAACACCCGCCGGGACGCTCACATGGTCCAACCTGGCGCCTTACAGCGCCTGCAGGGTGGAATGGGCCGGGGCACCAAACGGCCCATGGACCAACACTGCGCCACAACTGCGGGACATTCTGACCGGGGACAATACAACCCTGAGCGCCACGGTGCCAGTTACCAACCAGATGAGGTTCTATCGGGTGGGGATGACGCCGCCCTTCGCGGTGGACTGGTGTCGACTGCAAGACCCGCAAAGCAGCTACGTTACGGTCAGTAATGCGTTCAACATCTATGGGCGGGTGCAGATTGCTGGAGTGACGGATCGCACCGATGGAGTGGATCCGCAGGCGTTGGTCAAAGCAGAGGTGGGTTACAAATCTCCCATCGTCGGCACTTGGTTCGGCGGCGGAACGTGGACTAACGCCGTCCCCAACCCTGGCTGGAGCGCCGCTGCGGCTGGCGAGCCGAACAAGGACGAGTATGTCGGGACGATCAATCTGCCCGCCCCCGGCGACTATTATGTGGCGGTGCGCTTTTCGGGCGATGGGGGCAATTCCTGGTTGTGGGGCGATCTCAGGCTAGGCGGGGGGGGTAACGACGGTTCCAACGACGGCTTCGACGCCATGACCACGGCGAGAGTGACGGCGCTGAATCCGGAGTTGAAAGTTTTGGCGGCGTTTTCAGACACCCCAACCCAGGTGAGCGTTTATTTTAACCAAGGCGTTTCACCCGCCCTGGTGCGCAGCGATGGCAGCCAGTTCACGTTCACCAACGGGTTGTTGGCATACAGCGCCGTAGTTAATGGTTCAAGCGTAGTGCTGACGACCACCTTACAGACCCACAGCCAAAACTACACGGTGGCGGTGGGGGGCACGGTCAGAGACTACCTGGATCATGGGGTCAGTGCGGCGGCGAACACGGCCACCTTTACCGGCCAGTAAAGCCTGGGTTGAGGTGCGCCGGCTGCCGAGCGGCGGGAGCGGGAGTCCAGGTCAGCGACCTTTGGCGTGGTCGGTGCGCCGATCCCCAGCACCAGCGCCGGGGTTTGGGACGGTGCGAGTTCCCAAAACGCCGTAGCTGCGTAAAGGGGGCAATCCCACAGCTTTCCCCTCTTCCCCTTTTGAGCTTTTGGCGTCGTCGGGCGCGAAAATCACGCAGAGAATATTCCGGCGCAATTTAGCAGAGGATGAATCGCGGCGGTCGCCGGGAAGTGCCGTAGGGGCAGCCGTCCGAATCGCGCTCGGTTTCGAGCCTCGGCCTCGTGCTCCGCCAGCTTTCTGATCCCGGCGTAGCTCGGGGGCGAGCTTTCTGGTTATTGTAAACGACCTCTGAGCGGGGGAGTTTCCCGGACGCCGCGCCGGGCAGGACCACGTAAACGCTGTGGTGATCTTCCGGCTGCGGTTTGGGACGAAGCTGCCTCAGCGTCCGTCGCTTCATCCGACTACTACTACTTCGCTTCCTTCTTCGCGGCCCAATACGCCTTCAGTTTCGTCGAAAGCAACGCCTTGACGGCTGGAGTCATCTTACTCTTGCCGTTGGCTGGTTGCACACCCGTCGCCGGTTGCTTGACCGCCCGGCGTCGCTGTTGAGCCGCCGCCATCTTGGCCCGGGTTTCCGCACTCACCACCCGTTTCATCGACACGACGGCAGCGACGACGGGTGCGGGAGCAACCACGGTTGCAGGAGCCGCGGCGGTTGCCGGAGCGGTTTCAGCAGGCGCACCCGTTTCCAAGACGCTCGCAAGCTCAGCTTGCAGTTTCTCGATTTGTGCTTTGATATTGGCAGCTTGGCTCAATTGAGCGGCCGAAAGGTCAGATATATTCATGTGGAAAGCCTGTCAGGTAGGAGCGGAAAAGTCAAAACGGTAGCGCCGCCTTTACGCCAGGCGGCGCTCCCGGCGCCGGCTTCCTGCCGAATTGTTTGCCGTTCGCTATTCGAGCCCTTGACGGCGGGTAAATCAGGCTTACGTTCCAGGTGGCTGACGTGGGCGTGAATGTTGGTGGTCAGTGTCAGTGAACCGTAAGTCAGTGATAGGGGTCTCCGCCCAATTCAACGTCACGGGCCTGAGCGACTCCATGCCGCCCGAAGTCGTGAGTTTCAGTTTCTCGCCGGACACCGTTGACGCTGGAAGTTCAAACCGGCAAATCAGTATTGCCGTACGCCTCCGGGATGACCGCAGTGGGCTTGCGGATGCTGGTTATGATCAATATGGCCGGCCGCTTTATTACACCTGTGCCTACGGCGCGTTCCGAAGTCCCTCTGGCCGCCAGGTCTTGCCGATTGGTTTTGGGGTTTACCACCGGACGAATGGCGACAGCCTCGATGGCACCTACACCAACGGGGCGGATTTGCTCCAGTTTTGCGAGCCAGGAATCTGGAGTCTGGATTATTTTTACGCGGTGGATGCGGTTGGCAATCGCGCACTGTTCTACAACGGGCAACTTCTCGCCCGGGGGTTTCCCGTAAATTTGACGGGGACCGGCTTGGGGGATACGAACACCCCGCTCCTTACCGGTTTCAGTCTCGCACCCACCAACATCAACACCACGTATTCCCCCCAGAGCATCCAAGTCACAGCCCACGTCACTGATGACCTGAGCGGCTTCGGATTTCTACCGTCCAACGGCGGCCGTGCGGGATTCGTCAGTGCAAATTTCGTAAGTCCGTCGGGCCGACAGCTTTCCGGTTTGACGCTACAGCCGCCGTTTCAAACGCCCGTTGTGCTGCTCGATTCAACTCTTACCAATACCCTCACCCTGCCCCGGTACAGCGAGCCCGGTTTATGGCTGCTTCGGAGCGTGGTTATCATGGACAATGCCGTGAACCAGCGCCCATTGGACTTGGCGGCGGTGCGTGCCCTGGGTCTGCCTGTGTCTTTCACGGTGGAGGAGTTCCCGCCCTTGCGCCTCGCGATTTCCGGTGGCATTGCGTACGTGTCCCGGCCAGCGAACGCCATCGGTTTCAAACTTCAAACGAGCGCGGATTGCTCCAATCCTGCGGCTTGGAGCGACGTTTCCGCCCGCCCGTTGGAGTTTGGCGAGGAAATAGTCCTCGCTTCACCGGTCGAAGCAGGGCCACGGTTGTATCGGTTGATCAAGTGACCTTAGACTCGAGGCCAAGCGGCGTGACGCCTCGCGTGCCAAACAGTCACGGCAAAGCCACAAACCATTTGGGCACGGTCACTCGTTCACATGCACAATTTTCGCCGGTGGAAAACCGTTGAAGTAGGTCGCCGAGGCGCTGCCGTAGGCGCCGATGTTCTCCGCGTAAACCAAGTCGTCAATTTCCAGGTCCGGCAGCAGATCGGATTGTGAAATGCAATCCAGCCCGTCGCAGGTCTGGCCGAACACCGCGCACACTTCCTTCGTCCCGCCCTTGAACGCCCGCAGCGGATACTGGCAGTGATCGAAAATAATCCCGCTGAACGTGTGATACACGCTGTCGTCAATGTAGTAACAGCGCTTGCCGTTGCGCACCGCCTTGCCGATGACGCGCGCCACACTCGTCGCCGCCGTCGCCACCAGAAACCGGCCCGGCTCGGCGAGAATCTGGATGTCCGGCGGAAACAGCCGGGAAATCTCCGCGTTGATGACCCGCGCCAACTCCGGAAACGGCCGCACGTGCTTGTTATACGGCGCCGGGAATCCGCCGCCGATGTCGAGAATCTTGATCTCGTGCCCGCGCTCGCGGGATTCCTTCATCACCGCGGCGGCGGTGTTGAACGCCTGAACGAAGTTCTCAAAGTTCGTGCATTGGCTGCCGACGTGGAAGCTCAGTCCCTCGACCA
>CAIKLQ010000818.1 GCA_903828255.1 uncultured Verrucomicrobiota bacterium
CGGCGACACGGCCGCAAGCGAGGACGCTTGCGCCACTAAACTTTGCTCGCGCCGCCGCGTGCCACCGGGCAAGCTTTCGCCCGGCATGAACGAACCCGAGTCGCTCCAGCAAGTGCGCCGCACCTACGTTCGCTACCGCGGCCGCGAACTTTCGTATTTCACCGGCTGCGATTATTTCCGAATGGCCAGCCATCCAAGCGTGCTGAACGCGGTCGGCGTGGGCCTCAAAAAGTATGGCTTGAACGTCGCCGCCTCCCGTCGCACCACCGGCAATCACGCGGTTTACCTGGCCTTGGAAAAACAGCTCGCGGAATTCTTCGGCGCGGAAGCCGCGTTGCTGGTCAGTACCGGCTACCTGACGAATCTCGTCGTGGCGCAAGCACTGTCCGGCAGTTTTTCGCACGCGCTCTTTGATGAGAAATCCCACCTGTCGCCGGCGGACGCGGCGCAGTTCCTGAACTGCCCGGTCCTCAAGTTCAAACATCGCGACGAGGCGAGTTTTGCCGAGACGTTGTGCCGCGGTGGTCGCGGGGCGCGACCGGTGGTGCTCACGGACGGGATGTTTTCGCGCGACGGCTCCGTTGCGCCGCTGAAAGCGTATCTCAAGTTGTTGCCGCCGGACGGTCTCATCGTCGTGGACGACGCCCACGGCGCCGGCACGCTGGGCGCGCATGGCGGGGGCGCGGTTGAACTTGCCGGAGTGAGCCGAAAACGCATCGTGCAGTGCGTGACGCTGAGCAAGGCGTTCGGCTGCTACGGCGGCGCGGTTCTTGGCTCGCGGAAATTGCGCGCGCAAATTCTGGAGCGCGGTTCGATATTCATCGGCAGCACGCCCCTGCCCTTGCCCTTGGCGCACGCGGCTTCCGTCGCGGTGCAAACTCTGCAACGCGACAAAACGCTGCGGCCCCGGTTGCAACGCAACGCCGATTTCGTGAAGCAGGCGCTGCGTCGGGCCGGAATGGACCTCCCGGATGCGCCCGGGCCGATCATTCCGTTCGCCCAACCAACGCCCGCCCGCAATCGTCGTCTGCGCCGCGCCTTGCTAGGCGCGGGAATTTATCCGTCGTTCATCAACTATCCCGGGGCGCCGGCGGGCGGCTATTTCCGTTTTGTGATCTCCAGCGAACACACGCAATCTCAACTGGATCAACTCGTTTCCGTGTTGACGAACTTTGTTCCCTGACCCGGCGCCCCGGCGGTTTCCGCGTTTCAGTTATCATCTTGCCCGCCCGCGGAGGCTCGGTTAGCGTCGGCGCGTATGGACACAAATGAATTGCCGCCGTTGAATCCGCCCTTGGGAACGCCACCCCCGCAACCCCCGCCGCCGCCCACGGTCCCGCCGCCGGTCATCGTGCCTCCGACGCAATCGCGCCCGCCCCGCAAAAGCCGGGGCTGGATGGTATTCGCGCTGATCCTGCTGGTATTGTTGGGCATCAGCCTGCTGTTCAACCTGGGCCATTTTATTTCCCAACTGGTCAGCATCGGAGGCGGGCAGTCACATACCGCCACCGGCCCCCGGCTGGAAGAGACGGTTTTGGAAGACAACGGCGGCGCCAGCAAAATCGCGGTCATCAGCATTGAGGGCATCATCTCCAGCCGGATGATTGACCAGTCTGGCTTCGGCATGGTCGAGGTCATCAAAGCACAACTGCAACGCGCCACGGAAGACGACCACGTCAAGGCCGTCATCCTGAAGGTGGATTCCCCCGGCGGGGAAGTGCTCGCCTCCGACGACATCAGCCGGGCCATCGCGGAATTTCAGGAGGATCGGGACGAAAAGAACGAGAAGCAGGCCGGCAAACCAGTCATCGCTTCCATGGGCGGGTTGGCGGCTTCGGGCGGGTATTACGTTTCCGCGCCGTGTCGGTTGATCGTGGCGAACGAACTCACCATCACCGGCAGCATCGGCGTCATCATGAGTACTTGGAACTATCGCGGCTTGATGGACAAAGTCGGCGTTCGCCCGGTCACCTTCAAGAGCGGGAAGTTCAAGGACATGCTTAGCGGCTCGCGGAATCCCGAGGAAATTCCGGAAGGCGAGCGCGCCATGGTGCAGGCGTTTATTGATGAAACCTACGGCAAGTTCAAGAGCGTCGTGGACAAGGGCCGGGGCAGCTCGGCGGACAAGAACAAGAAAGCAAAACACGAGCATCGGGCGTTGGTCGAAAACTGGCGGGACTATGCCGATGGCCGCATCCTCTCGGGCACGGAAGCGCACGAACTCGGCTTCGTGGATCAGGTGGGTGATTTTGACACAGCCGTGGACCAAGCCGCCGAGATTGCAGGCATCACCAAATACAATGTGGTTGAGTACCGATTGCGCTACGACCTTTCGGACCTCCTGCGCATGTTCGGCAAGAGCGAGTCGCGCGGGATGAAAGTGGACTTGGGCCTGGAAATGCCGAAACTCGAAGCCGGGCGGTTGTATTTCCTCTCCCCCACCTATCTGCACTGACCTGCAGGGCGTGACCGTTATCACGCCCCCCTCGTCCAGCACATCCTCACCCGGTTACGCGCCCGGCGGACGCCGCCGCAGGAATTTCGCCGCGTGCTAAGCGAGGTTGCCGCGCCGATGCCTTACGAAGCGACCCGCTCGTTCGCCAGGCGGCCAACTTCCGTCGTCACGCCGCTCGCCCGAACCAACGGGTCCCAACTGCAACGCGAGGCGGTGGGCGGACCCATTTTGCGCGCGGGTTTGGGAATGTTGAATTCCATCTTGCAACTTGTTCCGCACGCCCGATTCGATTGAAACGCGAAGCGACCCTTTTACGCACGACCTCCGACCCCCGCTTCGAAAAGGTCCCAGAGATTTGAACGTGGGCCGCGACCGCAGTAAATTTTCTTGCAGGCGGCGGCGCAGCCCGTAACGTTCCCCACGCTTTATGCCGGTTCAAAAACCAAAACGCACAGCGCGCCATGCCCAACGCCAGGCTCGGGCTACCGCGGCCCCTCGCCGTCTGAAAAAGTCCACCGCCAAGAGCGCGGCGCGGAAAACCCAGCCGCCGACTTCCACGCCGCCGCCCGCACCGGCGGCTGAAACAACCCCGGCACTCGCACCCGTCCCCCCCCCTCTCCAACCGCCGCCCCTGAGCGACTACGAGCGTCCGCGCTACGACGGCGACACGGCCATCAAACTTTATTTGCGCGAAATCGGGCTGGTGAAATTACTGACCGTGCAGGAGGAAATCGAACTGGCCGCGCGCATCAAGAAAGGCGACAAGAAGGCCCGCGAACACATGATCAAGGCCAACCTCCGGCTCGTCGTCAAAATCGCCCGCGACTACGAAGGCATCGGCCTACCGCTCCTGGATTTGATCAGCGAAGGCAACATCGGCTTGATGAAAGCCGTCGAGCGGTTTGATCCGGCCAAGGGCGGAAAACTTTCCACCTACGGCTCGTGGTGGATCAAGCAATCCATCAAACGCGCGCTCGCCAACCAGTCCAAGACCATCCGGTTGCCGGTACATCTGGTGGACAAGATTTCCAAGATGCGCCGCGTCACCCTGCGCCTGCACGAGGAACTGGGCCGCGAGCCGACCGACGACGAAGTCGCTGGTGACATGGGCATCCCCACTTCGCGCGTGACCCAAATGCGCATGGCCGCCATCCGGCCCGCCTCGCTCGACGCGCCCATCGGCGACGACGAATCGAACAGCTACTCCGAAGTCGTCGAGGACGAGAACGCGGAGTCCCCCTACCAACATCTCGAAGATAAGACCGTAACCAAGATGCTCCGCGACATGGTTACCACCCTCGACCCGCGCGAAGCCACCATTGTGAACTCCCGCTTCGGGCTGGACGGCGGCCCGGAGAAAACGCTCGAGGAAGTCGGCGTCAAATTCGGCGTCACGCGCGAACGCGTCCGCCAGATCCAGAACATCGCCCTGCGCAAACTGCGCAAAATGATTGAAAAAATGGAAACGCAGAAGAAATGACCCCCCGCTACCCCACATCCCCCATGACTCCATCCCATCCGACGCCCGCCGAAATCGAAAAGGCTATTCGCAACGTCCCGGATTTCCCCAAGCCGGGGATTCAATTCAAAGACATCACGCCCGTGCTGGCCGATGCGCGGCTGTTCTCTGGCGCGATTGATCTGCTCACGGAAAAATTCCGACCCGGCGACGTGGACGCCGTGGTGGGCATTGATGCGCGCGGGTTTATTTTCGCCGCCGCCGCCGCGACCCACCTGCACGCCGGCTTCGTCCCCGTGCGCAAGAAAGGCAAACTCCCTTACCAAACCCACGAGCAGGACTACGCCTTGGAATACGGTCACGCGACCATCGCCATCCATGTGGACGCGCTCCATCCCGGCAGCCGCGTGCTGCTGATTGACGATCTGCTCGCCACCGGCGGCACCGCCGCCGCCGCTGCGGATTTGGTCGAGAAACTGGGTGGGAAAATCCTGGAAGTCGGCTTCCTGATCGAACTCAGCTTCCTCAACGGCCGCGAAAAACTCAAAGGCCGTCCGATCCGCTCTTTAGTGGTTTATTGAGCATCACTGCCCTAACACCAGCACCGCTGGATAAAGTTTTAACGGCAGCCGCCAAGGCGCAAAGACGCAAGGCAAACCCGCATGCTAATTGCGTCTTTGCGTTAGAACCGTATCCGCATAGGTTTTGGTCGTCTTTCGCTTTGATGGTTTGAACGCAAGCCCAAGTCCGGCGGAGCCCAGTCGCCCCGTCGGCGGAGGCAAAGGCGATATTGCTAAGCCGGGGACGGCCGGAAAGTCCCAAAAGGGCAAAAAAGGCTGAAAAATCGGGCTTATTGGCCAAACCGGGCGGTTTTTGGCGCTTCAAAAGTCAACTTTTGGAAGCTAAAACTCATTTCTGGGAAGCTAAAACTCAATTATGAGAAGCCAAAACTGAACTTTGGGAAGCCAAAAGTCAGTTTCGAGACGCCAAGACCGGAGTTTTGCTTTCCAAGGCTGAGGTTTGATATGCCAGGATTGGGTTTTGGGACTTCAAAGGTGGGTCTTGGGACTTCACGACTGGGTTTTGAGATTCCAAAGCTGGGTTTTGAGACTTCAGAGTTGGATTCGGAGATGCCAATCGTCGGTTCTGAGAAGCCGAGGGAGGGTTTTGAAATCTCAAACTTCGGTTTTTGGAAGTCAGAACTCGCCCTTGGGATTCAAAGAATGAGTTTTTGAATGGGAACGGGGGCGGGCAAACTGGCAAGTTCCATCCGGATGTCGAGTTCGACCGCCCGGTTTCGTTACCAATTCAGCGCCCGGCCCCAAGACCGCCAGCGCGCGAGCGGCGACGTGGCGGCTGGGAGGTATTCCGTTTTCCCTACGCCTTGGCCTCTTGAAGACTTGGCGTTGAATTCCTCAACTCCTGCGAATCCCGCCTCCCTCGGACTCCGGCGAGACCTGTCGGCTCCGCCATCATTGATCCCCACGAGATCGGCACTTGACCGGAGGCGCTGGCCGAAAAATCTGCTCGTAAGATTTTCTCCGGAGGTTAGAATTCCCCCGTGAACGCTTTGAACACTGCGCCCTCGGCGCTGGATCGGCTGTTGGAATCGTTGAGCCGCTGCTTCGACTTGAACACGGCGCGGGCGGTGACGGAGTTGCGCCAGGATGATCTGGCCCGCTGGCGAATGGAGGAGTTGGGCGCGAAAGCCAGCGCGGGCCGGCTCTCGCCGGAAGAGGAGCGCGAGTACGACGCACTGATCGAAGTCAGCGACGTGATTGCCACTTTGCAACTCAAAGCTCGCCAGCAACTCGCCGGGGCGAAGTCCGTCTGATGTCGCCCGAACTCCGGCAGCAGGTGCGCGAACGGGCTGGTGGCCATCGCGAATACTGCCATCTGCCCGACAAGCTGGAATTGGCCGGGCCTTTCCACATCGAACACGTCATCGCCCGGCAGCATCGCGGAACGGATGTCCTGTCCAATCTCGCGTGGGCCTGCAGCCGGTGCAATCGTCACAAAGGAACGAATCTTTCCGGTGTGGATCCGGACAGCGACGAGGTGGTGCCCCTTTTCAATCCGCGTCGCGAACACTGGCCGGAGCATTTTGAAGTGGTCGGCGTCATCATCCGGGGGCGTTCTCCTGCCGGACGCACCACGGCCTGGCTGCTGCAAATGAATGCGGAGCGCCGGGTCGAACTCCGCGCTGAGTTGATCAGTCAAGGTCTGTGGCCGGGATAAGCGCACAGCCCAGCGGCCATGAGATCCGCCTCAGTACGGCAGCGGAAACTTCGCCGTCAGTTCACGCACCCGCGCTCGCACCTTGGCGATGTTTTCGAGGTTCTTCAGGTCGAGCAGCACTTCGCTGATCATGTCCGCGATGGCCGCCATCTCGGCTTCCTTCATGCCGCGCGTCGTGACCGCGGGCGTGCCGAGGCGGATGCCGCTGGCTTGGAACGGCGAGCGCGTCTCGAAGGGGATCGTGTTCTTGTTCACCGTGATGCCGGCATCGTCGAGCGTGATCTGGCAGTCCTTGCCCGTCAGGTTGCGGGCGCCTACGTCCACGAGCATGAGGTGATTGTCCGTGCCGCCGCTGATGAGCCGGAAGCCGTTGCGTTTCATGCCGTCGGCCAGGGCCTGCGCGTTGCGCACGATCTGTTCCTGATACGTCTTGAAAGCCGGTTGCAATGCTTCGTGAAAACAAACCGCCTTGGCGGCGATGACGTGCATGAGCGGGCCGCCTTGAATGCCGGGGAAAACCTGCGAATCAATTTCCTTCGCGTATTTCTCGCGGCACAACACCAAGCCGCCGCGCGGGCCGCGCAACGTTTTGTGGGTCGTCGTCGTCACGAAATCCGCTTGCGCCACCGGGCTCGGATGCTGCCCCGTCACCACCAAGCCGGCAATGTGGGCGATGTCCGCCAGCAGGTACGCGCCGACCTCGCGCGCGATTTCCCCCATCCGGGCGAAATCAATGATCCGCGGGTAAGCGCTGGCGCCCACCGTGATCATCTTGGGTTTGTGCTCGCGCGCCTGCGCGGCAAGTTGATCGTAATCAATCCGCTCGTCCTCCTGGCGCACGCCGTAATGGACGATCTCGAAAAACTTGCCGGAGAAATTCGCCTTGTTGCCGTGGGTCAAATGTCCGCCGTGGCTCAGGTCCATCGTGAGCATCTTGTCGCCGGGCTTCAGGAAGGCGAAATAGACGGCCATGTTCGCGCCGCTGCCGGAGTGGGGCTGCACGTTGGCGTGCTCCGCGCCAAAAAGCTTCTTCGCCCGGTCAATCGCCAGTTGCTCGACGACGTCCACGTTTTCGCAGCCGCCATACCAGCGCTTCTTGGGGTAGCCTTCGGCGTATTTGTTCGTGAGCACGGAACCTTGCGCTTCCATCACCGCTGGGCTGGTGAAGTTTTCGCTGGCGATGAGTTCGATGTTCTCCTGCTGGCGCAGGCGTTCGTGCTCGACGGCGTCGGCGATGGCGGCGTCCACGGTGCGGAGTCGTAATTCGGGTGGGGTCATTTTGGATTCCATCTTGTTCACGCGGCGCTCATGGCGGCCGCCTTCAAATTGAGTATTGAGGAAAATATCGAGCATCCGGATGGCTTCGTCTGGCGGCGTGAATTTGCCGGAGAGGCAGAGCACGTTGGCGTTGTTGTGCCGCCGCGTCAACGCGGCGGACTCCGTATCGCAAACCAACGCGGCGCGAATGCCGGCGATCTTATTGGCCGCGATGCTCATGCCCACGCCCGTGGTGCAGACGAGCAGGCCGGATTCAAACTTGTGCGCCGCCACCGCTTCCCCGACGAGTTGGGCGTAATCCGGATAATCCGTCGCGCCCTTCGAGTAAGTGCCAAAATCCGTGAAGCTCACGCCGCGCTCCCGCAGGTACTTCTTCAAGTACTCCTTCAAATCATAGCCCCCGTGGTCCGCGCCGATAGCCAGGGTTGCGGACACCGCTTTCCCGTCGCCGCCCGCGCGACTCTGGTCGAGGTAACGCAAAATGGACGCGATGCCTTGTTCGACTTGATCCCGGCAATTGGTATAGACCTCATACGAACCGCCGATTGGATCGCTGATGTCCTTCTCGAACGGATCCAAGGTGTCGTCGAACTCGCGCAACAGGAAAACCTTTTCCGCCATCTGCGGGTAAAGCAGCATCACCGAATCCACGTGGCTGTGGGTCATGCCGAAGATGTAATCGGCTTCGCGCACGAGCTGGCCGGTGAGCATGTGGCTGCGCTGATGCGAAATATCAATCCCCAGCTCCAGCATCGCTTCCACGGCATGGGCGCTGGGCGGTTGACCGTCAATCGCGCCCAAGCCCGCGGACACGACCCGAAAAACCCCGCGCCCTGCGACCGCGTGGCGAAAGAGCCCTTCGGCCATCGGGCTGCGGCAAATATTCCCCGTGCAAATAAACAAAATGGTCTTCATGAAATCAGAAACGACTGGGGGCAATGTTTGGTCTGGCCAGCCGAATCGTCAACCTCGAATCCTTGCCGGGCGACGGACCCTCAGGAGCGCGACGCGCGCACCACCGCCAGCCCTTTCAACAAATCCAGCGCCCGGGCCAATGCCGGGTCGCGCACCAACGGCTTGGCCGGTTCAACCATTCGCGGCTCCGGCAACTCCCCGTCGAGATTCGTGCCTTCACGCCGAGCGCGGACCAAATCGGCTTCGGTCATCCGGGGACGCCGCGCCACCCGATTCGTGCCTGCCGGTTGATTGGTCAACGATTGCCCCCCGCCGCCCGCCGCCACCGACTTAGGCGACGTGCTGTAAGGATCGTCCAAAAAGCCGCGCTCCTCCTGCGGACTTGCTTGGACTTCGATGTCCGGCTTCAAACCACGCGGCGTGAGGGCAACGGCATCGCCCACCTTCACCGGCAACGTCGCCACGCGCAAGCGTTGGCCGTTCTTCAACGGAAATTCCTCTCCGATCATCGCCCGACCGGCCGTCACGCCACCCAAAATCAAGCCCGTGCCCGTTTCGCGAAAAATCGCCGCCAGCGCTTCGGCCGCCCCGCCGCTTTCGCGGTTCACCAGCACCCCGACCGGGAGTCGGATCGCATCCGACTTCTCTTTGGAACTGACCACACCCTGCCCCCAATCAATCAGCGGACGGGCTTTCGCTTGAAACAGATCCGCCACCGCCGCCGCGGCCGCGTAGTCGGCTCCCTCGGCAAAACGCAGATCGAGCACCACGCCAATCAGTTTGTTCGTGGCCGCAAGTTGGGCGAACGCCGTGGCGCAGTCTTTGGCCAGCGGCTCGTCGAACCGAGCCACCCGCAGATAGGCAATGTTCTCTTCGAGCAGGGAAGACTTGGCCAGCAGGGCATTGGTCCGCACCGCCGCCGATTCGCCGCCCCCGATGGAAACCTTGCCGCGCAACGCCGTCAGCAGCGCCTCCAAGGCCACGCGATTCAAGTCGGTTTCCGTCGTGCCCGCCAGATGCGCCCGCACGAGGCCGAGGACTTCGTTGAAGTCCGGCGCGTCGTTCGTGGCCGCAGCGCGAGCGCCCGTTGCCACCAGCAACCCCGCGGCGAGAAAAACCTGGCCCATTCGTGTCATGTGGGGGTCAAAATGCGCGACGATTTCACCAAAGTAAAGCAACGAGACGGGCGGGGAACAAGTTGCGGATTGCGCCAAGCGGCGGCAGGCCGCCGCGCTCAGTCCATCGCCACCGCCAAGCCCGCCGGCCAGCACTCCGTTTAACCGGGCGGCAACCACGAAAGCTGAGATTGTAGAATTATTTTGGAAGTGCCTTGGCCGCGATGTCGTGGCGGAACATCGCGCCGTCGAAACGAATCTGCTCCACGGCAGCGTAGGCGGCGGCTTGGGCGGCGCTCAAATCTCTGCCCAACGCGGTCACCCCAAGAACACGTCCGCCGTTCGTCACGATTTGGTCGCCGGATGTGGCAGTGCCAGCGTGGAAGACTTTTGTGTTCGGCAGCCCGTTCGCGGCGGCGAGGCCGCTGATGACTTTGCCTTTGGCGTAGCTACCGGGATAGCCGCCGCTGGCCATCACCACGCACACGCTCGCCAGCGGACTCCATTGTAATTCCGTGTTACCCAACGTCCCGCTCACGCTGGCATCCAGCAACTCGACCAGATCATTTTCCAATCGCGTGAGATAAACCTGGGTTTCCGGATCGCCGAAGCGGGCGTTGAACTCCAGCACTTTGGGGCCGTCCTTCGTGAGCATGACGCCGGGATAGAGGATGCCGCGATAATCAATCCCCTCCGCCACGCAGCCGCGCATGAAAGGATCGAGGATTTTCCGGGCGGTGTCAGCGAGTTGGGTCTCCGACAGGTACGGCGTGGGCGAATACGTGCCCATGCCCCCAGTGTTCAAGCCGAGATCGCCGTCGAGTGCGCGTTTGTGGTCCTGCGATGTAGGAAAAAGTTTCGCCGTCTGGCCATCGCACAGCGCGTGCAGGGAAATCTCCACGCCTTCGAGAAATTCCTGAATGACCACCCGCGCCCCCGCGGTGCCGAAGGCCTTGCGCACCATGATTTCATCCACCGCCTTCCCGGCTTCGGTTTGGTTTGCGCAAATCAAAACGCCCTTGCCCAGCGCAAGTCCATCGGCCTTCACCACGCAACGCCCGCCGAGCGACGCCGCGATTTCTTTCGCCGCTTGCGGGTAGTTGGTCACCCAAGCCCTGGCGGTGGGGATGCCGTGTTTCTCCATGAACATCTGCGAGAAAGCTTTGGAGGACTCGAACCGCGCCGCCTGCTGATTGACGCCCCAAATCCGCAGCCCGTGCTGCTGAAACAAATCCACAATGCCGAGCGCCAGCGGATTGTCCGGCCCGACGACGGTGAGGTCCGCCTGCTTCTCTTCCGCGAACGCGAGCAACTGCGGCAATTCCTCTGCCCCGAGGTTGACGCATTCGACGGGCGCGCCATTCCTGGCCAACCGCTCCAACGCGATGCCCGCGTTACCCGGCGCGCACCACAACTGCGTAACGTGCGGTGATTGCGCCAGTTTCCAAACCAACGCGTGCTCGCGGCCGCCGGAACCGATGATGAGGAGTTTCATTGTCGCCCAGATTCAATCAGGAAGCGTCCTGCGGTGAAAACCTTTTCCGCTCTGGCAGCGCCGGGGTTTGCGCCTTGAACAACCGGCGACCGTCCCCTTAGCCTCCGCGCGCGGCATACGACGCGGGTTAGTTGCAATGGAACCAAAAAACAAAAGACCTCTCCGGGTGGGCTTGTTCGGCATCGGCCTCGCGGCTTACTGGCCCCAGTTCAAGGGCCTGAAGTCGCGGCTGGAAAGCTATGTCCGAGTCGTGAGCGACCGGCTCCGGCGGCCCGGCGTCGAGGTGGTGAACCTCGGGCTGATTGACTCGCCGCCGCGCGCGCTCGAAGCCGGCCATCGCTTCCGGGCGGAAGACGTGGATTTGATTTTCCTGCACGTCACGACTTATGCGCTTTCGTCCACCGTGCTCCCGGTCGTGCAACGCGCGAAAGTTCCAGTCATCATTCTGAATCTCCACCCGGCGGCGGCGATTGACTACGCGAGCTTCAACCGGTTGGGCGACCGCACCGCCATGACCGGCGAATGGCTGGCGCATTGTGGCGCATGCCCCGTTCCGGAAATTGCCAACGTCTTCAACCGCGCCCGGATTCCGTTCCATCAAATCACCGGGATGCTCCACGAAGACCCGCCGGCGTGGAACGAAGTGGACGCCTGGATCGAGGCCGCGCGGGTGGCGCATGTGATGTTTCACAACCGGCTCGGGCTGATGGGTCATTACTACTGCGGCATGTTGGATATCGCGTCCGATCTCACGCAGCATTGCGCCACGTTCGGCGGACATTTTGAGATCATCGAGGTGGACGAGTTGGCCGCGCTGCGCCGCGAAGTTACGGCGAAGCAAATCGCGCGGCGCGTGGCCGACTTTCACCGGGCCTTTGACGTGCAACCGGATTGCGCAAAGCCGGAACTGGAACGCGCCGCCCGCACTTCGGTTGCGCTCGATCGGTTGGTGAAGCAACACGATCTCGGCTCGCTCGCCTATTATTACGAGGGCACGGGCAACCCGGAAAACGAGGACGCGATCAGCTCGATCATTCTCGGCAACTCCCTGCTTACGGCGCGCGGCGTACCCGTCGCCGGCGAATACGAAGTGAAGAACGCGCAGGCCATGAAGATCCTGGACACGTTCGGCGTGGGCGGCTCGTTCACGGAATACTACGCGCTGGATTTCAACGACGACGTGGTGTTGATGGGCCATGACGGGCCGGGCCATATCGCCATCGCGGAAGGCAAAACCAAAGTGCGCCCGCTGCAAGTTTATCACGGCAAAGTCGGACGCGGGCTCTCCGTCGAGATGTCAGTCAAGCACGGCCCGGTCACGCTGCTCGCCGTGGTGCAAACGGTGGATGGTAAATTGAAATTCCTCGTGGCTGAGGGCGAATCCGTGCCCGGGCCGATTCTGGAAATCGGCAACACGAACAGCCGCTACCGTTTCAGCATCGGCGCCCGGCGATTCGTCAACGAATGGAACGTTCACGGCCCGGCGCACCATTGCGCGGTGGGCGTGGGTCACCTCTCGAACCGGATCGAGAAGCTTGGCAAGTTGCTCGGCATGGAAACCGTGCGGGTGTGCTGAGCTGTCAGCGACCGGGCGAATTCCGGCGGCTGGATCCAGACACACCTCTGGCAGCCTGCGAGCAGAGTTCCCGCGCTTGACGGCTCGCGCTGGCGGGCATAGTTTTCGCCCGTGGAGCCGAGGGAAAGGGCTTCTTCGGCTCTCCGCGAAGTTGCAAAAACAGGAACTTAACACTCAACCAACTCTGACTATGTGCCACAAAAACACGCGTCGCTCCCTCGGTCACGGACCCTCGAATGGTGAATTGTCGCCTTCGGGTTCGCTCGTTGAAACCTTGAAGGTCTTTCTCGGAAAACCACTGGCAGCGGGGACGGGGCTTGCTCTGCTCCTGGCCGCCGGCGCGGTTGGCGCGGATGCGCCTGCGGCCCGCGCGCCCGGCGTGACTTTCGCGCAAGCCCCCGAGGGCGCGAAAGTGCTGAAGTTTGTCCTCTCCGTGCCCGAGAACACCGGCCCCCGACATCAGGGCTATCTTTCGCAACGCTCGCCGCAAGCGTTGGATGAAGTCACCACTCTGCCACCGGCCATTGCCCAGACCTACGTTGGGAAGGAATTCTCGGCGTTCGTGATCGCGGCCTTGCCCAATGGGACGCAGTACCTGGCCGTGTTGAACGAGGACAAGTCGCTCAAGTTTTTGAACCGGGAGGATACCACCATGTATTATGCCCGGGTTTACCGCGTCC
The DNA here is from genome assembly GCA_903828255.1 of uncultured Verrucomicrobiota bacterium. Lineage (GTDB taxonomy): Bacteria > Verrucomicrobiota > Verrucomicrobiia > Limisphaerales > JADLHS01 > CAIKLQ01. The sequence continues at coordinate 13,212 of CAIKLQ010000818.1, forward strand.
CGGCTGGGAGCGACGCCAAGCCGGAGTTGCTGCGGGAGGGTTTTCAATCGCAGGGAAATGATGTCGTCATTCCGGCAGATCTGGAAATTCCTGGCATCGGGGCGACCAAGGTGAAAACTCTGCGCACCGAGGTTGGTTACGGCTTCCACGGGCAGCAAAATGGCAAGCCGCAGATTTACAGTGGGCGCGGCTCGACCTTGACGGTGACGGGTTCGCAGGTGACTCCGGAAGGAAAACTGACGCTGAGCGTCACCGTGCCGGAGGAAATGACGGTCACCTCGGAAACCCAGGTCACTCTGCGGTTTGAACCTTTGATACCGGGATTGCCGGACCGCACGGCTTCCGGAAAAATCACGGACTTTCTGACGCTCGGGGCCGGGCGGTTTGTGGTCACCGACTTGGCCTCCGATTTCTCCTCGGCCAGTCTTGCCGTGGTGGCGGGGAGTTTGGAGCAGACGATCAAGCAGCAGTTGCAGCTTGGTGCGCAGATGCCGCCCTTCTCGCAAGTGGAACTGGTTTCCCGCAAAGCCACGACGCGCGAGGATGTGCTGACCCGGGCGAAAACTGCCGGGGGCGTGGTGTTCATCTTCGGCGACCTTCCGTCTCCCGGCCCCAGATACGGCGGTGGCTACATGCCGCCGTCTGTGGGCGGCGGGAATATGAATTTGCCCTTGCCCACGGCGGAAGTGGCGGAGCAGTTGGGATTGGAATTGCAGCCGAAGCCGCTGGTCGTTTTCGTCACCCGCCAGATCAGCATCGAGTTCCTGTACCAGGACCTGCGCAACAAGACGCCAGACTATCTGATCCTCACCGACTACGCGGACCCGTTGCGGACCACCTTCCGCGTGCCGCAGAACACTGGAGGGTATTACGGCCCGTCTTATCCGATGGGGCAGGAGCCTTCGCTGCGGCAACTGTTCAATCTCTCGGATCGTCTCGGGATCGCGGCCTTCGACGGAACGGGCAAAGTCGTGTACGTGAAAGCCGACGTTGGCAGCAGCTTTCTGCCCTCGGTGGCCGAGGCGCGCACGGCCCTGAAAGGCGCGAAGTAAGCGGGGCGTGGCAGCAGGAAAGCAGGCTTCCCCGCCCGGCGGAAGAACCTCACGCTGACCCAAATGGTTTGGAGTTTGCGGGCGACAACGATGCCGCCCGCTACGGCATGCAGGGATGCCTGATGCTACACCACCTGCGCTTCGCCTTTGCCCTTCACCACTCCGCCGATGAGCCAGGCTTTGTGCTTTTGCGCGCGGATGAATTTCAGCACGGCGTCCGCCTTGTCCGCGGAGACGATGACCACCATGCCGATGCCCATGTTGAAGACCTGGTAAAGCTCTTCTTCCGGCACGCCGCTCCGCTCCTGGATGATTTGGAAGATGGGCAGTTGTTCCCACGAGCCTTTGCGAATGAGGACGTCGCAGGTCTTGGGGAGCACGCGCGGGATGTTGTCCACGAAACCACCGCCGGTGATGTGGGCCAGCGCCCGAATTGCCGATTGCCGATTGCCGATTGCCGATTTGTTGAAACGCGCCAGCAGCTTCTGCACGAGCGGGCCGTAGCTGACGTGGACTTTCAATAACTCCCGGCCAATCGTGCTCTTCAATTCGGGCACGAAACTGGTGGGCTTAAGCTTCAGTTGCTCGAAGAAGATTTTCCGCGCCAGCGAGTAGCCGTTGGTGTGCAGCCCGCTCGATGCAATGCCGATGACCACGTCGCCGCGCTTCACGGTTTTCTGGCCGTTGAGCATTTTGGATTTCTCCACGACGCCGACGATGGTGCCGCTGAGGTCGTATTCGCCGGGCTGGTAAAACGTGGACATCTGGGCCGTCTCGCCGCCGATGAGGGCGCAGTTGTTCTCGGCGCAGGCGCGGGCGAAGCCTTTGATGATGTCGGTGAAGACGTGCGGTTCGAGTTTGCCGGTGCCGAGGTAGTCGAGGAAGAAGAGCGGTTCGGCGCCGAGCACCGCGATGTCGTTGACGCAATGGTTCACGAGGTCCGCGCCGATGGTGTCGTGCTTGTCCAGCGCGAAGGCCAGCTTGAGCTTCGTGCCCACGCCGTCCACGCTGCTGACGAGGATTGGCTCGCGGTATTTCTTCACGTCGAGCGCGAACAAGCCGCCGAAGCCGCCGACCTTGCCCAGCACTTCGCGACGATGGGTGCTGGCGAGCAACGCCGGGAGCGTCGCCTTCACCCGGTTGCCAAGATCAATGTCCACGCCTGCTGCTGCGTAAGCCTTCTGTTTCATCGCGCGGGAGTTAACCGGCATCCCGCCCCGGAAGCGAGGCGAAAAGTTTCGTCACCCCACGCCCGGTCGGGTGCTTGTGTTCGGAGCTAATTGCGGTTACGGTTTGCAGGTGATGCTCCCGTCATTCGTGCGCCGTTCCAGCAGTCTAATTCTGGCCTGCGCGCTCCTGGCCGTTCAGGCCCTGGCGCTGGCAAACCCGCTCATCCGGCTCCAGAATGAAATCCTCCATTCCGGCGCGGTCAATCGGGCCCCCGGTTTGGCCGCTGGCGTCGAAGCAATTCCCCCCAGTGGACTGGCCTTGATCCAATTCACGAATTCGCCCCAGCCGGAATGGCGAGAGCAACTGGCCACGCTGGGCGTGGATTTATTGCACTATGTGCCGGACAACGCGTTTGTGGCGGACTTAAATGGCGGGCCACCCGACTTGCTTCGGAAACTCAATTTCGTGGCTTGGGTCGGGCCATACCGACCGGAGCACAAACTACATCGCGCACTGCGCACCGTGAGTTTGAGCCCGGGCACGAACACCGCTGCCAAAGCCATCGCCTCCGCAAATCTTGCCGTCAGCGTGTTAATCTCTCCGCGCGCCAAGGCGTCCGAATCCCAAAGCGCACGGGGATTGTTCGACCGCGTTGACGGAGAATCGCCCCTCCGCATCGGCACCGTCCTGCATGGCCAGATCAATCCCAACCGCCTGCAATCCCTCGCGGAATCGCGCGCCGTGCTTTGGATCGAACCAGCGCCGAAGATGAGGCTCTACGATGAAGTCGCCAGCCGCATCGTCGCCGGAGACGGGCCGCCCCATCAGACACTAATGCAGTCGCTTGGGTACAACGGCGCCGGCGTGACCGTGGCGGTGGCGGACAGTGGTTTGGACAGCGGCGACACCAATTCCATGCACCCGGACATCCAGGGCCGCGTCCGGGCGTTGTTCCACTATGGCGCGCCGGGGCAATTGGATGACGCCGCGGATGAACACAGCCACGGCACGCATTGCGCGGGCATCGTGGCCGGCAACGGGGCCACCGGTGAGGCAGACGAAAACGATTTTCTCTACGGCGTCGGCGTCGCGCCCGGCGCGAGTCTGATCGCCCAGCGGATTTTTGACGGGGTCGGTGGTTACGCACCGCCGCCGAGTTTCGAGGCGCTCACCCGTGACGCCAAGCGCGCCGGGGCGGATGTCGGCTCGAACAGTTGGGGCGACGATACGCAGGGCGCTTACGACCTCAGCGCGATGGAATTTGACGAACTGGTCCGCGACGCCGATGCGCTGACCTTTGGCGACCAACCCTACATTCTGGAGTTTTCCGCCGGCAACGCCGGACCCGCCTACCAAACCGTAGGCAGTCCCGCCGTCGCCAAAAACGTCATCGCCACCGGGGCCGCCCAAAATGACCGGTTCACTCTGCCGATGGAGGAGTTCTCGATTTACACCGATGGCCGCGAGACGATGGCGGATTTTTCCAGTCGCGGCCCGTGCGCAGACGGACGCATCAAACCGGACGTCGTCGCGCCGGGCACTTGGATCGCGTCGCTGCGCTCGATTTACGCCAACGACGATTACGCCTGGTGGCCGATTTCGGACAACTATCTGTATCAAGGCGGCACGAGCCAGGCCGGACCGCATGTGGCCGGCGCGGCGGCAGTGTTCGTCCAATACTGGCGGGCCACGCACGCTGGCGCGACGCCCTCCCCTGCCCTCACGAAAGCCGCGCTGATCAATTCCGCCACCGACATGGACGACGGCTTCACGACGGACGCCGTGCCAAACGGGGATGAAGGTTGGGGGCGCGTGGATTTGCCGGCGCTCATCGGCTCGGCGCGCAATTACGACTTCACGGATCAAACCATTTTGCTCACCAATGGCGGCGGGTTCGAGCACCGCGTCCTCATCGGCAGCGCCAGCGAACCGCTCAAAATAACCCTCGCCTACACCGACGAACCGGGATTGCCCGCCGCCGCCATCGCGCTCGTGAACGATCTGGATCTGGAAGTCATTTCCCCCGACGGCCATCTGTATCGCGGCAACCAATTCCAGGACGGCGATTCCATTCCTGACGCGCCCGGCCCCGACACGATCAACAATGTAGAAGCCGTTCACCTTTACGCGCCGGCCCCCGGCGAATACATCATCCGCGTTCGCGGCAGCCGCATCGTGGAGGATGCGCGCCGCGACACTGTTCCGGTGGATCAGGATTTCGCGCTGGTGATTTCCGGAAAATTCGGCACCGCGGGCCTCGGCATTGCCACCTTTGATCGCCGCGTCTATCGCGCGCCTGATCAAATCAAACTCGCGCTAGTGGACTACGATTTGGCGGGTCAAGCCACCGCGAGCCTCATCCTCCGCAGCGGCGCGGAGCCCGCCGGCGAAGTCATCACGCTCCACGCCAACGGGAGCAGCGGCCTGTTCACCGGCGCGGTCGCCACCGCCACCAGTTCGGTCCCCGACGACGGCAACCTGCAAGTCGCCCACGGGAATGTCATTGAGGCCGTGTACGCCGACGCCACGCCCGCCGCAAACCGGAGCTTCACCGCGCTGGCTGATTTGCAATCCCCCGTCATCACGAACGTCCAAGCCACCAATCAATTCGGCCAGGTTGTAGTGTCGTGGGCCACCGACGAAGCGGCGAAAGCGGTGCTTTATTACGGCACGAACCCGCCAAATCTGGCGGTGACAAACGCCGTGTTTGACCTCGAACAGGCGCTGGCCCTGCCCCGTTTTCCGAACGGCACCGTGCTCAAGTTCATGGCCGTGGCCGAGGACGAAGCCGGCAATCGCGCCACCAACAATAACGGCGGCGCTTTCTTCACCATCACAAATGTGCAGCCGCCGGATATTCTGCTGTTGGACTCGTACTCGGATAACGGTGGGTTAATCGCCGCGCCACCGCTCTCCGGGTACACTGACGCCTTGACCGCCTTGGGCCGCGGCTACGGCACCTTCAACACCACGACCGGCACGGAGCCCACGCTGGCGCAATTGCAATCGCATCGCTGCGTCATCTGGCGCATGGACGAAGTTTCGGCCCCACCCGCGACACTCGTGCAAAAAATTGCCGCCTACGTGAACAGCGGGGGCTCGTTGTTCATCTCCTCGATGGATGGGACCACGCGCCTTACGGAGGCGGGTCAACCCGGTTTCATCCACACAATTCTCCAGCTCCAATCCTACACTGAGGATCAGCCGGTGAACGACATCCTCGGGGCCCCCGGCGATCCCGTGGGCACGGGGATTGATACGCCGCTCGATTATGCGCCCTACGACGAACTGCTGACCTTCCTGGCCATGATCGGCGTGAGCGATCCTTCCGACTGGGTCGCGCCGAACACCAACGCCACTTCGATCCTGCTCGCGGACGGCGCGATCGTGGGCGTGCGCTCGCCGAAACCTGGGGTGGAGCTGGCCGGCCGCGTGGTTTATCTGTCCTTCCCGCTGGATGCCGTTCCGCTCGGCAGCGGCGGCGGCAACAACCGCGCCGGCTTGCTGCGCAACATTCTCAATTTCCTCGCGCCGCCCGCAAACACCAGCACGCTCACCCTGGACAGCGACGTTTATTCCGTGCCGGGCCGCGCGGTGATCGAAGTCGAGGACGCCGACTTGCAGGGGCAAAAGCTCGCCACGGTGAGCGTTCACAGTCCGCAACACCCGAATCAATTGACGGTTACGTTGTTCGAAACGGCCCGGCTGGGCTTATTTCGCGGGAACGTTTCGTTTGCGAGCACCAACACCGGCCCGCCAGGCACGCTGGTCGTGCAAGCGAACGACACGGTGGAGTTTGATTATTTCGACGCCTCGGCGAGTTCCACCGTCAGCGCCACGGCCACCATTGAAACCAACGCGCCCACCATCACAAACGTCTCCATCGAGCCTGGCTACCTCGAAGCGTTGGTGAGTTGGGACACGTCGAAACCCGCCGACACGCTGGTCCAATACAGCGAGGCGCCGGACAATTTTCCGAACAACTTCACCGCGTACGATCCCGTCGCCGTCACCGCGCACGAAATTTATCTCAATGGGTTGAAAGCCAACACGACCTATTACGTTCGCGTCTCAAGCCGCGACCGCGCCGGGAACAACACGACCGACGACAACGCGGGCAAGCTTTACAAGTTCACCACGTTGCTGCCGCTCACGCCGCCGTGGTTCGACAACCTCGAAACCAACAGCCTCGACTGGTCCACGTTCGCCTCGACCGATTCGGAGACCAACTGGACGCGCGGCTGGCCAGGGGGCGGCGAGACCCCGCACTCGGGCGACAATTGCTGGGGCAGCAACCTCGGCGGCGAACCCGTGAGCCAATTGGAAGCTTACCTCATCAGCCCCGGCGTCCTGCTCAACGGCGGGAACAAAGCCACGCTGCGCTTCTGGCACAATTATGACTTCCTGCCGGCAGGTGATTTTGACGTCCAGTTGGCGGCGGTGGAGATCATTACGAACATTGCCAGTGGGCCAATAGTGCTGGCGCAAATGCCGGAGGATGCTTCAGGCGCGTGGGAACCGGCGGAAATTGATCTCACGCCTTACCTGGGCACCGTCGTCTATATCGTGTGGTATCACTTCCTGTTCTCCTTCGACGCCCCGCCGCGCCTGGGCTGGTTGGTGGACGATGTCTCGATCACAACTGAAACCATCGTGCCCGGCACGGTCCAGATCACAAACAATGTCTGGCAGGCCACCTACGCGCTTTCCGGCCCGAGCGGTCGCACGGGCAACGGACGCTCGTTCGTCATCACCAACGCGGCCCCGGGAAAATACACCGTACAGTTCGGCGACGCGCCGTATCTCGTGACGCCGGCACCGCAAACCAATACCCTGGTCGCGGGCGGGGTCGCCACCTTCGCCGGCAACTACACTTTCACCGACGCAAACTCGAACGGCATTCCGGACGCCTACGAGGTGGAGAAATTTGGCGCGCTGGATCCGCTCCGCACGAAGCTCACTGACACGGACCGCGATGGCCTGAGCGATTGGGCGGAATTCGTGGCTGGCACGGACCCGACCAGCCCGCCGCCACCGTTCCAAATCACGGCGCGATTCAACAATGGTCTGGGGCAACTCTCCTGGCCGTCGGTCCCGAATCACACCTATCGCATTCACGGCAGCAGCAACGCGGTGAACTGGTCGCCCTACTCCGCCTTCCTGTCGGCGGGCGGAACCACCACCACATTCGCGTTGCCCGTCCCAACCAACCACGCGCCGAACTTCTTCCGCGTTGCAGCGATGCCACCCACCGGCCCGACCGCAATTGCGCCTTTCCTGCGCGTGAGCGCGACGCCTTTGACCAACGGCCTGCTCCGCCTCGATTGGCCGGCGGGGATCGGCCACGGCTACCGCCTCCTCAGCAGCACGAACGCAGCGATTTGGACTGCGGCAACCGATTGGCTGCGGGCTTCAAAGGCGAGCGGCAGCGCGACGATCTCCACGAAAACCAACGCCGCGGTGCGCTTCCTCCGCGTCGAAGCGCAGCCGTGACGTCGCAAGCAACGTCGGCCGCTGCGCAATCAATACGATGCTGATCGCGTTCCACAAACCCTACGGCGTGCTCTCGCAGTTCACGAGCGACGGCTCGCCCAATCGGACGCTGGCGGAATTTGGTTTCCCGGAGAATATCTACCCGATCGGCCGGTTGGACGCAGACTCCGAGGGCTTGCTGTTGCTCAGCGACGAACCGGAGTTGAACGAACGTCTGTTGCATCCGCGGCACGCCCACGAGCGGGAGTATTGGGCGCAGGTTGAAGGCCTACCCACACCACAAGCTTTGCAGAAGTTGGGGCGCGGCGTGGTCGTTCAAGGTCGCAAAACGCTGCCGTGCCGCGCGTGGTCGCTGGAGCCGCAACCGGAAACAGTTGGAGAAAACTCCTCACCCGGTTTTGCCACCCTCTCCCCATCCGATGGGGCGAGGGACGGGGTGAGGAGTCGCCCGACAATTCCGCCGCGCGACCCGCCGATTCGTTTTCGCAAAAGCGTGCCGGATTGTTGGATTAGCTTGGAACTGACCGAAGGCAAGAACCGCCAGGTGCGTCGCATGACCGCCGCCATCGGACATCCGACCTTGCGCCTGCTGCGAGTCCGGATCGGCGGCCTACGCTTGGGAAAACTAGCCACCGGGGAATGGAAAGAACTGACTCGCGTCGAGCGGCAGACTCTTTTGCAGGGAGGCTCAGGAGCGATAATCGGTGAGCCTTGAAGGAAATTCCGGATTGGTGCGAATTCCATCCGATCAGACGTTGCTTACCATTTGCCAGTCGTAACCGCCCTGATCTTCTCAACTTCAGCCCCAGCGTCCCATTGGGGGAAACCTCGCGTCCACTGCAGGGACAAACAAAAAGACCCGGGATTGCTCCCGGGCCTTCATCACCAAGTGACCGATTAGTTCATGGCATAACGTGCGTCGCCGCCACTATTCTACAGGCCGGGGCAGTGCCTACGACATTTAGGGTGTAGCTGGCAGCCATGCTCGTCGCGTCGGCGACCGCGCCCCCGGCCGACGGACAGGTGACCCAGCTCTTCAGATATGCCTTGACCTGCGTCGCGGTGGGAGCGGTCCCACCTGTCTGCAGCTTGTTCTCCAACGCCCATTGCTCGCACGCCCCGTCAATCTGGCGCAAGTTGTTGATGCAAGCGTTCGTTTGGGAAGAAGTGCGGGCGCGCACGAAGTTAGGAATGGCAATCGCCGCCAAGAGGCCGATGATGGCCACGACGATCATAATTTCAACCAAGGTGAATCCCGGGTTTCGGTTGTTGCGAATGTTTGTTGCTTTCATGGTCTTACTGTTTTCTTTCTTTATACGGCGTGAACTGCGCGGCAGGCGGGTTTGTTTAGTATTACCTTTTTTCGTTCACAGATTGCCTGTCGCAACCGCATGTTCAGAAATCAGCAATCAAGGTGCCACCGGTCAATACGGCTTAGGAATATCATCCTATCAACTGCCGAGACAATGTTTCTTTGCTTTCGGACCAATGCGGCCTGCCCGAACGGACATTCGCTCGCCAACCTTGACCCGAATGTCCCATTGTGGGAAATCTCCTGTCCAGTCCGAGGACAAACAAAAAGGCCCGGGTGGTCGCCATAAAAAAAGCCCGAAGCTGTTGCTTCGGGCTGGTGGAGTTGAATCAACAACTACGGGAGCACATGAAAATTGGGCGTCGCACTCAAACTGCAAGTCGGCGATGCGCCGGTTGCGCTTGGGGAATACGTTCCCCCAGCCGGACACGCAGGAAGGGCCCCGGCGGAAGTCAGCTTGATGTAAGGTTGGAGGTTGGCCAGCGTATATGAGGCACCGGACGCCTGCTTGTTCTCCAATGCCCATTGCTGCATCGCCCCATCGAACTGCCGCAGGTTGTTAATGCAGGCGTTCATTTGCGACGCGGTGCGCGCCCGGACGAAGTTGGGGATCGCGATCGCCGCGAGGAGGCCGATGATGGCCACGACGATCATGATTTCCACCAAGGTGAACCCCGCGTTACGGTTCTTACTTATGCTGTTTGTTTTCATTTGTCTTGTTGCTTTCTTCTTACTAGCGGCGTGAACTGCGCGGCAGACGGGTTTATTTAGTATGACTATTTTCGTTCACTGATTGTCTGCCGCAACCGCATTGGAGGAATCTAGCAAACAAAATGCCAGAGATCAAAACGATTTTGAACCATGTCAATACGCCCCCCTCAGTAACTCCCGCAAGGTTGTCCCGTTGGCTATCCAAGGCAAGGCTGCCCGCGCA
>CAIKLQ010000819.1 GCA_903828255.1 uncultured Verrucomicrobiota bacterium
AGCCCGGTGCCGAAAATGTGCTGGCCTTGCGCTGCATTCACGCCAGTCGTCGGCTGGATCAGTTCTGGAAAGCACTGCTCACCACCCACGCCGCACGCAACGATTGTCTGTCGCTCGCAGCTTAGCCGTAGAATCCTGTCGCGCACCCACAGCGCCTTGGATTATCTTTCCCCAGTTGACTTCGAAACCCAAAACCACTAAACAAATGACTCAACTTTTTTGTCCGTTCTTTCAAAGCAAGCCCACGCCGTGAGTTGAGGAAAGTGATGCAGCAGACAAACACAATGCAGTGAGACTAATGGTTAACAACTAAAATGGCGCTTAAAACTACGGCGCAATGAGACGACAAAAACTTTTCTTACGTCCTCTTCCAAACTCGTTCGCCTTTACTCATGAATCGCCCGACGAATCAATCCGGGCATGTGAAACCAAAAACACATAATGCAGACGCAGAAACAGAAGACGAATTCGGCTTTTGGCTGCGGTAACAGCACTTTGCGCATTGAAGCCGCCAAGCGCATTGGTTCGGGTCACGGCATTGAGCCGTCCGCCGAAATGATCGCGCACGTCCCGCACAAAGCGGAAGCGCAAACCGTCACGGAGCATGTGAGCATAGGATCGGCTGACCAAATGCCCTTGGCGAACGCGTGGTTCGACGTGGTCTCTTGCACCATGGTGCTACATCACCTTCCCACGACGAGGCAGACGGCAGCGAGCCGTAAACGAATCGCGGGCTTCGGCCGAAAGGTCGCTTTGGCATCGTAGATTTGTAACGGCCAGGACGATTTCCGGCGCTCTGTTGTTGGTGACGCTTGTTCATCAATTCGGTTCGCGGGCAACCGCACCCGATTTGCAAAGAAATGAACTGGTCCTGAAGCAACACGGCTTCCAGCGCGACGAAAGTCACGCCCTGTTCGTCGGCGCACTGAACGCAAGCGTTGGTCGGCGTGTTCAATCGAAGCCACCCAAATGATCAGTTGTTACGCTGGTCATGCGGCGCGCACGGGCGCTGGAATCGACTTCGCCCGATTGACTCTGCAGATCTTCTTTGCACAAAAATCAGGAGCCACGTTCCTCCCGCCCCCGTTATGTTCATTATCCGGGTTTTGGTGGAGTTAGCCACTCCACACAAGGTCCTCGGCTGAACGAGCATCAACTGGATTTGGCGCTGTCGGTTTCGGAAGTCGCGGTTTCTGACAACGACGGCGGCAGCACTTTCATTCCACGGTTGTAAGCCATGAAGTAAAGCACCGGCACAGCCATGCGGCTAATGAGCAGGGAGGCAATCTCACCCGCCATCAATGCAATGGCCAAGCCTTGGAAGATTGGATCCGCGAGAATGACGGACGCACCGACCACCACCGCCAGCGCCGTCAGCGGCATCGGGCGAAAGCGCACGGCGCCAGCGTCCACCACCGCTTCCGACAGCGGCATGCCCTCCGCCACTCGCTGTTCGATGAAATCCACCAGGATGATGGAATTGCGGACCACGATTCCAGCCCCGGCCATGAAACCGATCATTGAGGTCGCCGTGAAGAATGCGCTCATCAATCCGTGCGCGGGCAGGATGCCCACCAGCGAAAACGGAATTGCCACCATCACGATGAGCGGGGTCAGAAACGACCGGAACCAACCGACCATCAGGATGAAAATCAAGACCAACACGGCCGCGAAGGCCGTGCCGAGGTCGCGGAATACTTCGATGGTGATGTGCCACTCGCCATCCCATTTCATCGCGGGTTGGTCATCAGTGAAAGGCTGGGCGGCATTGTGGATTTTGAGCGCCGCGCCGTTGCCGCCGAATTCGCGCGTGTCGAGCGCCTGCAATGCCTTGTTCATGTTCAAGATCGCGTAAACCCGACTCTCCACCACCCCGGCAACGTCCCCGATGACATAAGTGACCGGCATCAGGTTTTTGTGATAAATGCTCTTTTCCACAGTGGCCTGCTCGACCTTGATCAACTCGTGCAAAGGCACCAGCGGGGCGGCGGGATTGGCGGTGGAACGAACCCGCAGCGCGAGCAATTCCTCCGGCGCAGTGCGGCTGGCGCGTGGCAGTTGCAGGAAAATATCCACGTCCTCCTTGTCGCGCGGGACGTGCAGCAAGTCCACTGGCATGCCGCCCACGGCGATCCGCAATGTTTCAGAGATGGTTGCCGCACTAATGCCGTTCAGCGCCGCCTTTTCCTTATCAATCACGAAGCGCGCTTTCGGTTGATCCGCCTCGATATACCAATCCGTGTCCACGACTCCGGGCGTGCTTTTGAAAACCTTGATAACCTTGTTTGCCAGCGCGAGCCGACTTTCCTCGTTCGGCCCATAGATTTCAGCCACCAGCGTTTGCAACACCGGCGGGCCAGGCGGCACTGCAGCCACGGCGACGCGCGCGCCGTATTTCGCGGCGATTTCGGTGACGCGCGGACGGACGCGCTTGGCGATGTCGTGACTTTGTGCCTTGCGCTCGCCCTTGGAGACGAGGTTGATCTGCACATCCGCGATGTTCGCGCCCCGGCGCATGAAGTAGTGACGCACCAGGCCGTTGAAGTTGAAAGGCGAAGAGACGCCGGTGTAAATTTCGTAGTCCGTCACCTCGGGCTCAACGCGGACCGCGACGGCCATTTCCCGCGCACACTGTGCGGTGTCTTCCAGGGTGCTGCCATCGGGCATATTGAGGATGATCTGGAATTCACTCTTATTGTCGAAGGGCAGCATCTTGACCTTCACCCAGCCGATGCCCATCAATGCCATGGCTCCGAGAAGCAAGCCGACGATGGTTGCAAGGAACAGATAACGCCACTTGCGCTGCGCAATCATCGGGCCCATGACGCGGCGATAGATCCGGGTGAAGAAATCCTCCTCGTGTTCAAATCGGGAGTGAGGACCCCCCTCCTTGCTGGCATTCGCGGCTCCCTCGGTCAGGGTGGAATGCTTTTTACCCCAACGCAGGATGCGAATGGAACCCACGGCGTTACGATGAAGGCAATCGCCAGCGAGAAAAACATCGCCGCGCCCGATCCCACCGGGATGGGTCGCATGTAAGGCCCCATGAGCCCGCCGACGAAACCCATGGGCAATACCGCTGCGATCACGGCGAACGTTGCGAGAATTGTTGGGTTGCCGACTTCGTTCACTGCTTCGACAGCAATGAGCGACCAGTTGCGTCCTTTGTTCTGCGGCAGGTGGAAGTGTCGCACGATGTTCTCGACCACCACGATGGCATCGTCGACCAGAATGCCGATGGAGAAAATCAACGCGAACAGGGTGATCCGGTTGAGCGTGTAGCCGTAGAGATAGAAAACCAGTAGCGTTAGCGCCAGCGTGGATGGAATTGCGATAGCCACAATGCCTGACTCGCGCCAGCCCAGTGTCAGTAGAATCAACAACGACACCCCCACCACGGCGATGCCCATGTGCAGCAGGAGTTCATTCGATTTCTCCGCCACCGTCTCGCCGTAATTACGCGTAATCGCAATTTCCACACTGTTCGGAATGGTGTGCCCCTTGAGGGCTTCAATCTTCTTCAACACTTGGTGCGCGACCGAAATCGCGTTTGCACCGGGTCGCTTGGCAATGCTCAACGTGACCGCGGGCTGCTCCTCGGCGTTCGTGGCCTTTGCCATCCCCGTCCCAAAGAACACGCATTGAGACGGTTCTTCCGCACCGTCTTTGATTTCCGCGACTTCGCGTAGGTAAACAGGTTTACCCTCAAAAACGCCCACCACGACATTCCCTGCGTCCTGGGCGGTAGAAAGGAAACCGCCGGTCTCGACGAGCACCTCACGGTTGTTGCTCGTGAGACCGCCAGCGACGGTTTGGCGGTTGGCCTGGATGAGCATCGGTCCGATTTCAGTCGCACTGAGATTGCGCGAGGCCAACCGCGAGGGATCAAGCAGCACCCGTAGTTGCCGTTTCGCGCCGCCGATGATCGTGGTTTCAGCGACGAGCGGCACTTGTTTCACCGCGTCGTCCACTTGGGTTACCAGCCGCCGCAAGGTGAGATGATCGTATTGGGCGCTGTGAAAAGTCAGCGCCAGAATCGGCACGTCGTCGATGGACTTGGGTTTGATGAGCGGCGAGGAAACGCCATGCGGGATGCGGTCGAAGTTCGACTGCAACTTCTGGTTTAGCTTCACCAGGCTTTTTTCGACGTCCTCACCCACCTTAAACCGCACGATGGCGAGACTCTCACCCGGACGGGAGGTGGAGTAGATGTATTCCACCCCCGGAATTTCCCAAAGCAGCTTTTCCATCGGGCGCGTGGCCCGTTCTTCGACCTCCTTTGCGGTCGAACCCGGCATCGCCACCAGGACGTCGAGCATCGGCACTTTAATCTGCGGCTCCTCCTCGCGCGGCAGCAGGATAATTGCCGCGGCCCCGAGCAATACCGAGGTGATGACGACCAGCGGAGTGAGTTTCGAGTCAATGAACGCCCGTGCAATGCGACCGGCAAAACCCATCTCAGTCTTCGGACTTGAGGTGGCGGGCTTCACTTCGCCTCCACGGGTTGGCCGTCGGTCAACTGGGCCGCAACGTCAATCACGACCCGGTCCCCGCTATGGAGGCTGGAAAGGATTTCGATTTCATCGCCAATGCGTTTCCCGGTTTTCACGAGATGCATCTGCGCGTGTTGATTCGCGACCGCGAATACGATTTCCAATTGCCCGCGCTCCACGACTGCCGATGCTGGCACGCGCATCGTCTGGCTCTCCCCAACCGGCACGAGGAGTCGCGCAAATTGGCCCGAACGCAGCCCGGGCTGGGTTGCTAAATCTAGTTTGATTCGAAACGTGCGGCTGACCGAATCGGCGACGGGCGCGATTTCACTGACGGTGCCCGTCAATTCTCCGCTCACCCCGTCCACGCGGGCGCCAAGGCGAGCATCGTGTTGAATCTGAGAGGCGATGGCCTGGGGCACGTCAGCTTCCAGTTGCAGCGCTGCTGGGTCTTCGATGGAAAGCAGGGGTTTTCCGGGCGCGGCCAAATCACCCACATCAGCCCATTTCTTCGTCACTACACCGTCAAATGGCGAAACCACTTCCACATAACTCAGCATTGCCTTTGCTTCCGCACCCTTAGCCACGCGGTTTCGCGATTGGGCGGCTTCATATTCTGACCGGGTGGCGGCCTGCTGTTCGAATAGCGCGGAGACACGTTTCCAGTCGCGCTCCGACTGTTCCAGTGCCGCTTCGGCCTGTTCTAGGCGGGCGTTGATTTCGGCCGCGTCCAAGCGAGCCATCAGTTCGCCAGCTTTGACTTGCTGGCCCAAAACCACCGGCATCTTGTTAATGCGCCCGCTCAACTTCGCTTCCAGCGTCGCATGAAGTTTTGCCCGCACCGTGCCGACGACTTCTTCGGTCATTGCTCGCGACTTGTTGTCCGCGGCTTGCACGCGGACTTGGGCCATCGGAAGGCTGGTTATTTTCTCCTTCGCGGCTTCGCGCTTTTGGCCACAACCGGGCAGCGCGAGCATCGCCAGCAGGGCGGAACCAGGAGAATCGTTTGATGGGACAATCGTTTCATATCATTTGGCGTTCGGCTGGGAATCAAGTTGGGGCAGAGCGAGCGCCTTGCGCAGCGCGGCAATCGCGATCTGTTGGTCGGACTCGGCTTCGGCACGGCGAACCCGGGCGGCAACGAGTGCGGTTTCGGAATCGATCAACTGCGCCGAAAGTGCGAGTCCTTGCTCAAAGCGGCCGCGAGTCAGCTTTGCGCTTTCCGTCGCTTGTTCCACCGTCTTGCTGCCCGCCGTGAGTCGCTCCTCCGCCGCTTTGAGGTCGAGCTGGGCTCGTTCGACTTCGAAGTTGAGGGCCAATCGCAGTTTGCGCTGCTCCTCCTGGGCGGATTCGAGATTGGCTTTCGCTTCGCGCGCTTTGGATCGTGTCGAAAACCCATCCCACAAATCCCACTGCAACATCACGCCGGCGGTGTAACTCCTGCCGTCCCCCTGAGTCACCCAGCCGTAATCGTAGTCAAGGCTGCCGAAGGCGCTGACGCGCGGTTGGTAGCCGCTTTTCGAACCGCGAACCTAGGCTTGGGCCGCATTTTCGCGCTCGCGGGCAGCCGCAAGTTCCGGGCGATGCGTGAAGTCCCCCGAGTCCGGCGCGCTGACGACCGTACCGGTGTCGGCCACAGTAAACTCGCCATCCTCGATACCCAGTAAGTTCCGCAGCGCGCGTTCGGCCAGTGTGTTGGCATTCCGGGCGCGAACCAAATCTTCGCGCGCTTGCGCCAGTTGGACCTCCACGTCGAGAACCTCAGACTTTAACAGTGAGCCGCCATCCAGACGCTTGGTCGCGACCCCGAGGTTGCTCTCGAATGAGTTTACCGCCGCTTCCGTAGCGCGGATGAACTGCCGGGTCTTCAGCACCGTGTGAAATGCGCGCGATACCTCGAAACCCAATGCATTGCGGACCGGCGGCGCTTTCCTGCTTCGCTGCCGCGGTGTTCGCCTTGGCGGCTTGCCGGCCAGCAACATTCCGTCCGCCGGCATAGATTGGAACGGTAACGATGCCCCGTGCGTTGAGATTATCCACATCGGGAACGTCGTTGAAGTTGAGCGCAGCGCTGTAAGACCGTTGGTTGAGAATGCTGCCAAAAGCCAGCATCGGATTGTCGGTGCGGGTGTAGCTGGACCGGACTTGCAGTTTCGGCCAGAAGGTTGAGTTGGCTTGTTCCAATCCAGCCTGTGCCGCAGCGATGCGGTGGTGCGCGATGCGCGCGTCCGGATTATGCGCCAGCGCGTAATCCAAGGCACGCTCCAGGGTCCACACTTCAGCGGCGCTCGCCGCCAGCGAACACGTCAGCAACAACCCAAGAAAACCCAGTTGCTGTTTCATTTTGCGCAGCACGACCCACGTGATTTATCACCTTCGCAGCAAGCCCCGCCCACGCCGAGCTTTTTGCGAACGATCTCCAACGGACAGAAATCCGTGAAGGACGATTGCAGCAGGTTGAAGCCGACAAA
>CAIKLQ010000820.1 GCA_903828255.1 uncultured Verrucomicrobiota bacterium
CACGATCTGATGTTTCACCGCATCAAACTTCGCGACCTTCTTGTTCAGATACGCCAGCATGGACATGCTCAACGCGGCCTGCACCTTGAGGCCGAATTCCACATCGCTCACCGGTTTCTCCCGCGTGCGGACGCAGGAAAGGAAATTCTTCCAGTGCAGCGGCGTGGCTTCTGTCCTGAGTCCGGGGACAGTTCGGCGTTCGCCCTTGTGGGGAATGACCGTGATGCTGTCAAAGCCCCCTTCCCAACCGCCGGCGTTCTGCAACGTCATGGTGCCTTCATCGCCCCGGATGGCTGGCTCGGTGACGTAATCGTTGCTCAGCGTGCAGATGAGATTGACGGTCGCTTTCTCCGGATAGTCCACGCACATGTTGAACGTGTCCGGCACTTCGCGGTCGTAGGTGGTGAATTTGAAAACACCACCGGACGCGACAGCGAGCGTGGGAAAGTTCAACCCCAGCGCGCTGACGAACGGCGTGAAGACGTGCGGGAACAAATCCGTGCAAGGCCCGCCGGCGTAATCGAGGTAACGGCGCCAGCTAAAGAAGCGCTCGACCGTGAAGGGCACTTTCGGCGCGTCGCCGAGGAATGCTTTCCAGTCGAGGTCCGGGCCGGGCTTCGCGTGGGGATCGGGAATCGGCATGCGTTCGCCCCAATCACCGTAGCGGTAAAAGCCGGCCTGCACATGCTGGATGCGGCCCACCGCGCCCTGTTGCACCAGTTCGCGCACCTTGGCCCACGCCGGACTGGAATTACCCTGATTGCCGATCTGCACCACGCGCTTGAGCTTGCGGGTCTCCTCGAAAAACTTGCGGCTGAGATTGAACTGACTCCAATGGCCCATCGGCTTCTCACAATAAACATCCTTGCCCGCGCGAATCGCATCCAGCGCCTGGGGCACATGCAAGCGATCCGGCGTCGCGACGCAAACCGCGTCCACCGTCGCGTCGGCGAGGAGTTCGTGATGCTTCATGTAGGCCTTCGCCCCAGTCTGCTTGGAAACTTCATTCAGCCGATAGCCATAGGCGTCGCACACCGCCACGATTTGCAACAACTCGCCCGCCTCGCCAAGTTTCTTGACGGTATTGACGTGGCTGCGCCCGCGTCCGCCCACACCGATGAAGCCGACGCCAATGCGATCGTTGGCGCCGAGCACCCGCCCGCGCGAAACGAACGGCATGGCGATGGCCGCCGCAGCGGTGGCGCGGGCGGTTTGACGAAGGAAGGTGCGGCGCGTGAGTGGCGCGCCCCGGACGTGAAGAGGAGGCGTATTCATGATGATTGGACGACTTCGACGCCATCCTAGCTTTGAGGCTTTGGTCGGCTCACCGGATATTGGCAAAACCTCACCACAAACTGCCGACGACTGGTGGGAGCGGGGTTCAACCGAGCCGGAGCGCGCCCCGATCTCCGGTTGCAGCGGGGCGGCGGCTTGGCACCCGCTTCACGGTGCCAGCATGAGCTTCTTGATGGCAGCCATCAGCACGCCCTCGACTTCCGGCGCGACGTTGGAGGCGGAAGGACTCGTTTCATACCCGCCCTCTTCGTAGGAGATCGCTGTGCCGATGTAAAACGGCGCGTAATCTCCGTAGCCCGCTACCGCGACGAACAAACCGGGCTGCGCGGCTTTGGCGGCGAGTTGATACTCCACGAAAGTTTCACCCGGCAGATGCAGAATCCGCGCCCGGCCCAGGCGGAGACAGGTGACATCTATCTTGTGGCCGGCTTGGCAACGTCGCAGCCAGGCCAGCTTGGACACATCGCCTGACGTGATGAAGTTCGTGTCGTGGGCTTTGAGTTGCGCTTCGAGCTTCTCGATGGCCAGATGTTTCGCTGGCGGCAATGCCAAGGGTTCGATACTCCAATGCACCTCGCTGGCCGTGATGGGCTGGCGTTTCGTGTTTTCCCAAGCGCGGCGCATCCCGTCGGCGAGCCGCTCGGCGAGCACCACGCGATTCGTTGGCGCGCCGTCGTTGTATTTGCCCGCAGTGATGTTGCCGCCCGCGCCGTTGAAATGCACCGGCAACGCCGCCGGCACGGCCAATTGCCGGAAGAACCGCGCGATGCCGGGGAAATCAGGATTCGGAATTCCGGTGCGATAATAACTCTGCGGATGCGTCGCGTAGTAACTCAAGACCGCGACGGGCTTTTCGCCGTTCCAGAAGCTCACCAGCGAAACCATCGGATCAATGACGCCCTCCGGTTCGGCGCGGACCTTGGGATCGGTTGTAGCCGTCCAGCGCGTGTCGCGGACCTTGCCGTCCGGGCCGAGGATCCGCCGGTTTGAAGCGACCTTTTCGACCCGCGCCTCGCCGAGGCCAAGCTGCGTGACCGGTTGCGCGCGCGGAAGCGCTTCCCGCACGGCCGCCGTCAGATTGGAAAGCACCTCCCGTTGAAAGCCGCCTTCGTATTGCCGGGCATCAACCCCCGCTTCCTTCAGAATTCGCTCGGCGGAAAAATCGCAATCCGGCGCGTCGTGCTGGTGCAAGCTATGAACAGCTACACGTTGCGGCGACGTGCCTGCCGCCTGCGCCAACGCTTCCCGAAACGCATCGTGCCCTGCGTTGGCGATACCGATCCAATCCACGGCGCAGAGCACGATCGGTTCGCCCGCACCGAGCAACACGATGCCGCGCGCCCGCAACCCGAGGTCCCAACGGTTGGTCACCGGATCGTACGCCATCATTGAGCCGATAGGCGGCGTGGCATCCACGTCGAAGGTGGCGATTCGGAAACTCCCAGGGGTGGAGTTGCTCGCGGTTGCCGATTCGGCGGCGGACCCGCGGACCGGGGCAGTGAACATTACGCTGACGACAAAAACCAAGAGTTTGAACATGAGTGGAGTATAAGCGCCTTACCTTCCAGAACGCCAGTGCGGATAGTTTCCCCGGAGCGCAGCGAGTGTGATTGTTTGCGGGCGCTCACCACGGGCGACACTACACCCAAAGTCGGCTGCAGGCCGGCGCTCCGCAAAAAATTCGCCCGCTACGCGGGTTTTGTTTTTCCCCATTGGCACCCACAGGCTATTCTAGGCGCCGCTCCGCAGTCAGGCTTCGCTCGTCCCTCGCTCGCCCCGACTGCTCCGCTTCCCGTTCTGTTAGCTCACTGACCTGGGGGCAGGGCGGAACGGAAACCCACGTTGTTGCCCCGGTCCGCCGGGTAGTAGTAGTCGCGGTACGCCGCCCGGCAGTGGATCGCGTAGCCGTCCCAACCGCCGCCCCGATCCACGCGGAACGAGCCTGATGTCGGCCCCCGCGTATCGCTCTGCGTTGCCCCTGCGTTTGAATACCAACTGCCGTCATACCAATCCCAACACCACTCCCAAACATTTCCCGCCATGTCGTAAAGCCCATAGCCATTGGGCGCAAAATAGCCCGCCGGACTCGTATAGGGATAACCGCCAGCTTGGAAGTCCGGATGGTAGCCCCGCGTGGGGCTGGTGTCGTAGGCATAACTGGTCGAACTGTAATAGTTCGCCATACTGTGCGTGATGTTGTCCGTCCCGCCCCACGGAAACCGCCGCCCGCTCGCTCCGCCGCGCGCCGCTTTCTCCCATTCCGCTTCCGTCGCCAACCGATACCCGCGACCCCAATCCACATACGGCGCCACTTGCCCACTCCGGTACCGCACACTCAACCCCGCATCCGTATAATACGCCGGCACCTTGTTCTCCTTCTCGCTCCGCGCATTGCACCACTTCACCGCGTCATACCACGTCATCGTATGCGCCGGGTGGTTCGCCGCCTTCCCCAGCGCCCCATATTCAAAACTGTAACCGTGCGTGAGCGCCCAGTTATACACCTCATCCCACAACGCCTTCGTCACCTCATACCGGTCTAGGTAAAACGCCGAGATATAGACGCTGTGCAATGGCACTTCGTAGGGCCATCCCACTGCGGCGCCGTCCCCAAAGTTGTCCCCCATCGTGAAACTCCCGGCGGGAATCAGCGCCATGTTGGTAGGCGCAGGGTTGTTTGTCTGGTTGAGGGCTAACACCCGGTAGAAGCGGTAAGGTGCGGGCGGCGCATCCACATCCACAAACCAATAGGGGCTGGCCGCCACCACGACATTCGTTAGCACCGTCCAGTTCGTTTGCCCCAAATTGGTCACATACTGGATTTGATTCGTGATCCCCAGATCGCTCTGAATGCGGAACTGCGGCGTCGTTCCCACCATCGTGATGTTCGTGATGGCCGGGGCCGCCGCTTGCGCCGCCACGCAGACGCCCAGCGCCAACGCGCCCACGCCAAGTTTCAGTCCGTTCGTTCGGGTTTTCAGGTTTGTCATATTCATAGTTTTCATAGAAGTCAGGGGAATAGAAAGACAAACCTTTGGCCAACCCGTGGGGCCAAACGGATGGGGTTGGATTAACCCCGAGACCCGGCCCGGCGCCGCCGCAAGCAGGAGTTAAGACGCCCGTTGACCGCCACTGCCAATCGCTCCTTTCAACGATTCTTCGACAGCCTCGCGCCGACCTTCGATCACATGATCAGCCTCGGCCAGTCAAATACGATCGTGAGTTGCCCAGCTTTCACGACGCACTCCGAGTTGGATGAAAGCGCCCAAGCCGAAGCGGGTATTAGTCCAACGACCATCCGATATGCCGTCGGCGATGAAGCCCCGAAAGATTTGATTGCGCACTTCATCGCGTCGGCAAAATTGATGATAGATCCGGAGTTGCCGGGTTTCTCCAACAAGTTCATGTCCCCGGCGCAGATTGCGGCGCTGGTGCGGGAGTGTTATCTGGAGACGCATCGCCGCTATATCGAATAAGCCCGCCGCCGGATGAGAACCCGCAGCCAGCCATCGGTGGCTCGATAACGCCGGGCAACGGACCACTTCAGCGAGGCGGGAGAATTTATGCTTCACGCCGCCCAGCTTGTCCGCCTCACACCTCACGGCGAGACGGTGGGGCCGGATGGCTACATTCGTGCGGCGGGCAGAGCCGTCACTGTTCAATAGCGCGATAGAAGCGGCACGGGAAATTCGGGGCACTGGAATCGAGAAATTGGCTCGGGCCGGTTATGGGCGGTTGCGATTTCGCTATCGGACAGTGCGCGGTCGAAGCTCTCCGGCACGGAAGGCGTGGGCTATGGCCAGGGCAAGTTCAGCGATTCCAACAACGGCCGCGGCTTGCTCCGCAATTCGCTGCGCAGCGCGCGCGTCGGCGCAATCAAGGATTACCGGGCGTTTGACCGCGCCGCCTGCCGGAACGACCGCGCCTTCACGGTGATTACTTCAGCGCCGGCAGTGTGGGCCAAAAGAATTTGTAGGTCACCCCGTCCGCGTTCGCACTGCCGGCCCAGACGCTGAAGTGAAAATACTTCGCCACCTTGGGGAACTCTGGCAACGACGCGAAATCCATCCATTCGCGCACCGATTTCTCCGGGCCGGCGAACGGCACGGAGTTGACCAGCAGGTTGGAACTTGGCGGGCGTTTCGGGCCGGCCGCGGATTTTTTCCACTGCTCGAACATGAGCCGCATCGCTTCGTTCTGGTTTTCGTAGTTGAACATCCCGGTGGCTTGCCCGCCTACGCACTGCGCGGCGTCCGCCAGCCCGGCGGTTTCCCGCAAGGATCGGCCCGGGCTTTCGCTGCTGCGGAGGAATTCTTCAAGCGTGGCGGCGTCGGTGCTGAACCCCACGTAACCGCCGCTGGTGGCGTAGCTAAGCGTCGCCGGCGCGGCGACCGGTCCGCCCGGCTCCGTCGCCGCCGGCAGCCGGATGGAATAAATTCTGCGCCCGAGAAATTCGCGGATCTTCGGGGCCAGCGCGTCGCCCGAGCGGATCACCAGCAAACCTGGAACCGCGCGCACGAGTTGCTCCGCATTGGGCGAGGCGATTGCGAGCAGCGATGGTGGCGACTCCAGTTCCGCCAGCGAAGTGCCGCGCGGCGCTTTGGAATACAGGATGAAATCGTCACCCAGATTGCCGAAAATGTTTTTGCGCAGGTCGTAACTCGGGTTGGATTGTTTCATCGCCTCTTCGCCGTTCTTCACCAGGAAATTCCACGAGTCAGAAAATTGCGGCGACACCTCCCTGAGCATCTTTTCGAGCGTCGCGACGGTTTTCGGCCCGTCCAGTCGCCAGCGTTGAAACTTCACGACGTCGGCCGGCACGAACGGCGGCGGGCCGGCATCCTTGGCCGCCGGGGCGAAAACCTGCAACAGGCCGGTGCGCGAAGCTTCCGGGGCAGCGAGGTAAATCTCGACCGCCGCGCCCTCGCCAGCATCGCGGAACGTCAACGCCACGGTTTTCAAACCGGCCAACCCCAGGCCAGTGATGATCTGGCCGATCCCCGGCAGCGGCAATGGATTCGGGGCGAGCGGATTGGGTTTGTCCGGCGGAATTTTCAGCAGGATATCAAAGAGTCCTTTGGCGTTGAACCAGCCAAAGAGCGGGGCGTCGCGGAATCGCGCGAGGCGGTCCTGCTCGAACGCCGGATTGTCGGCCAGAGTCGGCGCGTTGCCGCCGGTCAGGTGCGCGACGACGCCCTCGACGGTCTTGATCGAGTCGCCGACGATGAGCAGCGATTCAAACTGGCCCACGACGAACCCGCCCGGTTCGGCGGTTTTCTTTTCCGGCTCCTTGCCGAGTTCTTGGACTTCCTGTTTTTGCGGGAAAAATCCTTTCAGCGTTTTCGGCACGTCGTTACTCGAAAACGGGACAATGGAGAATTCCACCTCGCGCACTTTCTCGGTCTTGATGGCTTTGCCAGCATCGGTCCATTTTTTGCGAAGCTCGGTCAGATTCGTTTTGAGTTGATCGCTCTTGTCCTTCGCGTCCAGAAGGAAGAGCAAACCCGGTTGGGCGGGGTCTTGCGCTTGGCCCGTCCAGCCGTTCGGCGTGACCGCGAGGGTGAGTTGTCCTTGGAGCAACGCGCTGTAATCGTCGAACTTCACGCCTAGGTCGCGCGCCAGCGGGACGAGAAACTCTTCGTCCCATTTCACCTGAAACTTCTCGCGGAACGGCTTCATCGCCGCGTCGTTCCAAAACCGGATGGGAGCCGAGTTTGTGAAGAGGCCACGCATGTTTGCGCAATCCGGGATGGTGACCACGAAGAACGTGTCCGTGGGCAAAAGTTTTTCCGCCGGCGGAATTGCAGCGGAAACATTACCCATGCAAATGGCGATCCCCGCCAGCAGGATAAGCGGAATCATCCCCCGCTGAACGCGCGTGAAAGACCCAAGCCGGGTCCAGGCAGTTGCAGTCGGGCGGGATTTAACGCAGAGGCGCTGGGAACGCGGAGACGCGCAGAGTTTGGTCAGCAAGTCGGCGCGGACGCTTTGGGGTTCGCCCACTTCCTCCTCTCCGCGCAACTCCGCGTTCTCTGCGTCTCTGCGTTTAAGCCGGATTCTGTTTTTCGGTTGCATAGCTGCCGCCAAGTCGAAGGGGCCTGAGGATTGAATTGCCCGGTCGCAAACGGTTTTTGGGCCGGGGCTGTGGGCGGCGACGCGGAGATTCATTGCTCCACGGGCTTGGCTTTCGTGCGGCTCGGCGGTTCGAGGTAGCGGTAAGGGTTGCTCGGGTTGTCGGTGGCGTAGGCGTAGGCGTCGCGGTGATCCAGAAAATAGCGCACCGTCTCGACCGGGATCGCGAAGCCGAGGCCCTCGCCGAACGTGATCTTCATGTTCGTTACGCCGATAACTTCGCCGCCGAGGTTGAACAACGGGCCACCGCTGTTGCCGGGATTGATTTGCGTCGTCGTTTGCAGATAAAGCTCGCCGGCCAGTTGGCGCGTCTTCGTGCTCAGAATTCCTTCCGTGACCGTGCGCTCCAGCCCGAGTGGGCTGCCTATGGCGAAGACTTGTTGGCCCACTGCCAGCGCGTCGGAACTGCCGAGGGTGAGGGTCTTGAACTTCGGTGCGTCCGCGTCCTCGATCTTCAACAGCGCGAGGTCCACGAATTTGTTGAGGGCGATGATGCGGACTTGCTTGCAGGTCTTGCGCTCAAACTGGCCGTTTTTCTGGAGATAAACTTCGACGGAAATGCGCGTCTCGCCTTCGATGACGTGGAAGTTAGTCATCAAGTAGCCTTCGGCGTTGATGAAAAAGCCCGAACCAAGACCACTGGGGGTGCGCACCTGCACCACGGCTTCGCCGAGTTGGCTGACCAGATCGCGCACATTGCGCTCCGGCAAAGGCCGAGTCGCGGCCACGTAGAAATCCGAGGGCGCTTCGAGGGCGGGCTTGGGTTCGGGGGCCGCCGGTGACTTGACGGGCTTGGTCGGCTTGCCCGGTTTCGCGCTCGTTTCTGCTGCGTCGCCGCGCGCGATTCGCGCAATGCTGCCGCGGGGAACCACGAGCACGGTGTAGCCGACATCCACGGCTACGGAATCATTTTTCTCGGAGAGAATTCGACCCGTGATGGCGGCGTTGTCCTTGAGCTGGAGCGTGTCGGCGCCCGCGCCGAACGCGCCGCAGCGCAGCCCCAACAGGACGAACAGCCATAGTCTCAACATGGCAGGACGGTAATCGTCGAACGGCTTTTTGACAAGGAAACTGCCGGAGGCAGCGAAGGAATTTCAATCCGTAATTCACTTGGGACCTCCAGTCGGCTGCGGAAAAACGCCCCATTAAAGCATTGCCAGAGCCTCCGAGTCTGTTATTGTGCCGCTCCTTTTTCGCCGGGCAACACGTCGGCGTTTGAGGGAAACGGCCTTAATTTTCCGGCGTCCGGGTGGATGCTGGAGGCCATAACAACACTAAAAGCAATCCCGTCTTCCGCGGGATGGTTCGCCCGCTGAGCGGGGCGGACTCTTAACCAAAGGAAAATTATGATCAGTATTGGCGTAAAAGAATTGTTGGAAGCAGGTGTTCACTTCGGACACCAAACTCGGCGTTGGAATCCCAAAATGAAGCGCTACATCTTCGATGCGCGCAACGGGATTCATATCATTGATTTGAGCAAGAGCCTCGCGCAACTGGAGGCGGCTTGCGACTTTCTCACCACCACCGTCCGCAAGGGCGGCAAGGTCCTCTTCGTGGGCACGAAGAAGCAGGCCCAACAGGCGGTCAAGGAAATCGCGAAGGAAAGCGGTCAGTATTTTGTGACCGAGCGCTGGCTCGGCGGCACGCTCACCAACTTCAACACCGTCAAGAAATCCATCGCGCGGCTCAAGGAGATCGAGAAGATGGACGCGGACGGCTCGATCAACTCCTACGTCAAGCAGGAACAGGCCGTTATCCGCCGCGAATGTGGCCGCCTGGTGAAGTATTTTGACGGCCTCCGGGTGATGGACAAGGCGGAAAAGCTGCCCGCCGCGATGTTCGTCGTGGACATCAAACGCGAGCACAACGCCGTCGCCGAAGCCCGCCGCATGAAAATTCCGATCGTAGCCATCGTGGACACGAATGGCGACCCCGACCTCGTGGATTATCCCATCCCAGGCAATGACGACGCAATTCGTTCCGTACGCGTGATTCTGGCGACCGTGGCCCAAGTCATCACGCGCGCGCAGGCCGAATTCGAATCGAAGCATGCCCGGCGCTCCGACGAAGGCACCGAAGCCCAGCCCGTCGTGACCGAGACCGTGGCGGTGCCCGGCACCCCGGTAACGGAATTACCTGTGGCCGAGGTCCTGTCCTGAACGGATTCCGGCGCAAGGGGAGCCGTTTTGGCCCCCGCCCGCCGGGCTTTCTCCCGAACCCAAACCTTTCAACAAAGGAAAATCTTTATGGCTGAAATTACTGCTGCTGCCGTTGGCAAACTGCGTGAAATGACCAGCGCCGGCATGATGGATTGCAAACGTGCGCTCACCGAAGCCGGGGGCGACTTGGACAAGGCGGTGGACATCCTCCGCAAAACCGGCGCGGCCAGCGCCGCCAAGAAAGCGACCCGCGACGCGCGCGAAGGGGTGATCGCCCAATACATCGCGCCCGGTGGCAAAGCCGGCGTGCTCGTGGAAGTGAATTGCGAAACGGACTTCGTCGCGCGCAACGATTCTTTCCGCGCCTTCTGCGACGAACTGGCGAAGAAAGTCGCCGCCGACGCCAATGCGAATTTGGAAGCCGACCGCGAAGCCGCCATCGGTCGGATCGGCGAGAACATCAAGATCGCTCGCAACGCCCGCATGGAAGTCAGCGGCCACGGATCGGTCGCCGCCTACATTCACACCGGCGCCAAGATCGGCGTGCTCGTCGAAGTGGGCGCCGGCCAGGCGGAAACCGCTAGCCGGGACGAGTTCAAGCAACTCGTAAGGGACATCACGTTGCAGATCGCGGCGGGACATCCCTTCGCGGTAAGCCGCGAAGAAGTGTCCGCCGAGATCATCGCCAAGGAACGCGAGATCGCGGCCCAATCGGATCGCCTCAAAGGCAAGCCCCCGCAGGCTATGGAGAAAATTCTCCAGGGCGTGCTGGAGAAATTCTACCAGACTTACTGCCTGGTGGATCAGGGCTTCGTGAAGCAAAACTCCGAAGTCAGCGTGAAGGAACACGTCGCACAGGTGGCCAAGCAACTTGGCGACGAAATTACCATTCGGCGTTTCGTCCGGTTCCAAGTTGGCGAGAGCATCGCTTGACGAACTGCCGCCCTTTCGTATTTCACCAAGGCGTCCGCAAGGACGCCTTTTTTATTGGCGACGAACTGAGGCCGGGATGGCGTCCGTTATCACGTCCTCGCGAACGGAGCGCCCGGCCTCGGGGGCAGCAGACTCCGAGGATGAAGCAGCGTTTGAGCTTTTGATTCGTCGGAAAGTTTGGATCTTGCGGCGCCCGGGGCCGGGCGCATTCCGCATGAACTTCGGGCTTCGCCAACGGATGAAAAGTTTCACCGGATGCGGAATCAACCCACACCAAATCGCTGGCGCTTTTCATCTGTTGGCGCCACGGGGGAATCGGATGTCGCGCCCGCTTTGGGAATGCTTCTGCTGCCCGCGCCCGGTTCGCCGCTCCAAGCCCCGCCCCGGCGGGCATTTACTTTCCGCCCGTTCGCTGCTAAAACCCTCGCGTGCTCAATGACGCCACTCACCGAAATTCTGTTCGCCACCCTAGCATTGAGGCGGGCTCAAAGCGCTTGTGACCTATTATGCCGCGTGACCCCCTGACCCGCTCCCTCCTCAGGGCCGCCGCGACGCTGCTGATCTGCGCGGCGTTCGGCGGCGTTCTCTGGCATGGCGTGAGCGCTTACGCACAGTTGTCCGGATTGGGATCGGCTGAGGGATTCGACGCCAACGAATACTACGAAGCTCCCTACCACACAAATCTCAAGTGGCGCATCACCGGCGCGAAAGCCCAACCCAAGGAGCGCAGCCTCATGCTGCTCACGGGAATGCAATTGCAAATGTTCGCCAAAACCGGCGAGCGCCGACTGGTCGTGGATGCGCCGGAGTGTCTGTATGATCCGGCCAAACGAACCGCGAGTTCGCCGGGCAGCCTGAAGGCGCAAATTGAGGAAGGGCGCTTTGCCATCGAGGGCCAAGGCTTCCTTTGGCAACCTACCCACCAAACCAATTGGATGCTGACGCTCTCCAATGACATCCGTTCCGTGGTCTTGCGCCCCACGACCAATGCCAGCGGCGTCACAAGCACCACGCCGCTGGTGATCACGTCCCGCCATTTTGAATTCGACACCGCGCGCCGCCGCGGCGTGTTTCGCGACGATGTCCACGCCGAGGATCCCGAGTTTGAGCTGCGCTGCGGCGTGTTGACCGCCAGCGCTACGGACGCTACCAACACGTTCGATTCGCTCGTCGCGGAGGATCAGGTTTTTCTAGCGGGCAAGGCGGAGGGCCTCACCGCCACCGCCGCGCTCGCCGTCTATTCACGCACCAACGAAACGATGACCGTTAGCGGCGCGGTCAAATGGAAGCAAGGGCCGCAGGAAGGCAGCGCCGAGCAGATCGTCATTCATACGCGGGAAAAGAGTCTTGAGGCGGACGGCAAGGTCGCGGTGAGACTCCCTCCCGATTCGCTCGGCTTGGACGGTTTGCTGGCCAGCGCGACCAACTCCCTGAAGCAGGCCACCAACCACAGCGCCCCGGTGGATTTGTTCGCGGACCATCTCCAGGTCAGCTCGAATCTCATCGTTATTCTAGGATCGGTTCGCATCCGGGATGAAACCAACCAACTCTCGTGCGACAAAATCACCATCGCATCAACCGCCACCAACGCTGCCGACCGGACGGCCGTCGCCGAGGGCCATGTCGTCGTTTGCCATGACGGGGAGGATCAATGCCTCCGCTCCGATCGCGCGGTCTTTACCAAAGCCACGGGCGAAGCCGTCTTTACCGGCCAGCCGAAGTGGAAGCTTTCACCGAGCGAAGGCCGGGCCGATCGCGTGACCGTGCGGCGCTCGGGTGAAGTTCAAGCGCTGGGAGAGGTGGCGGCCCGTGTCGAACTCCCCGCGCAATCGAGTTCGTTGATGAATCTCTTCCCGACCGTCGGCGAAACGAATCAAGCCGCGGCGCGCGTCATCGAGGTGTTTGCGCGCGAGATGAACGCGAGCGAGCGGCAAGTGTCGTTGCGCGGCGATGCGCGGGTGCATCAATCCCCGATCAACGGCCGCGAGCCGCATTTGCGCTGCGAAACGCTGGATTTGTTTTTTGCCACCAACTCCCATCGCATAGAGCTGATGGAGGCCAAGGATCAGGTGCGCTTCGAGCAGGGCACGGTGGGCGTGACGAACGGCCCGGACGCGTATCGCCGGTTGACCTCGGATCGCCTCAAGGCCACGTGGACCTCGCCCACCGGCGCGCTGTCGAGTTTCGTCGCCGATCAAAACGTGGTGATTGACGCGCCGGACACCCAGGGTCACGCGAGCCATGCCACCGCCGACACGCTGACTTACAAGCACAAGATTGAGAACGGCACGACGAACCAAACCATCGAGCTGACCGGCCACCCACAACTGACCAACGCGCTGGGCCGGTTAAATGGCGACATCATCGTCTGGGACCTGGCCAGCGACCGCTTTTACACCCGGAGCTACCAGATCAATTTGAATGTCGGCACGAATGTGATGCCGAAAGATTTCACCCCACCCGGCAAAGGCAAGAAAGGTAATAAGACGAAATGAGCGAAACCAAAACCAAATCGCTGGCCGCCCCAGCTCCAGCTTCCCCGCCGGCGTCAGCGGGCGGGGCGGACACCTTGCTGCGCACGGAAAAACTGGTGAAGGAATACAAGGGCCGGCGCGTGGTCAACGGCGTGTCCATCCACGTCGCCGCGGGTGAAATTGTTGGGTTGCTCGGCCCAAACGGCGCGGGCAAAACCACCACCTTCAACATGGTCGTGGGCGTGGTGAAGCCCGACGAGGGCGCGGTAAAGTTTCAGGCCCGCGACCTCACGCGCCTGCCGATGCACCTCCGCGCGCGGCTCGGCATTGGTTACCTCACGCAGGAGCCGTCCGTCTTTCGCAAGCTCACCGTCGAACAAAACATCCTGGCGATTTTGGAAATCTGCAAACTCTCGTCCGCCGAGCGCGCCATGCGGCTGAAGTATTTGCTCGACGAACTCGACCTCTCCCGCCTCGCCAAGAGCAAAGCCTACACCCTCAGTGGCGGCGAGAAGCGGCGACTGGAAATCACCCGCGCGCTCGTCACCAGCCCCAAGCTCATGCTGCTCGACGAACCGTTCAGCGGCATTGACCCGATTGCCGTTTATGAAGTGCAGAAGATCATCCGGCGGCTCAAGGAGCGCGGCCTTGGGATTTTGATCACCGACCACAACGTCCGCGAGACGCTCAAGCTCGTGGACCGCGCCTATCTCATTCACAAGGGCGAGGTGGTTTACGAAGGCGGCGGGCCGGAAATGCTCAATGACCCCAAGGCGCGGGAGATTTACCTCGGGCCGGAGTTTAACATGTGAAGTAGGGAGAAGAGATGCAGATGAAGATGAAGAAGCGGTCTGGGGTCGCTAGGCGTTTTTCCTAATCTTAGAGCCTGTTTGAAAAGTAGCAGCCGACGTAAGGAGGCTCTGATTTTTGAGCGTGCGGGCCCGCAAAAACCAAGAGATTTGAGCCTCCTTACGTCGGCTGCTACGACCGAGGTGGGCTTTTCAAACAGTCTGGCGGAAAGCCCCCCCCCCAGCCACCCAAGTCCCCGAATATAGTGGGCGCGGTCACGATCTGCGCTTTTCGGTGGCCCAGCGGTCGGGGTGGGGACGGCCCGTCCCCATTGGTTTTTCGCAATGGGGGACGAGCCGACCCCACCCCGACAAAAAGCTCAGCCGGTGCCCGCGGCGCTGAACCAGCAGGCGCAATGGTGCGGCTCATGAGTTGTTGGTCCGATTCTGCGACGGACCAAGCGGTGACTGAGCGAAAAAGAAAGGGCGACCGCAGTCGCCCTTTCTGAAACCGTTGATGAATTAGGCTATCACTTCCGTTTGATGCGGTAGAACTGCGCGTCGCCGACAGTGGCCACCGAGGCTTGGAATTTGCCCGAACTTGGACTGGTGATCGTGGCACTCGTCACATTGTAGGTCCCGTCAACTGTTCCGGCGCTGACCACGTCAAAGCTTGTCGAGGAATCGCTCGCGCCTGCATCGAAGTTGATGGTTACGGTGCCGCCCGACACGCTGATACCAGTGACGGTGATTGCTGCCAGCACAGGAATGTTGGGGAACGAGGTGCTGACGACCAGATTGCTGATCTGAAGCGAACCGATGCCGCCACTCTGACGCAAACCATAGGCCCCGACGGAGGTAGTCTGCAAGGCATCCGTCCCGGTAACATAAGCGGCAGACTCCGCGAAGGGGTTTACCCAAAGCGCAGCTTCACCATTGTAGCTGTTGTAGCGGGTGACGACGAAGTAATCCGTGTTCGTATTGCAATCCATGTGATAGTAGGTGCCAACATTGGCTTGATTGGCAATACCGATGCGGAAGCTGCTTGCGGCCGCGCCGTTGGTGCTTACGAACACTTTGGCCCGGAAAGTGGTGCCACCGTAGAGGTTCTTGAGGTGTGCGAAGTAATCACCGTCGCCCACCGGCAGTTCGGTGACTTTGAGCGTGAAACTACTGTAAAATACCCCCCCCGCACTGGAGGCATAGTTGGTAAAATTAGGGAAAAGCAAACCACCAGCGTTGTTCGTCAGAGGCGCCGCTACGTCCTCAGCGAGAACCGCCGTGAGGTAGGCCCAACCGTTGGTGGTCTGGACTTCATAGGAAGTGTTGGGCACAGCTGGCACGATGGTCTGCCACGGACTATCAGTGGCCCCATAAAGGGCGTTTGCTATGGTGAAGCCCGTGTAAGCAAACTGGTCCTGTAGCAGGACACCCAATGCCGGCGTCACTGAGAGAGAGAAGGTGCGGGTTGTCGTTGTAAACCCATCGCTGAAGCTCAGGGTCACGGTGGTTCCGCCGTTCGTATTGGCTTCCGGTAGCAAGGTCAGAGTGCGGCTCGAACCCGTCGGGCTGACGGTAATGTTCACGTTTTTGAGGATGTTAGTGTTCGAAGAACTAACAATTGAAGTGAGCGTGTCGCCTTCGGCGTCGGCGACCGTGAATGCAATCGGAGGAATGACAGCGTTTACCGCCGCGATCTGGTTGGGGATTGCCGAAATGACCGGGCTGCCCACAGTCACAACAAACGATCGAGGTGAGGAGTTGGTCCCATCGCTCACGGTCAGGGTAATTCGAGACGTACCCTGCTCACCGGTCGCAGGCGTCACGGTGACAGTGCGATTTGTGCCGTCGCCATCATTGATGACGATGCCCGAAAGAGGGACCAGTGTAGTGTTGGTGGAGGCTGTTGTAACAGTCAAAAAGGACGGATTAGATTCCGTGTCACCTACCGTGAAAGACACCGCGCCGGTATTACCGTTTCGCGGTATAGCCTGGCTGGGGATCGCGCTAATGGTGGGGTCGGTGTTTGCTCCGGCGACAGAGGAAAAGGACGTGGCCACGCGGAGGGCATCAATTCGCATGATGCCTTCGCCTGAGGCTTGGCGAAAACCGTAGTATTTCGGATTTGTTAGGCCCACATTTAGGGTGGCAGTCACACTGGTGCTGGTTTCGTCAGTCGGGTTAATCCAGAGCGTGGACAAACCGGTGGCCAACACGTACCGGGTAACCACGGTGTACGTGACATTGGTGGTCAGTTCCGTGGGGAAGGGCACGCTTGAGGCGATCGCGCTTGAGTTGTTCGCAATACCTAGGAAAAAGCTACCAGCAGCCGCGTTGCCAAGGCTTGTAACATTCGTTACACTGGCAACGATCCGGGCGCGATAGTCGCTACTCATCGACTCACCAGTAAAATGGGCGAAGTAAGTGCCAGCTCCGGTGGGTGGTGAGAGGAAGCGCACCGTAACTTTGGAATAAACAGCCGTAACTAGGCCATTGGTCATGTACGGGCCATTTTCGAACTGCGCCGCGATATCCTCTGCGCGGTTAAAGTTCACTTCCAACTGGCCATCAGGGGGATTGTTGGTGACGAGCATTGGGGTGGCGCCACTGTTGTTGGCCCACGGCGAGCCGGCTGCGCCGACTATGGAGCCGTTGGGGTAGTTGAAGTCTTCACTTAGGAGGGACTCCCCCTGCGCGGAGAAGGCGAGGCCGGACAGGATGGTGATGAGCGTGAGGTTTTTTTTCATACGTGGTTCAGGTTTTGAGCTTTCTTGTTTTTTGATCTTTGAACTTGGTTAAACTCTGGGGGCGGCTATCTGCGGCTGGGTTTGGGTTTCTAACGGCTTCCTTTCACATTTCGGGAGCGATTCAAGCTTGGATCAGTTGGGCGTCAATTCGCTGGGATACCAATACATCTTGCGCTCGGTCTTCCACTCTTCGGTGGCACTGTTGGATTCGGCGCTGGTGCGGATGAAATCGTTGGTTCTTCCGGGACGGGAACTGCCGTCAGCCATCGCAAAGTTGCCACGCTGGTCATGCCGGGCGACGGCGTACTGGCCGGTCACGTTGGATTGCGCCGCACCGGTGTTGTTGGGCGAATTGGGGTCAACTTCGGCCACGAGAATCATGTCGGAGATCTTCTTCATGCTGGCGAACTTGGTTTGGCTCACCCCCGTGGCCCGGGTGCTGCGGTTGACGCACAAGCGGCCATTCTCGCCATACATGAAAAAAGCGCGGGCGAGCGACGGCGGATTGGCGTACGGGACGGCGGCCTTGGTGGGGTCCGGGCAGCTAGGGCAGGAGAAAATGGTTTTCGAGGTGGGGACCGGCGGCGATGAAGGCGTTCGCAAATAGAGGTCAACCAGCTTCGGTTGACTGATGAGGACGGAAACGGAATTGTACCAAGCCTCATCAAAATTGCCGCTGGTCTTGTCGGCAATGGGCAACACGGTATTGCCTTCCTCCGGCACGGCATCGGCGTTGTCATCGGCGTACATTTTGAAACCGAAGGACCACTGGCGCATGTTGCTAAGACAACTGATGGCTTGGGCCCGGGCCTTCGCCTTCGATAACGCGGGCAGCAGCATGGCGGCGAGAATGGCGATGATGGCGATGACGACCAGCAACTCGATCAGGGTAAAGGCACGGGAGAACTTGAGGAAAGCGCGGTGGTTCCGAGTCTGATTCAACATATCGTTAATGGTCGGCTGCGGCTCCGTTTCCCGGGCTGTGCGTCGCTGGTTTGGTTATATCCAATTCCACTTAAACCTGAGCCTGCGAAAAAAGCAAGTTCATTGTCGTTATTGCCGCCAATAAATTGTTCGCAACTGGGAGGCGCGAAGCTTTGGCTGCCCCATTTTTCCGGAACCGAAACCCGGAGCGCGGAAAGCCGGGTCGGCGGGCAACCGCGAGCTGCCGCTCACGGCTTGCGAACGAACTTCTCCACGTATTTGCCCAGGAGGTCCGCCTCCAGGTCCACGGCGTCGCCCACTTGGCGGTCCCGCAACGCCGTGATTTCGTAAGTGTGCGGGATGATCCAGACCCGGAAGCTCTTTTTCTGCACCCCCGCCACCGTCAGGCTGATGCCGTCCACGGCGATCGAGCCTTTGAACACCACGTAACGCATCACCTCCGGCGGCGCGGCGATGTCGAGAACCTGATCGCGTCCCGAACGTTCCCAACGGGAAATTTTTCCAACGCCGTCCACATGGCCTGTGACGAAATGCCCGCCGAACTCGCCGCCGGCGCGCATGGGGCGCTCGAGATTTACCAGCGAACCGGGGCGGGCGAATTGCAGATTTGTGCGCTGCCAAGTTTCCTGAAGCAGATCGAACTGGAGCAACCGATCCTGGCCGCGCCGGGCGAGTTTTACGACGGTGAGACAACACCCGTTCACCGCCACGCTCGCGCCAAGCTTCAGCCCGCGCCCGAGGGTGCGCACCCGCACCGTGAGTTGGATGGATTGCGCGGTCGGCTTGATGGCCTCAACCGTGCCCGCTTCTTCGACAATGCCCGTAAACATGGCGACATGTTGTCGCCGGTTGGTTGCCGTTGGCAAGCGGCGAGTCAGCCCTGCGTACGATCGGAAGCGGCGGTCCCGCCCTGAAGTCATCTTCCTCTTCCTCTTAATTTTTTTCTTAATCCGCAAGCGGCGCAGATCAAGATTACGAAAAAGACTAAGTCGCCCTTTGACCGCCACTTCCAATCGCCCCCGGCAGCACTGGGGGCGATTGGGAGGAGGGGTGATTATCAGTGGGTAAGGCAGGAAACATTGCTCTAGTTTCCGCCTCGTCCGCGGGCTCGATTTGGCCAAATCTTCGCGGACGAGGGGGATCAGAGGCTGGTGATTTCAGGCTGGGCTTACCCGCACCCGCTGGTCATCACGCCCGCAAACGGACGGGAGCGATTTGGGTTTGCCGACGCGGGGGGCGGGGAAAAGTCATCAACCGAACGGATCACACGCCGCTTCTTATTTCGATTTACATGGTGCCGGCGGAGGGGGTCGAAGCCAAACTTGGCAACGACTCAACTTGCAGAAACATGCACCCAAGCCGCATCACCATTGACGATCTTGCACTTTTGACCAGACAGTGCAAGAACTGGTTTTGATGCAGGAAAATGCACCAAATGTGTCGTGGAGTGTAACAACAGTGTGACAACACGAAGGGGGGGTAGCGCGCGGGCGCGGGGCGGTCAATCGTGATGGGTTTGCCGGGTGAAAAATTTGGACTAAAAGCCCCCCCGATGAACTACGCCACCCTTCGCTCCTGAAAGCGATCACACCGCCGTCGCGTAAACGCCGGCATCCCGCTCCGGGTAGCTCTCGAAGATGTGCTCGAAGAGGGCGGAACACTTTTGCGCGTAAAGCGGTTTGTCGTAGGCGCGCGGCAGGCCGGTGTCGAGCCTGTCTTCGATGGTGAGCTTGAGCTGCGAGCGGGCGGTGGATTCTTGCCGCCAGTTGAGCACCAGTAGTTGCTTGAGCCGGTTCAATAGGTCGCGGGCGACTTTCTTCACCTCGGCGCGCTCGGCGGCGCTCAACTCTGGCGCAGGGCGCGTCAGGATGTCGAAGATCACCAGTTCTTCCTCGCTGATGTTTTCGCGGACGTGGCGTTGTTGCTCCGCGCTCAGGTTGCGGCTCAACTTCAGCAATTCCTCGAACAACTCCTCGATGTTCCGGCTGCCCGCGTTGTAGCTCTCGATCAACTCCTCGAACTTCTCCGCGAAGTCGGCGCGGGTCTTGTTCAGGCTGATGAGGCGCTACAGCATCGCGACCGTGACCGAGCGTGCGGGCCTTCAGCATTGAAGCGACCGTATTGTTCACGCCGAGGTATTGATGATTCTGGGCGATGATTTTCACCAACCCGGCCTTGTGCTCCGAGAACAGAGTGAAATTCTCAATCAAGTCGAGCAGGCGCGTCCGGTCGCACGTCCCGCGCAACATCACTTCCAGCGACACCCGGCGCGGCTCGTCCTCGCGCTCGATGCGTTTCCACTCGAAGAACCGCTCCCAATCCGCCGTGAGCGAGCCGACGCGGCTGTCCGTGCCGTTCGAGGCGATGAGCAGCGCGTTGAACCAGAAGAGCTGCGGAATCTCCGCCTTGTAGTGCGTCAGGTTCTCGTCGAACGCTGCGCGCGCGGGCACGCCGGGCTTCTTCAACTCGATGACCACCAGCGGCAGGCCGTTGACGAAGCCGACCAAATCCGGCCGGCAGGTGTAAAGCGCGCCGGTGACGCTGAACTGGCTGACCAGCAGGAAATCATTATTCGCCGGCTGCTCCCAATCAATGACGCGCAACCGTTCCGTTTTCTGCCCGCCGCGCTCACGGTCCGGCACGGACACCTTGATGCCATCCTTGAGCAGCAGATACACTTCCCGATTCGCCGCTTCCAGGCTCATGGCCGAACGGTCGCGGGTCAATTCATCCACGGCGGCGGTGATGGCCTCGGGCGGCAGCGCGGGATTCAACCGCTCCAACGCCGATACCGTCTGCCAGCCAAGCTCCGCGAACAACCCGATGGCAGGCTGCTCGACAAGCTGGTCTTCAGTGTGCGGATTCCGATGATGTCGGACACCTGTTCCAATTCATATCGGACACCATTCCGGG
>CAIKLQ010000821.1 GCA_903828255.1 uncultured Verrucomicrobiota bacterium
CAGTCGTTGGAGTTGGCTGCGCAGGTCGGCGGCGACGATGGCCTCGTCTTCGACAATCAGGATGCGGGGTTGGGGGAGTTCATTCATTACGACGTTCGGTTTTCGCCGGAATGGGGAAAAGGATTTGGACGGTGGTGCCAAGGCCGCGCTCAAAGGTCACCGTGCCATGAAGCTGCTTCGTCAACATGGTCACTAACTGCAAGCCCAGGCTTGCGGCCTGGTCCGGCTCCAGGGTGGCTGGCAGCCCGATGCCATCGTCCGCCACAGTGAGCCGCACGGTTTGGGGAGCCGGACTCTCCAACTTCACTTGGATCCGGCCGCGCCGGTCTCCGGGGAAGGCGTGCTTGAGGGCGTTGGTCACCAACTCGTTGATCACCAGTCCGCAGGGCACCGCTTGATCCAGCCCCAAGGCAATTTTGTCGTTCTCGACCTGAGATTCGAGCGCGATGCGACCGCCACCGTGACCGGTGGCGCGGAGCAGTTGATCGCAGAGGCTCCGCACGTAGTTCGGCAGGTCGATCTGGGCCAGGTTTTTCGATTGGTAGAGGCTTTCGTGCAACAACGCCATAGCCCGCACCCGGTTCCGGGTGACACTCAGGAGGTCGAGCACCTCCTGATTTTGCACCTGATTGGCTTGCAAGCTCAACAGGCTGGAGACGATCTGAAGGTTGTTCTTCACCCGGTGATGGACCTCCTTGAGCAACGTCGTCTTCTCCGCCAGAGCATCCCGCAGCGCCTGTTCGGCGCGCTTGCGCTCGGTGATGTCCCGCCAGAAACACTGATAGACGGAGTCGCCCGCCACTTCCACGATTTGGGCCGTGACCTGGACGTAGCGGATGTCTCCCTGCCGGGTAGCTTGCCGGGTTTCAAAACTCACATGCCCTTTCCGGATCACCTCGCCCATGCGCTCCCGGGTTTCCGCCGTCGTTTCCGCCCGTTCCAAATCGAACAGGGTGAGCTTGGCAAACTCTTCGCGGGTGTAGCCCAGTTGTTCGTGGGCCGCCTTGTTGAAGTCCACAAACCTGGCGGTCTGCGGATCCAGGATAACGATGCCCTCGGCGGATTGGTCGAAGAGCGTGTGCCGTTTGACCACCTCCGCCTCCAAAGTCGCCTGCACCTGTTTGAGCGCGGTGATGTCGGTCACAATCACGCGGCAAACGGGCCGGCCCGCTTCGTGGGCCACGGTGGCCGCCAGATGCCCCCAAAACTTTGTGCCGTCGCCCCGCACCCACTGTAACTCGTAGGACTGCGCTTTCAGGGTTTCAAACAGCTCCTGGCACTGGAGGTAGAAGCGGTCCGCCGCGGCCTTGACGAGGTAGCGCGCGAGCGGCGTGTTGAGCAACTTAGCCCGCGCCACGCCCAGCAGGGTGGCCAGCGTGAGGTTGACCTCCAGAATCATCCCCGCCGCGCTGACCGTGACATAGCCCACCGGCGCGAGATCGTAGAACTCGAAATAGTGGGCGCGCGCCGCACCCAGTTCCGCCTGCGAATGGCGCAACTCTTCATTCTGCAGATTCAACTCCACCTCATGAACCTGCAGATCGTGCAGCAGCCGCACCATAGCGGCGCGGGACAAGTCCCCGGTGGGTGGCGGCGGCGGGTCGGCCGCTGGCCGCAGTTGGGTTTCGGCCTGCATGCGCAGGAGTTCCGAGGCCAAGAAGTCGGCGAGGACGACCGGGTGCGGGATCGGTTTCATACTTCGGCTCAGGCGGGCGACAAACAATCTTTAATGACCTGCGTCAAGGTGGCCAGCGGGCTGGGCTTGGGCAGGTAAATGATGGCGTTGGCCAAGTCTTCACCCAGTCCCAACACCTCGAGGCTGTAGCCACTGGTGAGGATGACTTTGAGGCCCGGCTTGTCGGCCAGAATCCGCTGCGCCAGTTGGATCCCGTCGAATTCTCCCGGCATGACTACGTCCGTGTAGAGCAGGTCAATCTGCGCCCGATGCTCCGCCCACACGGCCAGGGCCTCCACGCCATCCGCCGCCGTCAAAACCGTGTAACCGATGCGGCTCAACATTTGTTCGCCCACGGAGCGCAGTACCGGCTCGTCTTCCACCAACAAGATCGTGCCCTCGCCCCGCACCAGCTCCGCCCGCGGCCCCGTGGCGGGTTCCGGCGGGGGGGCCACGGCGGGCAGGAAGACGCGGAAGGTGCTGCCGTGCCCAACGCGGCTCTCGACCTCGACCCAGCCGTGCTGTTGCTCGATCAGGCCGCGCACTGTCGCCAGTCCGAGGCCGGTGCCCTGCCCCACGTCCTTGGTGGTGAAGAAAGGATCGAATACCTGCGATATGATTTCCGGGCGGATGCCGCTGCCGGTGTCCGTGATGGACCAGCACACGAAGTCTCCCGGATGCACTTCCGGATGCGTGGCGGCGAGTTCTGCGCTGACCACGACGCCGGCCAGTTCAATGCTCAAGACGCCGCCATCGGGCATGGCATCGCGGGCGTTAAGGCAGAGGTTCAGCAACACCTGCTCCAGCGAACCGGGGTCGGCGTTGACCCAGCACGAGGCGGAGCGGCCGCGGAACTCCAGCCGGATGTGTTCGCCGAGCAACTGGTTCAACATTTGGCGTTTTCCAATGACCACCGCCGCCAAATCCAGGTGCTGGCGTTGGATCAAGGATTGCCGGCTGAAGGCCAGTAACTGCCGGACCAGGGTGGTGGCCCGCCGGGAAGCGGTTCCGATTCCGTCCAGCAACCCGCACGAGTCCGGGTCCGCCGTCTGGAGCTTCAGCAGGTCGAGACTCATCACCACCGTGGCGAGGATGTTGTTAAACTCGTGCGCCACCCCGCCCGCCAGATGCCCGATGGCTTGCATTTTCTGCGCCTGCCAGGCGAGTTCTTCCAGCCGCTTGCGTTCCGTGAGGTCGCGGGCGATGAACTGCACGGCGGGCTGACCCGCGAAGGTGATGGGCGCGGCGCTCAGCTCCACCGGCCGGAGGGTGGCATCCTGACGCCGGCAGCGGACCTCGGCGGGGTGCAGGCCCGGCTCGCCCGCCAACCGGCGGCGCAACCGGCTCATGGCGGCCGCGTAATCCTCGGGCAGGATAAAATCTTCAATTTGCCGCCCCAGCAGCTCCGCCGGTGCCGGGACGCCCAATAGTTTTGCGCCGGCGGCATTGATGAAAACGATTTTTTCTTCCTGGAAAATCCCGATCGCGTCGGGGGAATCCTCCACCAGCAACCGGTAGCGCTCCTCGCTTGCCCGCAAGGTCGCCTCGCTCCGGTGCTTGGAGATGGCCATTTCGATGGTCGCGCGGAGGGTGCGGCTCTCGAAGGGTTTGAGGAGGTAGCCAAACGGCTCGGCCAGCTTGGCGCGTTCGAGCGTTGGCGACTCGGCGTTAGCGGTGATAAAGACGGCGGGAATGTGGCACCGCGCGCGGATCTCCTGCGCGGCGGTAATGCCGTCCATGGGCCCCTTGAGCAGGATGTCCATCAACACCAGGTCGGGCCGCAGTTCTTCGGCGAGGGCGAGGGCTTGGGCGCCAGTGGTCGCCGGGCCTAGCGGTTGGTAGTTCAGCCGTTGGAGTTGGCTGCTCAGATCGGCGGCGACGATTTCCTCGTCTTCGACAATCAGGATGCGGGGTTGGGGGATTTCATTCATAACAAGCCTCTGAATTCACTGGGTTAGGGAACTGGATTTGAATAGCGGTGCCAAGTCCACTTTCAAAATATGACTGGGCAGTGATTAACTCGAACGCCGAAGTGGAAGCGGCTTCGCTATCGGCCGGGGCGCTGGGTTTACTGGCGGAGCGCGGGTCTGAGATCCGCAGCGCGTCGGCAGTGCTGTGGGTGAGAATTTTTCCAGAGCCCTCTGGGGGTAGCGATCCGCTGCGGGCCACAGACCCGCGCTCCTCGGCCGCTTCCCCAGTCATTCGCCAGTTC
The DNA here is from genome assembly GCA_903828255.1 of uncultured Verrucomicrobiota bacterium. Classification (GTDB taxonomy): domain Bacteria; phylum Verrucomicrobiota; class Verrucomicrobiia; order Limisphaerales; family JADLHS01; genus CAIKLQ01. The sequence continues at coordinate 3,888 of CAIKLQ010000821.1, forward strand.
CACTCTGGAATTCGGGCTAAAGCGGCCCGGAAACGTACGCCACGCCTCTGTAGCTTGTTCCTCCCGCTGGCCTGCCTCGGACAAGAAAATGGGCGTCTCGAACCCATCGAGACGCCCAAACCCAAACCACCAAACCACCAAACCACCAAACCTATTACCGTCACCCAGAGTATCGGTTGTCTTTCCAAAGAACACAACATCAACTTACGGGTATTTGGCTGCTGGATTCTCGGAATTAGGACCGGTCTCGAGCAGCGGTTTCCTGCAATGTTCCAAAAGTTATCAGGGCGGACTGCGTTCCTCCGGGACTTCCGAGCACGACGACGCAGCGCCGATCTTCGAGAATTTGAGTGGTTGGAAGCGATCAGTTCCACGAAAAATTGCGGAGGTCCCAGGCGGTTTTGAAATCGGGCCAAGTTCTTTTCGATTCAGACAAAAGCGTTTCATCAGCCAGGCTTCGGAGCCGATCACCCCCCAACCGCCGGGGTTCCGCCACACTTCGCGTTCGAGCCGCGAGCCGGGCGCCACGTCTGGGGCGCGATCGAAGTGGATCACCAGTTCGCCGCCGCGAATCACTTCGCGCGGGGTGTCGAACGTGAAAAAGTCGCTCCTTCGTTCGGGGACTTCGAGGTCGCGGTAGTGGAACGTCACGCCCCGGTCCTCGTCTTGGATGTAGGGCATCGGGCGCTGGCTAGGACGGTTGCCTTCCGCGCGCATACCGGGGACGAGCGGTTGGCCGAAATCATACGCTGGATTTGCACGAGCAAACCCTCTGTGCCAGCGGCGGCGAAAATTTCCGGCTCATCTTGCCTTTCCCGAGTCAATCCAGGCTTTTTCAAAACCCACCCAAACGCCGCGTGAGGGCCCGCGGCCTACAGTACTTCTCCCCAAAACCCGTATTTGTAGGCCCGCCGCCCTCAGCGGGCGGGGGTTTTGATAGGAAACTCAATCGCTCCCGCAAAGTTTCAGCGGAATCGCGCCGCGGTGGCAAGCGGCGGCGCGGGTGCGCCGCGGTGGCGTGACGTGAGCGCCGAAAATGGAAGGCTGGACATTCTCGGCCCATCCCTGCTATACGTTATCCCCGATATGAAATCTTCAATCTCTCGGCGTGACTTTGTCAAAGCCTCCATCCTGGGCGCCACGGCGCTCGGAATAAATCCAAAC
>CAIKLQ010000822.1 GCA_903828255.1 uncultured Verrucomicrobiota bacterium
CAATGGCTGGCCGCAAAGGACCCAAGAATAGTTGAACTGGCTTCGACCTACAGGCACATGCCGAAGAAATCTAGTCCCCACTGGGGGGTCGTGATGACCTTGGTTGTGTTACTAACTACTCTACCTGTGACAGTGTTCGTTTTCCGCAGTAAATCCAAAAATATATGATCGTACCGAACCCAAAACAATGAAAACCAAGACAAAAATAAATAGTATCAAAAGCCGCCTGACCGCCCTAGGTGGCGTAGGCGCACTGGCAGGGGTCGCCTGCTGTACTCTTGCCTGCTATGTGCCTATTGACACGGGGCCTTGCGGTGCGGTGGTGACCACCTTATGCACCCAATGTACGGCTGTGTACTATTACACCTAACAGTTCCTATTGTGATTCGAGGGATGGACAGTCGGGAGGGACTGATTGCCATATTGTAACCGTCCCCTGTGTTCAGAAGACACAATATTATAATCCGATTAATTGTCCCTATGGTTGTGGCGGCATAATGATGGACATCGTAACAGGCCAGAATGGAACGGTCCCGACAGCGGTCGTTACTGGCTCTTGCATCGTCAGTGGTTAGTGGTAGTCATGCGGTTCACGTCCGACGGCTGTTTAGTAAACGGCCCCGTCCGGAGTAACTACACTAAATGGTCATCATGGCCGAGCCTCTAACAACTGCGTCGTTTGAAGTGGAGGCGTGGGAGCCAGGGAGAAGGCAAGTCCCTCAGTTGTTCATTCTCAGCGCCGGGGCGGTTCTAATCACCACCGCAGTCGCCAAAGTGTGGAGTGCGTTGGGCAACTCGAAGTTCCTGGAAGTGGTTGACCCTATCGTCGGCATCAAGTTCGGGCATTTGATGTTGGCGGTTGGGTTGGCGGAGCTCGTCACCGCGCTGGTTTGCTTTTTTAGCAAGCGGCAAACGCTCGCCCTCGCATTAGTGGCGTGGATTTCCACCAACTTTGTGGGGTATCGCCTCGGCCTGTGGTGGCTGGATTGGCATCGTCCGTGCAGTTGCCTCGGCAACCTCACGGACGCCCTCCACATCTCGCCGCAGGTGGCGAATAATTTTATGAAGGCGGTGCTGGGCTACCTGCTGGTTGGCAGCTACGGGTTGCTTGCGTGGAAGTGGCTGCAGGAGCGCAGGACAGGGACTGCTGGGAACATGCTTGATCCGGCACCAAATCCGTGAAGACCTGGGCAAAAGCAATTAGCCGAGCAATGGCGGTTTGGCGAATTCAAGCACAGAATGACGAAATATGGTACATCTCATTGCTCGCGTGCGGCTAACCCGTTGTGTTTTACTCTCCCCGTCAGTCAACGCAAAACCAAGATGAACCGAAGCCAAATGATTTTCAACAAGCCGCCGAGCAAGCAAATCCGGTCAGTGCAGAAGCCGGGCACTGTTCTAGCGTTCTACGTCTCTTTTGGTTTGTTCTGCTGTGTATGGAGCACCCAGGCAGACCCAGAAACGCTGGATAGTATTGCATCATTCAAGACATATCTGGCCTCGCCACCTTGCATTACGAGGATGGTCTACAAAAATCACCTGGGGTGCAATGCAGGCATGCAAGAGACTTATGTGTTAGCGTGTTGCAGTACGAATTTTTACCTTCGATCATTTACCGGAGCTGACAAACTGGACGTCCCGATCAGCCCGTCAAACAGAATGCATACGGCGCTATTTGCAGGGCAATATGGAGATCTCAGCTGGCAGATTAACGGCTTTGGCGTGTGGAAAGCAATTAGTCCTGATCGCACCAACCCAGATCCATACAGAGCATTTTCAGGGGCTATGCGGAACATAATGTATGGAGTTATCAATTGTGGAGCACAGCAGATTCTCCCAGGGACATTTATTTGGAAAGGAAACGAATTTACGGCACAGGCTAATCCGGCCCTTAGGGCGGTGAATGGCAGTGAAACAATCGGAGGTAGGATAGCGACTGCAAACGGACGCGTCACTAGGATGGAAATTGTGCGCGCATCCGGCAATCAATCTCAGACGACTGCAACTTTTAGCTACGACTATTACCCGTCTGCTGACGTCCCTAGTTGGTTTCCAACTTTGATTACAGTCTCGGTTCAAGGCAAGTGCTTGTTCAAATTCAGTGTTGAAAAACTGGCTTTTGGCAATCCAGATGACCAGGTCGACACATTTACACCCGATAAATACATTCTTGGGGATGTGGCGCTGGTTACGCTTGTCTCGAATAATCAAGTAATCATTAGCCCGAACAATGTGGATCCAAGGGTTGTTGCGATTACGCAGGCAGCCATGCCTTCGCCCATTTCTGGTAAGAGCAACTGGCGACACAGGGCGAGTCTTGTGACAGTGATAATCGTATCACTAGTTCCAATGATATGGTTTGCGGTGCCTAGAATTTGGAAAAGTCGTCGGATTTGAGCGTTTTTCTAAGCAAACAAAGAAACCGAAAGCAAAACAAAAAGCAAAACAAAAAATACCAAAATCAAGATAATGGCCGTGATAGCAAGTCTCTGTGGTGCCTGTACATTGTGGGCCTGTGTCGGTTGGCAGTCTTCGGGAAATTGTAACAACTCAACTCAAACAACAGTGACACTGACCGGATCTAAATTCGATGGGTTTACTTATTGTAATTATTCATTTGCCGGCGTGCTATCTGGGTGCGGTGCTGGGTCTAACAACGGCCTAGTATGCAATACCACTGGGACAAAGTCTTATTGCAATGCAGATTTTCTAATGGCTTGCCATTACGTGTGTTACAGTCCATTCGTGGATAACACATGCACCCTGTGGGACGTTCCACAAGACAACACTGGACCGCTTAATTCGGTAATTGGCGGTGGCATATGTGAATGAGTTGGTTGCTGTGGTCTGTAGGGGTGGGGGACAATTAGTCCCCCGACCCTCTTGCGGGCGTGTTCTTTACCGTGTGCTCTAAACTACGTTAGCAGTTTCCGTTGTGGCCTGTGGTGCATGATGATCGGCGGACGTGTGGATTCTCAACACCCTTACTTGTACCCTAAGTGGTCGACAATATTTCGATGACAAATCACAAGACCTTTGTGAACATCATTGAAAACAATTTCTGTTTACTAACTCCAAAAGCTATGGGAAAGAGTTGGGTGTTGGCAACGTCAGTCGCCTTTTAACTCTCCAATGTTGTATTTATGAAGTTGTTTGTAACTAGTGCCGGGGTGGTTTTGGCCGTTACCGGGATTGTCAAAGTGGTGAGCGGATTGGGTAACTCCAAGATATTGGCGACTGTCGATCCCATTCTTGGAATCATGTTCGGCAAAGTGATGCTAACGGTGGGAGTTCTCGAGATTCTCATTGCGCTGGTTTGCTTGTTAAGCAAGTGGCAAAGGTTTGCTCTACCGTCAGTGGCGTGGATTTCCACCAGCTTTTTGGTTTATCGCCTTTGCCTGTGGTGGATTGGCTGGCATCGTCCGTGCAGTTGCCTCGGCAACTTCACGGATGCCCTCCACATCCCACCCCAAGTCGCGGACAATATCATGAAAGTCGTTCTCGCCTACCTCCTGATGGGAAGTTACACTATCCTGCTTATGAATTGGCGGCAGGGGCGTTCGGTTGAGGATCAGGGCTGACATACCAGCATTTGAGGATTTGAAAATAAGGTGGTGGTAGCTGGAGGCGATGGCCCTGCGCATCCATTTGCCTTTGATGCTGAGTTTGCAGGTTCTTCCTCGGCGTAGCAGGTTGATAGTAACGTGAATGAGCGGCATTCACCTCGGTCCTATCCACGGACTAGGCGGAGTAGCGTCCTGTATTCGGGTGACATGGCAATGGTTCACGATACTAGTCCCCGGTGGCTCAGCGGGCATATGCGGGATCGGTGTGCTCGGAAGAGTTACACTCGCGCAGAACTGCTAGCGACGGCTCGGGAAGTGGAAATATGTGGACTGGCTAGCATGGCTAAGTTAAAATGACTTGATTTATATGACCGAAGGCGCCACCAATAGTGGAAAATTTATCCCTTGTTGCCGGGTGCTCATCATGGTATTTACTACGTTGTTCGTCGCTTGCTCCTACACCCAGCAAAAAGAGTTCAAGAGCAGTATTCCCGTCTCTCGCCTTGATCTATTGCACGCGCTTTTCGTTCATCAGACCGTTCAAATTGATACGTACCACGAAAATACGCCTGACAAGGCTGTTTTCAAAGGCAAATACTATTGTGACAAGGCACCGGGAACGGTTTTGTTGGCTTTGCCGTCGTTCGCTTTGGCGGTTGGTCTGCTGAAGGTGGTAGGCACTCCTTTGGACTCAGACTCCGGCTGGTTAATTTCTAGTTGGATTGCCTGTGCGGGCTCACTTGCACTTGTTACGGCCCTGGGAAGTCTTGCCATGTTTATCTGGCTGTGCCAATGGGTTCAGCCTCGCTACGCGTACCTAACAACTTTGGCCCTATGCCTTGGAGCAGCTCCGCTACCTTACAGCACGCTCCTGATGTCTCACGCTCTGACCGTAGGCTTGCTGGCCATCTCGCTTTGGGCCGGAGATTGCAGAGTGGCCCGCACATCGGCGGACCGGTCTGATCTCATCAATGCCAAGGACATGCTCGCTGGGTGTTGTTGCGGTTTGGCTTTAGCAAGCGAATTCAGTGCCGGAATTGCGGTGGGCGGCGTACTGCTACATTTCGTCGTTCAGCAGTACAGGCGTGCCTTCTCCCTAATGTTAGGGATGCTCCCTGCCTTAACACTGGTTCCCGCCTATAATTGGGTTTGTTTTGGCAGCCCATTCGTTTTCGCCTATCACCACCAAGCGGTTTTTACCCAGATGCATCAAGGGTTTTTCGGAATCAATTGGCCTCCTGATGCGGAAAAGGCCTTCGGTCTGATTTTCGGTTTGCGTCAAGGTCTGTTCTGTTGGTCGCCAGTGCTGTTGCTGGCGTTCGTCGGGTATTCCCAACTTGTGCGCAATTCAAAGGAGTTGTTTCTGGTTACATATTTGGTGCCGATTTTGCAGGTGGCCGCGATTTCCGCTTATTTCCTACCGGAAGCAGGAAACACGTTTGGTCCGCGTCTGTTATCGCCCATCCTGCCGCTGATGGCCTTACCGACCGCGCTAGGAATCGCGAGTTTTCCACGAATCGGAGCCATTCTGGCAGGCGTATCCATCCTGTTGACGACTTTCGCCACGGTCATTGATATTAGCTTGCGTTCCGCCGGCCAAAATCCGCTGTTGGATTTTTATGTTCCAAGCTTTCTGCAGCAGAAGTTTTCCTATAATCTCGGTTCCGTACTGGGGTTGCCGGGATATTGGAGTTTGTTGCCGCTGGTGCTTGTTGTCGGTGCGGGAATCTGGTTCACGTGGCGCAATCTGTCCCCGGTGCCGAAAGCTTGAATATGCGTTCGGTCTCGAAAAATCCTAACTACGGTTGCAAATCCCGCCCGGTGAGGGCACCGGGCCTACAAAGCTTGGACGGTCTTGCTGTTTGCGGTAGGCGGCGTGCTCATACCCGGCGTGGCGTCAGAGTTCACAGACAAGCGCTAAAACCTGTATTGCAAAGGCAAGTCCAGCGCAAATGGCCTATGAGTTAACGTGTCTATGAAACGTGGCCGAATTATTTGGGCCTTGGTTTTGCTTAAGGCTGCCTATCTCGGCATAATAGCGGGTGTTCTGCTGCTTTGGCCTGACATGGATCAGGGTGCTTTTTCACGATTTATTCATTGGCCCAGGAATGGAGAACCGGAATTCGCCAGCCATTTCGCGACCTGGGATGCCGCCCACTATTTGTACCTGAGTGAAGCGGGTTACTCGCCGGGAGTCCCCTCGTGCGCTTTCTATCCGCTCTGGCCGGTCCTGATACGGTGCTTTTCAGTGGTTACGGGTGGAAACCATTTGTTCGCAGGGATGGTACTGTCGAATGTGTTTTCGCTGGCGGCGCTGGGGTTATTCTACCGGATGGTCGGGGAGCGTTTGGGAACGTCCGTGGCGAAGTTGTCGTTGCTGCTACTCCTAGCTTTTCCAGGTTCACTCTTTTTTCATTTTGGTTATACCGAGTCGCTTTTTTTTCTCTTGTTAATGATCTTCTGCGATGGATTGGAACGAAACCGATACAGTGCGGTTTGGGTGGCGGCCTTTCTACTGCCGTTGACCAGGGCCGTGGGCGTCTTTTGTATTTTCCCGCTTATATGGCATTTGGCAAAGACTGCACCGCCGGCATGGTTGACGAGATGGAAGGGGCCGGCAACATGGTTGAGTAGATTTGGCTTGGTGGCGGCGGGAAGTTCAGGTTTGGAGGATTCGGCCCCATCTGACCTAATCCCGGAGGCTGGTGGTGGATTGGTTCCCGCGCGGCAGCAACCCGCTAGGTTTCCGAGATTAGGCATTCAACCGGCATGGGTGTTGATCCTGGCGCCAGCAGTTGGTTGGATTTGCTATTTGCTGTTGATCTGGGCATGGACGGGTAACGCTTTTGAGGGTTTTGAGGCTCAAAAGTACTGGGGGTGGGTTCAATCCATCAGCAATATTTTCAACGTGCCCAAGTTTCTCCTGGGGTTCTTGAATCCAAGCGAGGGGCATGAATTTACCGGATCCCTACTGGATCGGTGCGTTTTCGTGTTACTCCTCAATTGTCTCCCCGTGATCTGGCGTTTGGACAAAGGCTGGTTTGTCTGGACAGTGGTGTTGGGGGTGGTGCCGGCGATGAGCGGGACGTTCACTTCCTTTACCCGCTTTGCCTCAGTGGTCTTTCCCATTTTTGTGGCACTGGCCGTGGTCTTGCAGGGATACTCACGGCGCTACCTCCGCGCCGGCGTGGTAGCCGGGTTCTTAATTTTGCACGTCATTCTTTTGTGGCGGTTTGTGAATTTCCGCTGGGCGGGGTGAGGCAAGGCAGGCATGAATCAACCCACCGAGACATCATCCAACGGCGTCCCAACGCCAGGCAGCGACCGGCAACGGCGCGCGTGGCAGATCAACTGGTGCTTCTGGTATCCAGCGTTTCTATTCCTCGCTTGGGTGAATTATCTGTTTCTGGAAAAACTGGAACGAGTGCCGGAGGACCAGCAGTTATTGGTCTTCTTGGTGGCGGCGGGGCACTTGATGATCCTCGTATTGGCACTGGCCTGGGTGGACGCCCTCGTGGAACGATCTCCATGGCGTGCCGGGAAGTTGATCTTTGCGGGCGTCTGTTTTGTGCTGATGGCGGGCTTCTATTTCGATTTTCTCCTGTTTCAGTTGATGGGTATTCATCTTACCAAAGGATTCCGGATTCTGACTGAAGGCGGCTGGCGACAGTTTCTCCTGACCGTCGAGGCTACTGGCCTAAGAAAACCGGCCCTTGCGAAAGGGATGGGAGGCTTGTGCCTGTTGTCAACCGGCGGTGCGTTGGTTGTCCGAGGGGCGCGCTGGCTGTCAAGCCGTCGGCCGGTCAGGCTCGGTTCGCGCGAAATAGGTGCCTGCTGCCTTTGCCTGGCGGGGGTTGCGGCGGGGTTGGAATATGCCGGATTACATTCGGATAAATACCGGCGGGCGGTCCAGGAAGCGGAGCGCGTGATGCCTTTTTACGTTGGACTGTGGAGTTCGTCCCCGGGCGCAAAGTATTCCGGCGCGCATTTGCGACCGCTCCGCACCAGGGCGGAGTCAGAAACCGGACTGGTAAACGCAGTCATCGCCACCGGCAAGAGGCCGGATATTTTCGTTTTTATTCTGGAAAGCACGCGTGGGGATTATCTGGATGCACAAACAACGCCGAACCTGGCGCAACTGCGGTCGGAGTGCCTGCCTTTCGCTGATTCACTGGCAAATGCCGACGCAACCCATGTTTCATGCTTTGCGTTGCTGACTGCGAATTATCCGCTCTATTTTGCGATGGCCGAGAAAGCCCCTGACCACCCTGGCAGCGTGCCGCTGCGACTGTTACACCGCGCCGGTTACCAGATTCACGTGCTCGCTGGCAATTACATGAACTATCACAATCTTGATAAACTGGTGTTTGGCGAACACTTGGCATTGGTGTCTTCCCTGACTGATGCCCGGTCCATGGAGGAACTAGACCGTCCAGACCGGGACCGTCACATTACCAAGTTGTTACTGCAAAAGCTCGAGGAACCACGCGGGGGCAGAGTGTTTCTGGTGTTTTACGAATCCACCCACCACGATTATTACTGGCCGGCGGATGCGTCCGCGCCATTTCAGCCGTACGCAGATTCGTGGGATTACGGGAATTTCAAGATCGGGCCAAAAGAACTGGAAGGCATCAAGAACCGGTATCGGAACGCGTTGCATTTTGTGGATGGTTTATTTGGCGAAATCTCAAACCGGCTCAAGGCAACGGGGCAACACGGTGACGCCATCATCCTGGTGACCGGAGATCATGGGGAGGAATTTCTCGAACACGGAAAAATGGTTCACGCCAGCGAAACCTGTCGCGCCCAAACCCACGTGCCGATCTATCTAAAATTACCTCAAGGTGCCGCTTGGCCTGGCGGCGGTCCGCACCCACTCCCAACCGCTTCGCACGTTGACATTATCCCCACGCTGCTGGATTATCTAGGGGTGCAGGAAACGAATCTTTACGATGGGGAATCTTTGTTTCGTAAGCCGCATGATCAGGTGGTCATGGTCGAGGAAAACGGCAGCCGCGACCCGTACTTGTTCTGCATCCAGGCGGGAAAAAGCAAGGCGTGGTTCCAATACCGTGATAATGGTCGGCCCATTGCCTTCGAGCGGAACGTATATTTGCAAAAAGTGACCGACGCCAACGATCAGCTATTGCCGGTGGATGCAGCAACCGCAGAAGGGCGGCGGTTTGTCCGCGAAACCTTTGGGGCCGGGCTGCGACAGCTCTACCCGGACATCAAACTGTGATATGAGGCGGGCCTTTACGCTCATCGAGCTGCTGGTGGTCATTGCGGTCATCGCCATTCTTGCCGCTTTGTTGCTGCCAGCTTTAAGTGCCGCCAAGGAAAGGGCCCACCGAATCAGTTGCCTGAACAATTTGAAGCAAATGGGGCTGGGCACTCACATGTACGCCGCCGATGACTCGCAGGGCAATTATTCGGACTCGATCCACGACACTAACGACAACTTAAATTTTCTATATTCAGCCTATGTTCCGGCCCTCAAGACATTCATTTGCCCGAGCACGAAAAATGGGATTAACCCGGAGCTGTCTGCCATCAACCCCTTCAACGGACATCGCGACTTGTTGGATTTGGCGGGTTACGCAGGCAGCACGACAGCGTCTGGCACGAGCTACGAGCTTTTCGCTTTTATGAACGCCACCCCCGATTCGGGTCGTTTCACCGAATTAACAATCAGCGGCCAAATGCAAAAGGTCAGTGGAGTTAAGAAGTCAAATGCTACGGTGGCCGCTTACCAGCATCATTACGACGCTTTTGGCCTCAAGGGAGTGGTGCCGGGTCCGGCGCAAATCTGGTTGATACCCGATGGAGATGAACCCCCGGGCCGACAAAATTTCCCGGACAAGAACAACAATCACGGGGACAGAGGTGGCAACGTGGTGTTTTGCGATGGCCATGCGATGTGGGTACCAACCAGCCGCTATGACTACATGTATGAACTCTCCCAAGATGAAAACCGAAGCGCGCCAGAATAAGGCCAGCCGGGGTCATCAGGCGGTAACTCCTTGCCTTTAGGATATGTCAGAAAGTTCTCCGCATCTTTTCCGGGAGTTCGGACTGTTTTTGCTAACCGGCGCGGTCACGACCCTGATTGATTTTCTGGTTTACAATCTCGTGACGCGGAAAGCGGTTGCCTGGCCGCGAACCGTGGCCAATATTCTTTCCTCAGCAGTCGCCATGGGTTTTAGTTTTACGGTCAATTGGGTATGGGTTTTCCAGCCTCACGATGCAGTTTGGATGGAGCGGGCCATTAAGTTTCTGGGGGTGACCTGCCTGTCCTCATTTGGTCTGCAAAGTATTGTCATTCACACCTTGACCAAGGGGTGGCGCACGCCAGTTCTGGTAATTCAAAGCGTCACAAGCAAGTTTCTCTGGACCCGTGAATTGACGCCTGATTTTGTGGATCGTAACTTCGTCAAAGCGGCGGCGGTGGGGCTCGGGTTACTTTGGAATTTCTGCGGATACAAATGGTTCGTTTATGCGGGATGAGCGTCCACTGTCGAAGATGGCTGAGTCGGAAGACCCTCAGTTCCGCATGATATTCCACCGCGGCAAGGTCCGCTTTGTTGACATAGGACGCACACGAGCACCATGATATATTACCGTTCAACATTCGCCACGGGCGCGGGGCTTGCATTCCTCGCGCTGACCTCGTCTTTCGTTGGCGCCCCTGCTCTCGCGGCAGAGCGGCTCCCCAATATCATCATCATCTTCTGCGACGATCTGGGCTATGGCGACGTGGGGGTGTTTGGCGCGAAGGGTTTCAAGACGCCGAACCTGGACCGCATGGCCGCGGAGGGTTGCAAGTTCACCAACTTCCATGTGCCGCAGCCGGTTTGCTCGGCGTCCCGCGCGGGGTTGTTGACCGGTTGTTATCCCAACCGCATTGGGATCCACGGGGCCCTGGGACCGGGCGCAGAGCACGGCCTCGCTGATACCGAGATGACGCTCGCGCAACTCGTGAAGCAAAAGGACTATGCCACCGGCATGGCCGGAAAATGGCATCTCGGTCGGGCCCCGCAGTTTCTCCCCACGCACCACGGCTTCGACGAATACTTCGGACTGCCCTACTCGAATGACATGTGGCCGTTGCATCCCGAGGCGCAACCGGGCGCGTATCCGCCGTTGCCGCTGATCGAGGGCGATCAGGTGATCAAGTCGGGGCTGGGCCACGAAGATCAGGAACAGTTGACCACGCAATACACCGAACGCGCTGTGAAATTTATCGAACGGAACAAAGGCCGTCCGTTCTTTTTTTATCTGGCGCACTCGATGCCGCATGTGCCCTTGCACGTCAGCGGCAAGTTCAAAGGCAAATCGCAGCAGGGTCTCTTCGGCGACGTGATCATGGAGGTTGATTGGAGCGTCGGCGAAGTTCTGAAGGCGCTCAAGCAGCACAAGCTCGAAAAGAACACGCTCGTCATTTTCACCAGCGACAACGGTCTCTGGCTCAGCTACGGCAACCACGCCGGCTCGGCGGGCCCGTTGCGCGAAGGCAAGGGCACCTGCTGGGAAGG
>CAIKLQ010000823.1 GCA_903828255.1 uncultured Verrucomicrobiota bacterium
GGGAACGCATGCCCAAGCTGGATTGAGGTTATGAAAATGAGCCACCGACCATCCGACCGCAGGGGGCGCGAGCAAGGGCTCGCCGCTCGCCCCGTGCTCGCTTTAGCTCGCGGCTAAAACTCGGAATATTAAACAAACAAACAAAAACAAAAATAAACACTACTTACACAGATTGCTTTACAAAACCCAATGGCGATGATGCTGAACCCTGGCCCCCATCTCGCCGGCCCATCTCCTACCGCCCTCGCTCCGATGCGACCGCTGCGGGGGCTTCTCTTCCTTCTATCCCTACACCCCGGTCATTCCTGCGCCCGCTCCGCAGTCAGGCTTCGATCGTCCCTCGCTCGCCTCACCTACTCCGCTCCAACCGTTCCAGCTCAAGGCTGACCTGGGGCAAGAACCGCCCGGAAACCTATGTAGATGTTCCGGGCCGCCGGGTGGTTGCCGCCGCGGATCGCCGCCCGGCAATGCCAGCCGTAGCTGCGCCAACAGCCCCCGCGAACCACGCGGTACGAGCCAGTCGCAGCCCCAGTGGGATCAACCCCCGCCCCAGCCGGATACGCGCCATACCAATCCCGACACCACTCCCACAAGTTCCCGTGCATGTCATATAGACCAAACGTGTTCGGCGCATAACTCCCCACGGTCGTCGTCCGGGGCAGCCACGGCACACTTGGGCTGGCAATGATAATATCCCCAATGGCGGCATCGTATTCGTAATAATCATAGAAGTTGGCCATGCCCCCATGAATCGCGTTCCCAAAGTGAAATGCCGTCGTCGTGCCGGCCCGACAGGCATACTCCCGTTCGGCTTCCGTCGGCAGCCGATAAGTCCAACTAGCCGGAATCCGCCCCGCCGCCCGGTCAGTTTGCGTCAGCAACGCGCAATAGTTCGTCGCGTCATCCCAACTCACCATCTCCACCGGACGGTTCAAATCCGGACTGATCGGATTGCCATTGTAGTCCGTCGTCTGGAAACGACTCGGGTTGCTCCCTACCACCGCTAGATATTGCCCCTGCGTCACCGCATACTTGCCCATGTAAAATCCCTTCGTGAGTGTCACGGTATGCTGTTCCTCATCAGTCCAGCGCCCAGCCTCACTGGTCGGGCTGCCCATCGTGAAGCTGCCAGCGGGAATCCATACGAACCCGGTGGGTGGATTGGGATCGGTTAGCCGCTCCGTGTTGACGCCGTTGGTGACTGGAATCCGGACGTAATCCACCCAGTTAATAGGGCCGACGAGCGTGGTCGCGATCTGAACGGTGAACGTCGCGTTCGTCGGCTCGTTGGTCCACATGATGGAACCGTCGGCGGTGAACGCGGTAATCGTCGTTGCCACTGGACCGGCCACCCGGAAGAACCGCGTTTCCTGGGCGCGGAGCGATGCCATGAAGGGAAGCGCGATGAGCAACGCCAGTTTGTATGCTTTCATGGTCAGGGCGGGAATCGTTTTCAGGGAGTCACTCGGTTGCGTCACCATTGCTTTGCGGCGCTCCGCTTGTTGCTTACTTTGCGCCTGACCATTTCCCGCGTCAAGCGCACGATTCAACCACAACCTGACAGCTAAAAGAAAGTCCACCCGGCAGGCGGACTTTCTGTGAGGTTCACGCCGCCAGTTTCCGCAGCCGGGATTCAGCAACGGTGGGGGACGTGGCGAATCGGGCCCGTCCCTTGGCCCAGGTCCACAGCGCGGCAATCTGCTCCGCCATCGTCTTCGACAGCGGTACGAATTCGGTCAGCACCCGGGCGATGTCGAGATCGGTGGGTTCGGCTGCCCGGTCGAAGCCGTCATACAGGGCGTCCACGAACACGGCTTCAATCTCGCTGCCCGTCAATCCCTCACTGGCCCGGGCAAGTTGCACGGTGTCGAAGTCCGCCGGATTGCGTCGGTGCTTGCGGATCTGAATGGTCCAGATGGCCTGGCGTTCCTCGGCGTTGGGCAGGTCCACGAAGAACATCTGGTCCCAGCGCCCGGCCCGGAGCAATTCCGGCGGCAACTGCGTCACATCATTCGCCGTGGCCACCACGAACACCGGCGCCGTCTTTTCCTGCATCCAGGACAGCAGGGAGCCAAGCACCCGCGCCGACGTGCCGCCGTCCGTACTGCCAGACGACTTGCTCCCGGCCAGCCCCTTCTCCAGTTCGTCGAGCCACAGGCAGCAGGGCGCAATCGCTTCGGCGGTCTGAATGACCGCGCGCAGGTTTGCCTCCGACTGTCCGACCAGTCCGCCATACAACCGGCCCGCGTCCAGTTTCAGCAACGGCACGCCGAACACCTTGGCGGTGACCTTTGCGGACAACGATTTCCCCGTGCCGGCGATCCCGATAATGAGCAGGCCCTTGGCGGGCGGCAGACCGTATTCCAGCGCGCGGGGCGTAAACGCATCCCGGCGTTTCAGCAGCCAGTCTTTCATCACGTCCAAGCCGCCGATGGATTCCAGGGACTCCCGGGTTTCGATGATTTCAAGCAGGCCGGATTTCTTCACCGCCTGCGCTTTCTCCCGAGCCACCACGGACGGCTCAATGGTCCGGGTCTGCACGAAGGACAGGGCAAAGGCGTTCTCGGCCTCGATGGTCGTCAGACCGCTGGCGGCATCGAGCGCTTTGTCCTGGTGCGCGACCGTCAGGTCTTGAATGCCGGCGGATTCGAGGACGCCGTGCAACACACCGCGCAACGCCGCCTTTCCGGGCAACGCGAACTCGACCACGGTGATTTCCCGCTCCAGTTCCGGCGGCAGCACGAGCCGGCAGCCAACAACGATGAGCGTCTTCTGCTTCGTCTTGGCTTCCAGCAACACGTCCTGAGGGTGCCTCGAATTGGCGGACAGAAAATTGGGTAAACCGTGTAACATGAAATCCA
>CAIKLQ010000824.1 GCA_903828255.1 uncultured Verrucomicrobiota bacterium
GGGAACGCATGCCCAAGCTGGATTGAGGTTATGAAAATGAGCCACCGACCATCCGACCGCAGGGGGCGCGAGCAAGGGCTCGCCGCTCGCCCCGTGCTCGCTTTAGCTCGCGGCTAAAACTCGGAATATTAAACAAACAAAAACAAAAATAAACACTACTTACACAGATTGCTTTACAAAACCGGCGGCCGCGATCAAATCAGCGTTCCTGCTGGCCCAACGGCTCGCGCGCGAGGCGTATCCCGAGCCGCCGGTGCTGGACACTCCCAGCCTCGTGGCCGATCTGCTGCGCGAAGAGAACCGCCTGTACACCGTCGAAAACCTTCAAGTCGTGTTGCTGAACACACGCCGCCGGCTGATCGCCGTCCAAAACCTCGCCCAAGGAACGCTCGATACACTACTGGTTTCGCCGTTTGTGGTCTTCTCCGCCGCGATCGCGCGCCGCGCCCCGGCCCTTATATTAGTACACAACTTATGTGCCGTGGCACATAAATTATGTTGAACTAAACCGCTTCGCGGTAGCCAGGGGTCGCAGGCCAATTCGGTAATCCTGGGCGAGATTGGAGTCTTATGACTCCCTTACGCCAAAAACTCATCGCCGAGATCCAGCTCCGTGGATTCTCCCCTCACCCGCAAGA
Source organism: uncultured Verrucomicrobiota bacterium (assembly GCA_903828255.1). GTDB lineage: Bacteria > Verrucomicrobiota > Verrucomicrobiia > Limisphaerales > JADLHS01 > CAIKLQ01. The sequence goes on from CAIKLQ010000824.1 coordinate 639, forward strand.
CGCTTACGTGCGTTCCGTCACCGGCTTGGCCCGGTTCTACCACCGCTCCCCCGATCAAATCGGCGACGACGAGATCAAGGGTTATCTCCTGCATCTGCTGCGGGTCAAACGACTGGCCTGCAGTTCGCTCATCGTCGCCGTCAGTGGCCTGCGTTTCTTCTTCGGCACCGTGCTCCACCGGCCGACGACCGCCATCGAGCAGGCTTTGCCCCGCATGAAAAAGCCGGTGCTGCGGCCCCGGGTGTACAGTGTCCAAGAGTTGGAACAGTTCTTCCAACAGCCCAAACTCAATCGCCGGCACCGCGCCTTATTCATGGCGATGTATGCGGCGGGGTTGCGCGTCAGCGAGGTTTGTCAACTCCGCCTGGCGGATTTGCTAAGTGACCGGCAGCCGATCCGCGTGGGGCAGGGGAAAGGCAAAAAGGATCGGTATACGTTGCTTTCGCCACGCCTGTTGGAGGAGTTGCGCGCTTACTGGCGGCTCTACCGCCCGAAGGACTGGTTGTTTCCCAGCACCCTTTTTCCGGACCGTCCGGTAACGCGCGAAGCGGTCGAACGGGCCTTCACGATCGCCGTGGCCCGCGCGGGCCTGCCGGAGCGTGGGGGGCCGCACTCGTTACGGCACAGTTTTGCGACGCATTTACTGGAAGCCGGCGTGGATCCCCTCACGTTGCAACGGTTGCTCGGGCATAGCCGACTCGCGACCACGACGACGTACCTGCACGTGCGTCAAGAACGCTTGGCCCACGTCGCCAGTGCGCTGGATCTGATCGATTTCAGCCGCGCCCGCCAAACCGAGTAAGCGCCGAGCGACCCACCGTATGACCGGTTGCTCGGCGACCGGGCAGCCGGAGTCCCTCACCTTGGGCGAGGTCGTCCGCCAGACCCTGCCTGAGTTTTCCCGGACCCATCGTCTGCCCCCTCATCACTGGAAGGTCCTGCGCGCCCTCGCCGCCTGTCACACTCCGGCGCTGGGCGGCCATCAGTATCGGTGTGCCCACTGCGGGCGCGAGCACTTCGCACCGCACTCCTGCGGCAACCGGCACTGTCCGAGCTGCCAAAGGCTGAATGGCGCCCAGTGGCTGGAGCAACAAACCCAGCACTTGCTGCCCATCCCTTACTTCCATGTCGTGTTCACCCTCCCGCACGACCTGAACCCGCTCCTCCAGCACAACCAAGCACGGCTCTACGCTCTCTTGTTCGCCAGCGCCAGCGCCACCCTGCTGGAGTTCGGCCGGAACAACCTCCAAGCCACCTTGGGCCTCACGGCGGTGCTGCATACCTGGTCGCAAAACCTTCTGGACCATTACCACCTCCACTGCGTCGTGACCGGCGGCGGACTCTCTCTGGACGGCGCGCAGTGGGTGGCCCTCGGGCCCCGGTGGCTGTTTTCGGTCCGCGCCCTGTCGTTGGTCTTCCGCGCCAAGTTTCGGGACGGACTCCAGCAACTATTTGACGCCGGGCAGTTGCAGTTCCCCCGCGCGGAACCGCGCCTCGCCGACCCGGTGGGCTTTGCCCGCTGGCTGCGCCGGCTCTGCCGTCACAAGTGGGTGGTCTACACCAAACGACCGTTTGCGGGTCCGCGGGCGGTGTTGGCCTATTTGTGTCGTTACACGCATCGCGTCGCCATCACCAACA
>CAIKLQ010000825.1 GCA_903828255.1 uncultured Verrucomicrobiota bacterium
CGAAGTTCCTTCGCCCACGACCGGGCGTTTCGGAGACGATTGGCGAGCGCGTCATCAAGCGATTTGCCAATGCCGCTCAGGCTGCTGATTTGGTGAGTCAGTTCGGAATTGCGTCCCTTGATGAACTTGTAAAGCTGCCCCTCTGGTGTCTCCCCGATAAGCGCATCAATCTTTTTTGATTCAGCCCGCCCCCGTTCAATCAGTTCAACCAGCTCCGCCAGACGCTTTTCCTCGCCCGCGTTTTCCGCTTTGATTTTTGCGAGCCGCTCTTCATCGGCTTGCAGTTGTTCGGCAGCGTGTTCATGCCGCAGTTGCGCTTCGAGGTAACGCGCAAGCACCCGGTCGCGGCGAAGGTCTGTCAGGCGCGTGAAGGTGTCGCGAATGGCTTTGAGCTTTTCAAACTGGTCGTTGAGGTTGTTCAAATCGCGTTCGTAGCCGAGGAACGTGCGATAGCTTGCGGTTACATCGCCCACGTCGAGCTTGTCGGCGGGGAGGATAAAGTTGCGCGCGAAATCGTTGAAGCTTTTGAGAAACGTGAACGACATGGCCGTAGGGAGCAGCGCGCGGAGCACGGCCCGGTCAAAGTTCAAATGGGTCGGCTGCGCCATGTCACGCAGGTAGGCGTCCAGTCCCTCGGTGTATAGCCGTCCCTCGCGCGACTCGGCCAACGCCTTGAACGCCGAATAATCCAGCGGACGTTTCTCCGTGTCCAAAAAGTCTCCGCGCGTGAATGCCACCGGGATGAAAAATGGGGTGACTTTGCCATGCGCTTCTGCGGCACTCGTAAATTCGATTCGCAATCCCCAGGTCTCGGCCCGCTTGCCATTTGGCCAGGTGAATTCGAGCGCCACGTAGGTGATGGCACTCTGCCTCATATACTTGTCAACGCCACCCTCATCGTCCTTGAGATCGCCGAGGCTGTAACCCTTGAGCGAACGGTCGGAACGGTCGCCCGTTGCAGACTGGTTGAACCGCACGAGGCGCTGGTCGCCAACCAGGACAAGCTGGATCAAATCCATCAGAATGGATTTGCCCGAGCCGGTAACACCCGCGATTAACAGATTGCCCTCAACCGGAATGGTGTCCTTGTAGCCATACCAGTTCAGCGCATGAATGCGGGTGAGGCGGATTGTGCGGCTCATTCGTCTTTATCTCCTTCGCTGTCTTCCGGTAGCGCCGCCGTTTCCGCGCCCGCCTCCTTGGCCGCCACCAAATACCGCTCAGCGTTCTTGTTCCACTCTTCAATGCTTTGAAATGGAATCACACGCTTGAGCGTCGGAAACACTTCGATGACCGAACGCTCCAAGGCGGCATCAGGCGTGAATCGCAGCAGATTCTTGCGCTGCGCCAGCGCAAGAATTTCGCGCAGGCGCGTGGGGCTGGGCTGAAACTTTTTCAACGGTTCAAATTTCGCCGCCAGGGAATCGTTGAGTTGCTGCGCAGTCAGCCGAACTGGCGGGGTTTCGCCACGGTCACGGATGGCAGTGTCAAATTCATACCAGAGCGTGAGCAGCACCAGCGTGGCATCCAGCTTAAGACGGAGCAAAAACGCCGAGCTTTCCGGGACTGCCTGCACGGTGCGGTCCTGATGTTCCCAATGCAGTTTTAGGTCCAGCAGGTTGGCAAATTCATCCAGCCACGGACGATTCTGGTAACACCAGTGGTAGAGATCAGTCTGCGATGGCTCAAGCCCCAGGATTGAACCATGTGCCATCAATCGCCGGATCGCCTCGCCCAGCCGCTCGCGGTCCTGCGGCTGAAGTCGCGCCAGCAGGCCGTTGGAATTGGTTGTTGATCCGTTGTCGCTCATTTTTTTACCAATGTGAATCGCTCAATGCGGTATTGGAGCTTGGTGTCAAAACTGCCGGCATCCGATTCGGATTCCCGTCGTGGCACTTGAACTTCATACCGAGCGTCTGCCGATCGCGCGTGCAACAGGCAGGCAATCAGCGCGGCCACATCCTCATCATTGTGGACATGCTGACGCAGTAGTTCTTCAGAACTCCAACTCGCGCCGCTGTTCCCCGGTAAAGTTGTGATAAAATGATTGGCTCGGCTGACGGTGAGGGAGTCACGGAGGTTGCTTTCCAACTGCGCAAGCGCGTGGTCGACGTGACGCGGATCAACGTCTTCCAGAGGCTCGATTTCTCCAGCAATCCTTCGTAGGCGCGGCGTATAAAGCGATTCAAGCCCACCAGGAATACGAACGTCGTGAACGGCTAGCGCTGGAACTTCAAGGCCCAATGCGTCAATGTCCGCCACCCGCCAGCCGGAAAAATGTTGGTTCAGCGTTTCAAAGAATCTCTGCACACGAGCGCGATTCTCGCTGGCAGTTTCTTGCAAATAGCGGAAGCGTGCTTGGGAACGGCGGGCAAATTCGGCCGTCCGCCGGTCTATCATGTCCGCGAGCGGCTCAATCTGCTGGAGCATCTCCTCCAATTCATTGATACGGAGGCGCACGCGCGCCATTGCCGTCTCCGGCGACAGGGCGGGGTCACGGCGCATGACTTCCGACTGCATCTTGGTCAAGAGATCAGCGTGGCTGGACAGGCCCTCCAGCGCCCGATGAGTTTCCGAAAGCTTTGTCGGCAGGCGGGAGTGAACAAGCTGGGCGTAACAGGTGCGTCCAATTCGCTCGGCAAATTGATCGTAAAGCAGGGCGAGATTTTCCTTGAGCGATGTCGCCGCGAGTTGCTGTTTCGTGTGGCGTTCAATGGACTTTTGCATCCCGCGAAGTTCAGCGAGACCTGCTTGAAGGTTTGCCACGCAAGTTTCCACTTGCGCCCACGGGTCTTCATGCAACGCGTCGAGATTAACCTCGCCGCCGCGTGAGAGCGTGGCACAGACGTTGACGAGCTTGTCGGAAAAAACGGCCGCTTCGGGAAAGGCGATCCGGCGCAGCGCATGAAGGAGGACCGTGCCGCTTGGGTCGAAGAAGATCAACTTTTGCCAGTCCGACCGCTCCTCTTCCTGCAACCACCCGGCCGCACGCAGCGTATCGAGGACCATGCGCGCGCGTTCCCGGTTGGTTGCCGCCACGGCAACCAATTCATCGCTCGCGTCTGCCAAATCTTCATGTTGCTCGACAACTTGCTCTACCAACGCCAGCGCCTCCGCCCGGTCGATGCCTTGATTGCGCTGGCTCGTCTCGCGCTCCAGCGCATCCAGTGCGTCCACATACAGTCGCGCCAACGGCCCGGCCAGCACCCGGAAGAAATCCGGGCGCACCTCGCGGAAAAGCTGTGTGGCGAGCGCATTCATCCTGCTAAAAATACCAAACAGGGTATGACAACGGCTGTCATCCCAAAACTTTTGTTAAGTTCGGTATGTTTAGAGAGGATGATGGCGTTTCAGAAGCCAAACGACAATCCTGCGTTTGGAGATTAAAACCAGGTCTTCGCGGCGTTCTCGCCGCCAAACGAGATTGTGAGACAGAATTTTCAATTTCGATGGCCACTACTCACGAGGTGGTGATTTTCAACTCGCAAAGTGGGGAGTTGAATAATGCGGCCTTCCGCGTTTTGCTTTTCATAGCTTTCCAACGAAGGCAGTCTGACCTGCGCTTTGCGGGCGTAGGCACGGTGAATGGCCTTGCTGTTGTGTCCGAGGGCTTCTTGTGCAAACCGCTCTGGGTAGCCGCACGTCTTCGCTCGCTCCGCCCAAGCGTAGCGGTAAGAGTGCAGCGACACGCCCTTGATACCCAATCCAACGCATCGCTGCTTGAATTCCGTGGCGCGGTCGCCACAGCGAACGGTTTGCAGGTAGGGAAACAGCGGACCATCTGCCGGTAACCGGCGCAAAACAGCCGCGATTTCATCGCCGAAATGCACCATAGCCAGACTGCCGGTCTTCTGCCGGTTGTAGGCGATGGTTTGGTTGGTCCAGTCAATGTTCTCCGCTGTGAGGTTGGCAATGTCAGTTTGAGAGCCGCCGAGATGCCAGCACATTTCGTAGAAGCTTCGCCGCTCCGGATTTTTCTCCCGCTCAAGGATGAGCTGATGTTCCGCCAGCGTGATGGCCCGCTTCGGTTGGAATTTTATTTCCGGCCACAGGCGCTTGGGAATGAGCGGCCACGGCAGCCAGTTCATGGAGATGCAGAAGTTGTGAAGTTTCCGCAGGTGGACATTGGTGCTGACCGTGCCCGTTTTGAGGCAGGCCAGCAGCTGATCGGCCTGCGTCTCCAGGATGATCAGATTGCGAATGAGGTCGAGTGCCTTGTCCTTGGCAGCGGTTTGCCAGCGGTATTGCGTTGAACCACTCTTGGTGTCGATGATCGCGTTGAGGGCATCCTGCCAAGTCCGGGTGGCAACCCCGGAATCGGTTCCGGCCAGATATGCTTTGGCGATTTGGAGATTCAGTTGCGGCGCGCGGACGGATTCGTTGCGGGCGTTGAGCAGGGAGGTCGCCTCGGCGCGATTTCGCGTGCCGGTGCTTTCCTGCTTTCGGGTTTCGGTGTCCTCGATGTAGAACATGCCACCGCGTTTGCGGCGGTAGAGGATGTAACGACGTTTCATAGTTCAGACTTTCTGTCCGAAGCTATGAGTCTGAACGCGGCTTTGGGCGTATCAGCTACACCAAACGGGCTGCGTATCCCGTCGTCGCGAGTGATTGCCGAGTTTTACCGGAGTAGTTGTTGAGTGGTAGCCCGGTAATGATTTCACTGGCACTTTCACTGGCACTGGCCTCCTCTGGAAGCTGCAACTCGTTGCAAAAAAGCAACTTAGAGTTGGAGGCGAGGGTCGGAATCG
>CAIKLQ010000826.1 GCA_903828255.1 uncultured Verrucomicrobiota bacterium
GTCTGGGTTCACTGTCCCCGTCGCGGAAATCCCCGCCGATGAATACCACGACCAGGTCCAGGATTGGCGGGCATGACCTCGGGGCTTTACCTTTCCAAACTTTTCTTTGGTAAAGAAAAGGTAAAGAAAAAGTAAAGAAAAAGTAAAGTGCCCCCCGTTAGTGGCCCCGGCGTCTCGCCTGTGGTCCGTAGTCAGAGGTCCGTAGTCTTGTATTGCAACTTTCAGTTTATTGAGAAATCCGCGGTTAAAAATTTCCGCTATCTGCCTTTGAAACGTCACCTGCATCGTAAAGCCACGCGGTTCAACCTGTGCCGTCCGTTTCGGAATCTGGATCGCTCCTGCCTGCGCGGACGTCGGCGTGGGCCGGACGACTTGTCCCAGGCGTTCACCGCCTTCGGTCGCGCCATTCGCGCCCATCGCCGGCTCGCCCGCCTTGCGCCGGAGTTCTTTGACTCGGCGCTGGTGGAGCGCGAGGCGTCCAATCGGGCAGAACAGCGCCGCTTGATGGCTTTATGGAAACCGTTGTTGGACAAAGTCTATGGCTACGAACCCGAGCCGCCGGATTCGGACGTCGGTCTGCCCGCGCTGCCCCCGGTGGCCACCCAGCACGCCGTGGACCTCCTATTGGTCGAGCACCACTTCTGCATGGAGGCGGGGCGACTGGCCATGGAACGCCATCAACAACGCTATCCGCACGCGCTCTGCAACTGGAGCCGGCTGGCGCGGCTGTTGCATCTGGCGTTGGGCTTCAAGCAACTGGCCTGCGGTCTGGATTCCAAGCACCCCTTGCCCGAGCGGATCAGCTACGCCAATGATATTGCGGCGCTGGAACGCGCTCACCCTCAGCCGTAGCAGCCGACGTAAGGAGGCTCAAATATCTCCCAATTTGTATGAAACTGCCCGCTCAAAAGCCAGAGCCTCCCAACGTCGGTTGCTACCTTACCAGCCGGCTCTTAGCCCCCCGCTCGGGCCGCCGGTGGCGACCTGCATCCATAGCTTCTCTGCGTTCCTTTGGGGTTAAACTACCTTGCTAGGATGATCCCCTCACCTATGAAATCGCCCTTGCCAGAAATGGGAAACAACCCGGCCATTACCAGCCCGGTGGCCCCAGCGCGTGGCGCTCTGGAGACGTTCCAGAGTGGCGGGCGGGTCCGGCTGTTCACGCTCTTCGCGCTGGTTCTGGCGGGACTGTTCTTCAAGCCCCTCCTCGAGCTGGTGCGCTTTTCGTTGCACAGCGATCTTCATTCACATGCGGTGTTGATCCCGATCATCTCCGGCTACCTCGTCTGGTTGCGGTGTAAAGAAACTCTGCCGGCGCCTACCACCTCGCCGGTCCTGGCGGTGATCCCACTCGCGGTCGGATTGTTGGGGCTGCGGGCGCTGATCTTCGACGACGCGCCGGCGGCTTCGTTCCGGCCCAATGATTATCTCGCGCTTGCCAGCTTCACCTTCCTTTGCTTCCTCTGGTCGGGGGCGCTGCTGCTTTTGGGCGGCAAACTCCTGCGGTCCTTGGCGTTTCCGGCGGCGTTCCTCATCTTCATCACCCCGCTGCCCACCGGCGTGGAGAATGCCCTCGAAGTATTTTTCCAGTACACTTCGGCCGAAGCTGCTGCGTTCCTGTTCGCCATTACCGGCAGCGTCGTCTTCCGCGAAGGGCTGGTTTTCCACCTGCCTGGCATCACGATCCAGGTGGCCCAGGAATGTAGTGGCGTCCGCTCCAGCCTAGTCTTGTTCCTCACCAGCCTGCTCGCGGGCCACCTGTTCTTCAAGTCGCCCTGGCGCCAGGCGGCGCTGACCTGCTTTGTCATCCCGCTCGCCATCCTCCGCAACGGCTTCCGCATTTTTACCATCGGCGAACTTTGCGTTCACATCAGTCCGGCCATGATTGACTCGCCGATCCACCACCGGGGCGGCCCGGTCTTCTTTGCCCTCTCCTTGATTCCGTTCTTTCTGCTCCTGCTGTGGCTCCGGCGCGGGGAGCGTCGGCTCTCCCACGCGGCCAGCCCGTTGTCAGGTCTTCTGTGCTTTCCTATTTCAGCTTACTGTTTTCCGCTTGTTGGTTTGGTTTAATTCCTCCTCTATCCCAATGAAACCCAAGATCATCCACTTGCTTCTGGCCCTTTGTATTTTTGGCAGCCTTACCACGGGCTGCTCGCAGGCCGCCAAAAAGAACCGGCGGCTCCAAAGTGCCAACGCCCACTTCCAGGCCGGCGATTATGACCTCGCCGAGATTGAGTACCTGAATGTGCTGCGGTTCGAGCAGACCAACCCCATCGCCTTGCGCAACCTTGGGGTGATGTCCTTCGAGCAGGGCCGGATCGCCCGCGCCTATGCGCTGCTTTCCGAGGCGAAGAAGGTCAGCCCGGAGGACCTCGAAGTCCGCGTAAAACTCGCCCAAGTCCTTTTGGTTGGAGGCAAACCCAAGGAGGCCCGTGACGCGGCTGTGCTACTCCTCGCCCGCCAACCCACCAACGAAACCGCCTTATTACTCCTCGTCGAGAGCAGTCTTTCCACCAACGATGTCAAGAACGCCCAGCAACGACTCACCAGCCTCAAATCCGTCAACCAGCAAGTCCCCGGTTATCATGTCGCCTGGGCCACCTGGCAGTTGCGCAATCGCGATCCGAAAGCCGCGGAAGCCGCGGTCCGTCAGGCCTTGGCTCTCGACCCCAAATCCAGTCTCGCCCACGGCGCGCTGGCCAACCTGCTTGTCCTCAAAAA
>CAIKLQ010000827.1 GCA_903828255.1 uncultured Verrucomicrobiota bacterium
CGCCCGGCTCGTTTTAGCTCGCGGGCGCACGCGTTCGGATTTACCAAGCAGGGCTGAAAGATTTTGAATTGTATCAACAGCTTCTGGGCTTGAGCCAACCGTGGCGCGTGGAGCAGGTCACGCTGAAGGTTTGAGCGTGCGCACGATAATTGAGGGAGAGCTACAAGCGGTAACTGAGGGAATGGGAGGGGGAGATCTGCCCGTGGAAGCGGGCCGGGATTGACTTTGTGGCTGTGCTTTCCTTTGTGGCTGTGCTTTCCTTTGCTGGGCGGCCTATGAAGCAAAAGGAACGCTACCTTGCGCGGTTGGATGAGGTAAACATCACCCGCGAGGGTGGCTCCGCAGTGATCCAGTACAAGGAAGCGGGCGTGCCGACGACGCACCTGAAGATTGGCCCTGAGATTACGGGCATGAGCGCTGAAGCGATTTTGGACCTATTCAACGACACCCTGCGAGCCCAAGCGCAACTGGCTGCCGGATACAAGCACGTGGCGGTCGAGGTGCCGCTGGGTTCGCCGCAGATTAAATACTTCGGCCGGGGTTACCAATGGGGTGCCCGGGGCGGGGGGGTTGCGTTGCCAGGTCGAGGAGGATGAAAACGGCCAGTTGGTCGTGGGGATCGACGATCAGCAATTGAGCCTGGAGGGGTTTGGCCGGATGCTGACGACCTATGCGGGCTGGGGCATGCGGATCGAGTTTGTGCCGGAGGATCAGTTGCACCGGCGGCCGGCGCTGGAGGTGCGCGAACCCGATCCAGAAAGCGCGTCGGCGGAAGGGTGACTGGGGGTTTCCAGAGTATTGTTTGCGCAACGGCTGGAAGGTTTTTGAGGCATGGGAGGGCTCTGAAACAGGGTCTGGCCCATTGGCCGGGGAGGTTTTTGGCCTCCCCGGCGTGGCCGACGCCGTTTCGTCGCCCGCATCCAGTTATCCCTCGGCAGGTTGCTCCTCAGCAGAGCCTGCGTCTGTTTCACTGGACAAAATCCGAGTGTTTCCCGTTTCCGTTTCCTTGAGGGTCTATAGGGTGGGCAACGGGCAACGGGAGTTTGCGTTGGTAGCCGCGAGCGTCATGAACGACTTCGCCGTTGGTGGAGAGCTCGGCCAGGGCGGAGCAGATTTTAGCGGTGCGAATGCCACAGACTTTTTGCAACTGCTGAACCGGGATCGGCTCCCGAACTTGGGCGAGCGCCTGGCGCACCCGTTCCGTTGGGGTGGGAGGAGCGTCAGGTTGAACCGAGGCGTGTTCCACCACCCGCAAGGCCACGCCCGAGCCCGTTTCGGTGAGCTGAAGTGGGATGTGATCTCTGGAAGGGGCGGCGCGATGTTCGGTGGACAAGGTCAACTGGGCGCCTTTGCGGCGTCGGTAGAGATTGGAGTCGCCCCAGCCGTGGAGTTCGCTGGAACCCCGCAGGGCCTGGCCCGGTCGGCTGGCTTGGGAGTCTTTGCGGGCGTGATGAACCACCATGACGGCCAGTTGGAACTTCCGTTGGAGTTCCCGTAAGAAAGAAAGCAGCGCGGCGATTTGGCTGGCGTCGTTTTCATCGACTCGGTGGAGGCGGATGAGACGGATGACGGCGCGCGGGTGTGGTTGAATGAACAGTTGATCCTCGACAACTGGGTGGATGCACCGACCCCGGAAGTCACCGCCACCGTTAATTTGACCGCCGGGCAGAAATATTTGCTGCGGGTTGAGTATTACAAACCATTTTTATGCCGGAGCCCGGCTCAAATGGAGCAGCCCGTCCACCCTCAAACAAGTCATTCCGCAAAGCCAGTTGTATTCGGTTCCCACCGATGCGGATCAAAACGGCATCGCGGACCTCTGGGAACTTGCTCATTTTGGCCGGGTGGGTGTGGATCCCAACGGCGATGACGATGGGGATGGGCTGACGAATTTGCAAGAATACCGGCGGTGGAGCGATCCGCGCGTGCCTCTGGATTGGGGGTGCCCAACAACTGGAGGCACGGAAAGGGGTCGCCCATTAGCGTGAGCGGTCAAGCAGAAAAATAGATTTCCGTCAGCCAGCCTTTCTTTTCTTAAACGCTGTCTTTGTCTTTTCGGGCCGTTGCGGGCGGCGTCCAAGCTGTAATTCGGGCCTGTCATTTCAGTCATTGATTCGGATGCCCCCCGCCCTTGCGGGCGGTGATCCGTTCAGTCACCCATCTGGTTCCAGCGTGTCGCGTCCGGTCTGGGTGCCAGTCCGGTCTGCCGCCGGCGGACTTTCGTCCGCCCGCAGCGCACGCCCTCCTCCCGGCC
>CAIKLQ010000828.1 GCA_903828255.1 uncultured Verrucomicrobiota bacterium
ACTCGTCACCCCCAGGTCGCCGGCTCCCCACGCGACCACGCTGCCATCCCGCTTGAGTGCGAGGGAATGTTCCCCGCCGGCGGCAATCGCCGTCACGTTGGTCAGGCCGGCGGGCACGTTGGTCTGCCCATAAGTGTTGAGACCGGCGGCGAGCACGGTGCTGTCCAGGTTCAAATACAACCCGTGCTGATTCCCGGCGCTGACGGCTTGAGCCCAGATGACGGTCTGGCTCACCCCAATGTCGCTGCCCCAAGCGAGGGCATGATGGTTGTAGCGGCGGGTGAGGCTGATTTTGTTTCCGGCGCTGATCGCCATGTAGGTATTGGCATACCCTGGGATCACGTTACATTGCCCCGCGTCGTTAGCCCCCCAAGCCACCACCTCGCTGTCTTGGGTCAATGCCAGGCTGTGGTCCGTGCCGGCCGCAATGGCCACGATGTTGCTCAACCCCGCCGGCACCGTGGATTGCCCCAAGCTGTTGTCGCCCCAGGCGACCACCGTGGAATCATTCAGCAAGGCCAGGCTGTGGTAAGCCCCGGCGGCAATCGCCACCACATTCGACAAACCAAACGGCACATCACACTGCTGCGCGCTATCGTCGCCCGTTGCCAGCACCCGACCGTCCCCGGTCAGCGCCAGTGTATGGTAACCGCCAGCCGCCACGGCCACGATGTTGATCCAGTCGGATGGCATCTCGGACTGCCCAAAGGTGGCATCGCCCCAGCCGGTCACTGCGTAGTCGTTAGCGGCGGGACTGACATATACCAAGCGGCTGAAATTTGTGCCTACTGCGTTCCCCACCCGCACCTGGTACCAACCGAACTGGTCGCGTTGCAGGTTGGTGAGCGTACAGAGCGCGTTCGTCGCACCGCTCACAGCCGAGAGCCCGGGACCGGCATAGACGTATGGTCCTTTGTACGACACCCAGTGATACCACTGGTACTGCAACACGGGCGAACCGGAGGCCACGACTTGCAGCGCGACGCTCCCGCCTTCCCGCACGGTTACGCTGGACGGCTGCGAGGAGATGGCCGGCGCGAGCAAAACGGTTAGGCTGGCGCTGGCATTTGCAGTGCCCCAGGCATTGGAAACCGACACCTTGTACTGGCCGTTTTGGGTGGTGCGTGCATTGGTGATGGATAGGGTCGGATTGGTGGCCCCGGCCACGTTCACACTGTTGAATTGCCATTGATACGCCAGCGGGGAGTCGCCCACTGCGGTCACCGAGAAACTCAGGTTCTGCCCCACCGCGACGGTGCGGCTGACGGGAGCCACCGTAATGGCCGCTGGCACCCGAACCGTCACCGTCGCCGCGATACTGGTGGTTGTGCCGGCGGCATTGGATACCACCACCGTGTAGGCTCCCGCTTGGCTGGCACTGATGCCCGCAATCAAGTAGTTCGCGTACGTCGCCCCGCTGACGTTGACGCCATCTTTGCGCCATTGATAGGCCAGGGGCGTCGTTCCGGTCGCTGCCACGCTCAGGATCGCGTTATATCCCTGCGTGACAACCAGCGAAACCGGTTGCACGGTGATCGAGGGCGACACCAGGACCGTCACGGTGGCGGTCTGGCTGGTGACGACGCCGTAGGAGTTTGAGAGCATCAGCGTGTAGTTTCCCGCGTTGCTGGTGGCGATGCTCCCCAAGTAATAATATGCGTTCCAGTGGTCAGAGAAGGTGCTAGTCGAGGACACAAGCGCCCCGTCCTTGCGCCACTGCATACTCAGCGGCACGCCCCCCATCACGGAGCAACTTACAATATAGTTGTAGCCCTGCGTCGCCACCAAGCTCACCGGCTGGGATAGGAATTGGGGCGCAGTAACCACCGTTACTGGAATGTTCGGGCTTTGCACGCTGCCCACGCTGTTAGTGACGATGCAGTAGTAATTGTCGGCAATGGAGGGGGTGGCCCCGTTGAAGTACAAGCTGTCGCTGTCGCCGCCAATCGGCGTGCCGGGCGCGGTAGCGCGCCGCCAACTGTAGCTTGGCGTGGGCTTGCCTGCGGCGGTCACGCTGATGTAGTTGGTCGCGCCTGCCCCGATGGACAAGCTGGAGGTTCGGCTGATGATGTAGGGAGCGAAATTGACGGTGAGCGTGGCGACGCTGCTAGCCACGCTGCCGACGCTGTTGCTCACGAGCACCGAGTAGCTGGCATCGTCGTTGGTGGTGATGTTGCTGAGTGCGTAACTCGACACCGTGGCCCCGGCAATGTTGGTCCCGTTCTTGCGCCACTGGTAGGTTGGAGCGGGCAAGCCGGAGGCCCCGACGGAGAAGCTGGCGCTCCCGCCCACCGCCACCGTCTGGCTGACGGGCTGTTGCAAGATGATGGGCGCAAAATTCACCGTCAGCGTGGCAACGGCGCTCGTCACGCCCCCGGCCGTATTCCAAACATAAACCGAGTAATTGCCCGCGTCGTTGGTGGTGATGTTGGTCAGACTGTAACTGGAAGCCGTGGCGCCAGCGATGTCGGTGCCGTTCTTGCGCCACTGGTAGGTGGGTGTCGGCGACCCTGTGGCTACCACCGCGAAATTCGTGCTGCTGCCAGGGGGCAAGGTGGCGCTTAGTGGCTGACTCGTGATGGTGGGCAAGGTGGAAATCTGAAACGTGACGGGGGGATAGTTGCTGACGCTGTCCCAACTATTCACCGCCAGCAGCGTGTATCCGGTCTGGTCGGTCATCTGCACATTGGCAATCGTCAGGTTGGTCGTGGTCACCCCGCTGATACGCGCATCATTGACCATGTTGGTGCCCCCGCGCTGCCAGGACAGACTGGGCGAGGGCAAGCCCCCAACATTCGCCCGCACGTAGGCCGTCGTCCCACTCACGAAGTTCGTGGTGTAGGGGAGCGTGACGAAATACGCCGGATACTGAACATCCATCGCTCTGAGCACGAGGGCGTCAATGCCAGAGCTAAACGAGTAATCTTTTTGGTAAACCCAATAGAGCGTGTGCCGACCGGCGGGCAACGTGTAGGTCTTGTTGGTAAGATAATTCATCATGACATCCCCCACCGTGTAAAGGCGAACGCCGTCCACCCAGAACGATCCGTAGTCATACTGGCCCTGTCCTTCGACCTGAGCTGCCCAGGACCAATTCACGGTGGTATTGCCGGGCACGTCCACCAAACTTACCCCCACGCATTGGGTGTCGAGTATGGGCTGGCTCTGCACCACGGAGGCTCCAAACTGGTTCGTGGTGAAGAATGTTCCGCGCAGGTAACGGAATGGCAGTTGGGCCGCCGGGTTCAGGCTCATCTGGGTCACCACCGCTGGTGTGGCGCGGGTGCCGTAATCCACATTGACCGCGTCCAATAGCGCGTAATCAGCCGTGCTGGAACCCTTCGTGAACCTCCACCGCAGGGTGTTGGTGCCCGTATCCGAAAACTGGAACCTGGCTCGCTGCCAGCCCGTATCCGCAGCGGCGGGGAGCGTCATTTGCTGCGAGTTCGCCGCCCCCAGGTTCACCACGGCCAGAAAGGTACCTGCGCCGGAACTAAGCGATCGCCAAGTGAACTCGATCGCGACGGCGTTCGTCACGGTCACCTCGATGAAACTGCTGGTTCCGCCCGAAAAAAGCGAGCCGCTCTGCATCGCCGCTCCATCCACGCAATAGCCGGTATTATTGGTAATGCCGAACCAAGTCATGCCGGTTTCAGTTTCCGATCCGCTGCGCCAAACGGTGCCGGAAAGCCACTCCGGCAAGCCGCTGTCGGCCGGGCAATTAACCCCGCTATAGATGCTGTTCGTTACGCCAGCGGCGTTAGCATCCGCCACCCCCAGAAAGAGTGCGGCGGTGAAAACAAACCAACCCGCCAGCAGCGGCGTGACCGGGCGGTGACGAACAGGCGGCGTGAATCTGGTGACGGTTTTCATATTGAGTAGGTTGAAATTCATGGGGGCTTTGAGTAGCGGGTTCAGCCTTTCGGCAGCGCGGCGGGAGAAATGGATTTGGCCGGAGGCCGGTTGGTGGCCACGTGGCTGAGCCGGTCCTGGTCCACGCGGACGGACAGGCCCTGACGCAGCCGCTCGCGGCCTTGCGCCGCCTGCTCGGCCACCCGGCGGCAGCTCAGGTCGTGCTCGATCTGCGGGCGCACCTCGTCGAACGGGCGCGCCTGCTCCGGCCGGAGGGCGACCAGCTTGAGCAGGTAAAGGCCCTCGTCGGCCACGAGCGGCTCGGAAATGTCCCCCGCCTTGACCAGCCGGAAAGCGGCCTCAACCACCGGGCCGGGGAGGCGCAGGACGGCCTGCTCGCGGGTGAGCCAGCCCAGTTCGCCGCCGCGGTAGCGGGTCGCCTGATCCACCGAGCGGTCCAGCGCCAGGCGCCCGAAGTTGGCTTGCTTGCCGCTCTCCGCCACCGCCTGCTCCCGCACCGCGCGCGCGGCGGCCAACGCCTCGGCCTGCTTTTCCGGGGTGGCTTTGCGATGGTATTCGAGCCGGATGACGGCGGGATTGATGGCGGGGGGGCGACGAAAACTGGCCACGTTTTGATCGTAGTAGGCGCGGAGGGTCTCGGTGGTGGGGAGATTCGTCCCGGCTGCCGGCTGCTGGCCTTCGCGATAGCGCGCGGCGACAAACGAGCGGATTGCCAGTTGGGTCTCGGGCTGCTGAAGCAAGCCGCTGCGCACGGCCTGTTGGTAGGCGGCTTCTTGGTCAATCAGCTCGTCGAGCACCCGGGCGGGCGTGATGCTGGCATTGCCCAGATTCGCGCGCCGCTCCCACTCCGTCGCAAAACGGCGCACCGTAACCCCGGAATCGCCCACGCGTACGATCAACTCCTCTGCCGGAGGTTGGCGGCGGCAAGCCGAACCGGCAAGGACCAGCGCCAGTCCAATGCCAAGCCCTGCCCTACCCCGGCGGACGGTGCGCATCCAGCCGGTTTTCCCGGTCATTTCCGGGCTTCGTTGAGCCAAACTTTTCATTAACCCCAACATTTATACCCGCAAAGGGGGTACCCCGAGCAATCCCCGGTACGGGGTATTTTCAGGGTATATCGCCGAACGGGCCCAACCGCCCGGTGGCGGAAAAAGTACTGGGTCGCCGGTTCAGAAAACGCGGCCACCAGCGGATGCAACCCCTGCAATTCCGTGTTATTATGCCAGTCATAAGCCGATCCAGCCGGGCCGCGGGCCGGCGCTTCCAACCGGGCCGGGAGCCTTTTGACCGTGCGGGTTGTTCAGGTCCGTCAAAGCCAAGAGCTTTGAGCCTCCTTACGGCAGCGGCTTCGACCGAATTGGAGTTTGCAAACCGGCGCTAACGGTCGGAGCAAGTGGGCGGTGGAGTTCTTGAGTTTGAGTTTTCGCCCGGGGTTTTTAGGTGCCATTCACCGAGCCACATGGTAATTGTCTGGCGGACATTTTGGCACGGGTGTTTGTCTCATGAGTTGGTTTCACAAATTAATCGCGCTCGTTGTATTCCTCGCCGCGGCCGGGGGCAGCCGGGCGGAGGAGGATGTCTGCCTGAGTCCCCGCACGACGCGGCTAGGGGTGGCGGCTTGGCTCACAACTTATCGGGACCCCGCTGGGGGGATGACGCTGGACCAGGCGCGGCAAGCTTTTCGGGCCGGGCAGTTTCAACCGAGCCGCAAGCCCTGGCCCTCCTTTGGCTTCACCCCGGATGCGATCTGGGTGCGGTTTGCGGTGCGTTCCGAAACGGCGGACGAGCGGCTTTGGCTGCTGGAACTGCGCACCGCCCGGATGGGCGAACTGGATTGGTATCTCCTCCGGCAGAACGGCCCGGTGGAGTCGCTCACGGCGGGCAATCAGCGCGAACGGTCGCCGGAAATGGTGGACAACAAAAACCCGGTTTTCCCGTTCAAGCTGGCGGCGGGCGAGCGCGCGGAAGTTTTCCTGCGCATCCACTCGGAAACCTCCCTCCATTTGCCGCTCCAAATCTGGGAGCCGATGGCTTTCATGGCCGCCCAGACTGGGGGCGAGGCGGGGTTTGCCGCGTTTTTTGGTTATCTGGCGGCGCTCATTCTGCTGTCGCTGGTGTTGAGTCTGTTCACCCGCGATCGCGGGTATGCTATTTATTCGCTCTCCCTGGTTGGGGTCTTTGGCGTCTATTTTATTTCCAGCGGTTATTATGTCTGGTGGCACCTGCCGGGCGGGCGGTTCGCCGTTGAGGGAGGCGTGATTATCTGCGTCCAAGCCACCCTCCTGCTCCTAACCTTCTATTTGCGATATTTTTTCGATCTGCCGACCACCCTGCCGGGGCTGAACCGGTGGGTCGTTCGCCTGGCTTGGGGCCTCGTGGCGGGCACCGGGGTTTTTCTGCTGGGCCCGTACCACATCATGCAGCCGTTGGTGCTCTTGCAGACGCTGCTCTTCGGGGCCGGTTCGTTGGTAGTGGCCCTCGTGGCTTGGTGGCGGGGAAACCGGACGGCTCGCTTCTATGCGCTGGCCTGGCTCACGTTTTGGGTCCTGCTCACGATTACGAACTTCCAGTACTTTGCCTGGCTGCCGATGAGCCACTTGCCCGAATCGCAAGCGATTTTGGGGGTTGCCTTGAGTGTGACCTTCTTCTTGCTGGCCATGGCGGATCGGGTGCGCCTCATCCATCGGAACATGGAGGCCGCCCAGCTTCAGGTATTGGCCTTGGAACAGCAGGCCAGTAAGGAACTGCGGGTGCAGATGCGGCAACAGCAGCAACTCATCCGCGACTTACATGATGGCATCGGGGGCTTGACGGCCAACGTGGCCATCTTGGCGGAACTCGGCCGGCGGGACGCGCCAGCCGACCCGGAGCGGGCGAGCTTCCAGCGGATTTCCGAGTTGGCCTGCGAAGGCGGCGCGGAGATTCGCAGCCTCATGAGTTCCATGGAGGCGCGCGAATTGCAATGGCCCGATCTGATTGATGAATGTCGCCGCCACGGCGACCTGGTGCTCCCTGCGCATGGGATTGAATTTGCCCTTGCGGTGTCCGGGGATAGCGACCAACCCGGTCCGGGGATTTTCCCAGGGATGTCCCTCTTCCGGGTGTTCAAGGAGGCGGTGACCAATGCCGTAAAACATTCCGGGGCGAGCCGGGTGGAAGCGCACTTGGAATTCCTGCCCCACCATTTTCGGATGACGGTGCAGGACAATGGCCGGGGCATGGGGGCCGCCCCGGGTTTAGGCCGCGGTCAGGCGAACATGGCGGCCCGGGTTGCGGAGCTGGGCGGGACGATGACGCACCGGGGCGAGGTGGGAACCAAACTGGTGTTTGAATTGCCGCTCCCCTTGAAAGCGCCGGTCCCGTTCCCGGAAACGCTCGGAGGTTAACGGTCGCATTCAACCGCGCCCCCTTAACCTCAGCCTTTGCGCATGAAGATCTGCATCATCGAAGATAACCAACCGCTGCTGAAAAACCTCCGCCTGTTGCTCGCAGGCGAGCCGGGGTTCACCGTGACCGGCAGCTATCCCTCGGCTGAGGCGGCGCTGCGCGCCCTGCCCTGGCCGGAAACCGACATCATGCTGGTGGACATAGATCTGCCCGGCCTCTCCGGTGTGGACTTGATCCGGATATTACATCCGCAAATGCCGCAATTGCAGATCCTGGTGCATACCATCTCGGAAAACCGCGACACCGTTTTCGCCGCGCTCAAGGCTGGGGCCTTGGGCTATTTGCTGAAAGGCTGTCCGCCGCGCGAATTGATTGAATCCCTGCACAGCCTGCAACAAGGCGGGGCTCCGATGAGTCCGAAAATCGCCCGCAAGGTGATCCGCGAACTCCAAGCGCCGGATACCAATCTTCAGGAGGGGTTGTTGACCCAGCGGGAAAAAGACATCCTCGCCGCCATTGCCTTGGGCCGATCCTACAAGGAGATGGCGCAAGCCTTTAGCCTCAGCCCGCACACCATCCATACGCACATCAAGCATGTGTACGAGAAGCTCCACGCCGTCACCCGCTCGGACGCCCTCCAGAAAGCCCGGGAGCTGGGCATGATTTAGGAGCCGACCCGCTGGAGGGGCGGCCACCAGATGCCGGGATTTCCCGGCCGTTACTTCACCGTTCCATGCCCCGGAGCGCCGGCTAGCAGCCATCTTTGCCCCTGCTGAATACCCCAATCCGGGCACCGCCCGGCGC
Source organism: uncultured Verrucomicrobiota bacterium (assembly GCA_903828255.1). Taxonomy (GTDB): domain Bacteria; phylum Verrucomicrobiota; class Verrucomicrobiia; order Limisphaerales; family JADLHS01; genus CAIKLQ01. The sequence continues at coordinate 8,065 of CAIKLQ010000828.1, forward strand.
TCCGGCTCCGGGGTTCAAAGAACAAAACTCCTTTTCGGAGAATTTCCATTCAGGACCACTGCCGCCAACTCCTATACCCCAAAAATCACCCACATGGGCTATATCATCATCCCCCGAATACAGTTACAACAAGGGTTGTGGCAATATAGGCCCGGTCCTGGATTACGGAAATTGTTTCAGGTTCGCTGGGTGGTCGGTATTGACGACACGTTCCATTTTCGCCGTGGGCTATGAAAATCTGCATCATTGAAGATAACCAGTCGCTGCTGGAAAACCTGCACCGGCTGCTGGCAGGTGAGCCGGGATTCACCGTGACCGGTAGCTATCCCTCCGCAGAGGCGGCGCTGCGCGCCCTGCCCTGGCCGGACACGGACATCATGTTGGCGGACATTGACCTGCCCGGCCTCTCCGGAGTGGACTTGATCCGCAAAGTGCATCCGCAAATGCCCCAATTACAGATCCTGGTCCATACCATCTCGGAAAACCGCGACACGGTTTATGCCGCGCTCAAGGCTGGGGCCGCGGGCTATTTCCTGAAGGGTTGTCCCCCGCGCGATTTGATCGCAGCGCTACGCAGCCTGGATCACGGCGGCGTCCCGATGAGCCCAAGAATCGCTCGCAAGGTAATCCGGGAACTCCAAGGGCCAGACCCCCAGCCCGAGCAAACACGGTTGACCCAGCGGGAACAGGGCATCCTAAGCAGCCTTGCGCTGGGCCGCTCCTACCCGGAGTTGGGGCAGGTGTTTGGCATCACCCCGCACACCCTCCATACGCACATCCAGCAGGTGTACCAAAAACTCCACGCCGCCGCCCGTGCGGAGGCCCGCTAAAAAGTCCCTGATGCGTGAGCGCAGCGCCCCCCCGCCCACCGAGGTGCGGACCCGCGGAGAGTCTGGTGCTCCTCGACCGCTATTACCGGGTGCCGCAACTGTTGGTTCCGCTCCCCGCGACGGCCGCGCGCCATTTTCTGGTGCGGGTGAAACAGAACCTCCAACGCCGGTTGCTGGAGGTCTATCCCGATGGCAGCGCGCTGGTGGAACTCCGTGCGGGGCAGCAGACCCGTTTGGGGCGCGAGATCGTTGGTCGGGTGCAGCGGGGCGGGCGCGGGCCGGCCACGGGGGTGCGGTTGTGGACCAGTTTGTTGGACTGGCGGCGGAATCCGGCGGCGGAGTTGCTGGCGCTCTACGCCCAACATTGGGAGCAGGAAATCTTTTACAAAGAGTTGAAAGGGGACCTGCGCGCCTCCGGCCCGTGTCTGCAAAGCCACACCCCTTTGACGGCCCTGCAAAAACTCGCCGCGCTGATCCTCGCCTATGC
>CAIKLQ010000829.1 GCA_903828255.1 uncultured Verrucomicrobiota bacterium
ATTGCCGAGTTTTACCGGAGTAGTTGTTGAGTGGTAGCCCGGTAATGATTTCACTGGCACTTTCACTGGCACTGGCCTCCTCTGGAAGCTGCAACTCGTTGCAAAAAAGCAACTTAGAGTTGGAGGCGAGGGTCGGAATCGAACCGACGAATGCAGCTTTTGCAGAGCCGTGCCTTACCACTTGGCTACCCCGCCGCCTCGCGCCAGCCTTCCGACTGGCGCAGTCTAACTGCCCCTCATTGTTCGCTTTACGCGGCTCACGTCAAGCCGCTTTCAGTGCCAGACGCAATTTTAACCGCAGAGCCAGGCGCCCCGAATTCTGGGGAATGTTGCTCGGACCCTCGGTTGTGATGGCGGTTCGCGGGGTTGGTTACAGCGGAGCTTCTTCAGTCACACGCAAAGGAAGGTTGCAACGACCGAAAGCGATTCCAGGTGGTTCCGGGTCTTGGGGGGCGAAATTAAAACCAGACTGCTGCGAAGGCAATTTTAGACCACAAAACCAAGTTCGCGGCGGTGACGCCAGAGGGCGGCGGGTTTGAAGATTCCGGCGGGCGTGATGATGCCGGTGATCAATTCCGCAGGGGTGACGTCGAAGCCGGGATTGCGCGCACCGCTGGTGGGGTTGGCGACGCGCACGTAGGCGCGCGGGCCAATCCGAGTTCCGAGTTTTGAGTTCCGAGTTTGCACGACGCCCCACGCGCCGAGGACTTCGTGTTCGTGTCGTTCTTCAATCGGAATCTGGGAGCCGGATTTCAGATTCCAATCAATTGTCGAGAGCGGGATGGCGACGTAGAACGGGATGCGGTGGCGCTTCGCGAGCACGGCTTTTGTATAGGTGCCAATTTTGTTGGCCACTTCGCCGGTGCGACCGAGGGTGCGGTCGCTACCGACGATGACGAGGTCAATCTCGCCACGCTGCATCAAGTGCCCAGCGGCATTGTCGGCGATGATCTGATGCGAGATTCCTTGCTGGGCGAGTTCCCAGGCGGTAAGGGTCGCGCCTTGCGAACGGGGGCGGGTTTCGTCGCAAAAAACGTGGAATTTCTTCCCTGCCGCCTGCGCCGCATACATGGGCGCGGTGGCGGAACCAACATCCACGAAGGCCAGCCAACCGGCGTTGCAATGCGTGAGCACGCTCATGCCGTTGCGGATGAGTTTCGCACCGTGGCGGCCGATTTCTTCGCAGTGCCGCACGTCGTCGCTCGCGAATTCTTCGGCGGCGGCTTGAGCGAGGGATTGTTGTTCTTCGACGGTTTCGCCGCCGATCATCGCCTCTCGGACTGCCTGCATGGCGTTGACGGGATCAACCGCCGTGGGGCGAGCGGCTTGGAGCGTTTGATAGACCGTTTCGACGTGCGCGGAAAATTTTTCGAGGTCGCGGCCCCGAAACTGTCGGGCCCCCTGAGCGAGTCCGTAAGCCGCCGTTGCCCCGATGGCGCCCGCGCCGCGCACGATCATGTCGCGGATGGCGCTGGCGGTTTCGCGAAAGTTGCGGGTGGCGATGATCTTGAATTCATGCGGCAGCAGGCGTTGCTCGATGAGCAACACGGCATTGCGTTGGGTGTCGAAGGTGACGGTGCGGCAGGGGCGCGTTTCGCCCCGGAGGGTGACATTCATGGGAAGTAGATGAGTGAGCGGTGCGTTAACCTCAGTCGGGTTCAGTCGTTGCGGTGTTTGTGCTGGCGGATAAGTTCGGCGAGTTCCTGGTAGCGCGGGTGGAGGCGTAACTTGCGCAAGTCGGGGTCGCGCGCGAGCCAGTTGAAATCCCGGTAGCCGAGTTCAAAGGCACGTTTCAGGGCGGCAGCGGCACGGTCAAATTGGTCGGTCAGCGAGCAACTGCACGCGAGGTTGTAGAACACCAGCGGGTTTTCCGGTTCGAGCCGGGCGAGGCGCTCGTCCACATCGAGGCCCTCGGTGTAGCGGCCGCGCTGGGTGTAGTGGTCGCCGAGGAGTTGCAACGCGTCCACGTAGCCCGGATCGCGGCGCACGATGCCCTCGAAGAATCCGATCCGGATTTCCAAATCGCGGCGATCGGCGGGCGTCATTTTCTTTCGTTTGCGGCTCGGCTCAGGCATACGTTGCCGCAGAGTGTTTCCAGACCTGACGGCGCAAGTCAAGTGACGGCACAGGAATGGGTGCGATGGGCAAGTGGCGGGGTGGGGGGCGTTGGTACGCGGCTACGGCGAAGATTCACTGCGGCCAATCCACCAGGAGTAGTCCGCGCGCGCGATTCGGTCACGCCGCCAGTTCCTGCGGCGCCCCGGGACCGCCGTTTTCGAGTCGCCGCCACGGGCGGCCTCGATCAGACTGCCCGGGTGATGAAGTGTTTTGTTACCGGCGCATCGGGGTTTATTGGCGCGAATCTGGTCCATGAATTGGTTGCGCGCGGGCATCGCGTGAAAGTGCTGCTGCGGGACGGCAGCGACCAGCGCGGGTTGGCCGGCGCGGATTTCGAGCGGGTGACGGGCGCCGTGAGCGAGCGGGAAAAACTCCAGCACGCGCTGCGCGGCTGTGACTGGTGTTTTCATGTGGCGGCGAGCTATCACCTCTGGCTGCCTGATTACGCGCCGATGTATGCGGCGAATGTTGCCGGCACGCGCAACGTGATCGAAGCAGCGATGGCCGCAGATTGCTCGCGAATTGTTTACACGAGCACCGTGGGCTGCATTGGTTTGCCGAACGGCATCGGGGGCAAGCTGGTTCTCACCGACGAAGCCACGCCCGTTTCCGCAGCGCAGATGAGCAACCACTACAAACGTTCCAAGTGGCAGGCGGAACAAGTCGCCCGCCAGTTGACGGCGCACGGCGCGCCGGTGGTGGTCGTGAATCCCACCGCCCCCATTGGCGCGCGGGACGTGAAGCCGACGCCCACCGGACAAGTGCTCGTGGATTTTCTCAATCGGAAGATGCCGGCGTATCTCGACACCGGCTTGAACTGGGTGCAGGTGCGCGACGTTGCGATCGGTCACATCCTGGCGGCGGAGCGGGGCAGGGTAGGGGAGCGCTACATTCTCGGCCACGCCGACGGCAACTGGACCATGAAAGAAGCCTTCGCGGTCCTCGAAGCAATCACCGGCGTGCCCGCCCCGAAAATGCAAATCCCGTATTTCGTCGCGCTGGCCGCCGCGCATGTGGATGAAACCCTGTCCCGGTTCACAGGCAAAGCGCCCAAGGCCCCGTTGGCGGGAGTGCGGATGGCGAAATACAAAATGTTCTTCAATCCCGCCAAAGCGATTCGCGAACTGGGTCTGCCGCAGACACCGCCGCAACAGGCGCTCGCCGAAGCGGTGGAGTGGTTCCGGGCGAACGGGTATGTGAAGAAATGAAAATGCGATGCGCGGTGATGCTGCTGGGGGTGGCGATCGCGCTGGGCGACTTAACGGGCTGCGTGCCGCGGAAACTCACCCTCCCGACGACGCGGGCCGAAGCGATTCGCAATCGGGCGGAAGCGCATTTCGGTCGCGTTTTTTATCTCAAGCCGGCGGAAACCGACAACCCCACCGCGCAAGCCCAACAACTCGCCCCATTGCTGATCATCGAAACGGCCGCCACCAATGCGCTGCCCGACTGGCCAACTGGGACTACTGACCCTCAAGTTTTCTTCCAACCCGGTCAAACGATCCTGAGCGGCAGGCCGCATAGGCAAATGACCTATGGGTGGTCTTACGCGAAGACCTTCAACGAAGGTCCCGGCGCATTGCCCGCACAGGGCGTCCGCATCACGCTCGATTCCGCCGGCCGCCCGGTCATTTGGGAAATTTTCGCGGACACGAGCCGCGCGCAGGTCATCTTCGTGGCGCAAAGTCTCGAACTGCAAGCGGGGCGGGAATTCGGCCCGCCGCTGGCAGGAAGACGGTTCGCCGTCGAACGGTCGCTCACCGACGCGCCCCAAGTCGTCGTGGCGCGGGTGATTGAAGATGGCCCGGTGCCGATGGGGCCGATCCTCTATCTCCGCGCCGGAACGCGGGACGTGACCGCAGTTATCTGCCGTTGCATGGCGGCGCAAGCGCGCGAACTGGCCGGGCAACAGGAATACGAACTGGTGCTCGCGCCGAAGATGCCAGTTCACTTTCCCAAGCTCGAAGAAATCGAAAGGCACATTCGATTGCCGAAAAACTTCTGAACCCGGAAGCTGCCACTGCCGTCTGCTTCGATGCCTCGCGCGATGAATCACGGAGCGCTTGCGTTGCGCGTGGCGTTTGGGAACATGCGCGCGCTATGGGACACGTCAAATTACATATTCCGGGACCGGTCGAGGTCAGTGAGAAAACCTTCAAGGCGTTTTGCGCGCCCATGATCGGCCACCGCGGCCAGGGTTACAAAGACCTTTACGCGAAAATTCAGCCCCAGTTGCAGCAACTGCTCGCCACGAAACAACTGGTTTATCTCTCCACCTCCAGCGCCTGGGGCGTGATGGAGGGCGCGATCCGCAATCTCGTGCAGAAGAAGGTGCTCAACTGCATGTGCGGCGCGTTTTCGGACAAGTGGTTCGACGTGGCGAAACGGTGCGGGAAGCGGGCGGACACGTTGCAGGTGGATTGGGGTTCGCCCATCCGCGCTGAGGCGATTGACCGGAAGCTCGCCACCGGCGAGTTCGACGCGCTCACGCTCATCCACAACGAGACGAGCACCGGCGTGATGAGTCCGCTGGTCGAGATCGCCGCGTTAAAGAAAAAATATCCGGACGTGATGTTCATTGTGGATTCGGTTAGTTCGATGACGGCGCTGCCGCTGAAATTTGACGAATTGGGCATTGACGTTCTGCTCGCGGGCACGCAGAAGGCGTGGGCGATGCCGCCGGGCTTCGCGGTGTTCGTCTGCTCGCCCGCCGCGCTCGCGAAGGCGGCGACCGCGAAGGATCGCGGCTATTACTTTGATTTCATCGAGTTTCAGAAGAACGCGGAGCAGAGCATGACGCCGAGCACGCCGAGCATTTCGCATACGTACGCGCTTGGTTCAAAGCTCGAGGAATTCTTCGCCGAAGGTTTGGAGAATCGCTACGCCCGGCATCGCCAGACGAACCAGATGACGCGTGACTGGGCGGCGAAGCAGGGCTTCACGCTTTTCCCGGAAGCGGGATTCGAGTCGCTCACGCTTACCTGTGTCAATAACGGCGCGAAACCCGGTGGCCGCACCGTGGATGTGGCGAAGTTGCAAAAGCTCGCGAAGGACCAAGGCTTCCTGATTGATGGCGGTTACGGAAAGATTAAAGGCACGACGTTCCGCATCTCGAACATGGGCGACGAAACCGAGGTGACGATGGGCCAACTCTTCGCGGCGCTCGACCAGGGCATGGGGCAGTTGTAGTAGGGCGAGCCGCCGGCTTACCAACGTGTCGCAAGCCTCCCGGCTGGGCGGTTTAGAGGGAACTGCAACCGGGAGGGTTGCGGCACAATCGCAAGCGCGGACGCTTGCGCCACTACCCACTTCAAGGCCTGTCGTGCCGCGCAGGGCGAGGTCTAATGTCAGAGTGCCGAGGCGGGGCTTGGCGATCAACTCCGGTTCAAAGCTCTGCGCCGCGACCCGCTTGCAGCATCGCGCGGCAGACGCGGATCTGGCCGTAGGGATGCCGCCCGCCAAGCTTGTCGAACACCGGACTCAAGGACGCCGCGTGATACCCGGCCAGCGCGGCGACGATTTCCTGCCGGGCTTTCGGGGACACCAACCGGTGCATATCTAAATCCTCGCCGGCGAGGATGGCTTCCGCGAGATGGGAGTAGATTGTCCCCTCGCTGAGTTGCCGGATGCTCGCGATGGCGGTTGGCTCGCGGCCGTGCTGGAAAAAGTGCAACGTCTCCCGCACTGTGTCGGTGAGCTTCGAGCGTTGCGGCGCGACCGGTTCGCCGAAGGAATCGTCGGCGAACATCTGGCGTGGGTGGGTTTGCAAGTGCGTCGCAATCTCGCGCAGAAACACCACGCCGAACTCGCGCAGCTTTTTGTCGCCCACGCCGCTGATGCGCGAAAACTCCGTGCCGCTCTGCGGATAGAACCGCGCCATCTGCCGCAGCGCCACGTCGGAGAAAACAATGTAGGGCGGCACGCCGCGCTCGTCGGCGAGTTGTTTGCGCAATTGGCGCAATTGCTCGAACAGCACTTCGTCGCACGCAATTTCGCCGATGCGATGCTCTATCGCCACCGGTGCGGCCACCGGTTTCGTGAGCGTGATCTTTTGGCGCGACTTGAGCGTGGCCCGGCCCGCCTCGGTCAGTTCAATGATGTTGAACTTTTCGGGGTTTTGAAACAGGAAGCCCAACCGCACGAGTTGACGCCCGATGTTGCCCCAGTCGGCGCGGGTGTGTTCGTTGCCGATGCCGTAAGTGGAAAGTGATTCGTGCCCAAACTTGCGGACCTTCTCCGTGTCTGCGCCACATAACACCTCGACGATGTGCTGCACCCCCACGCCGAACCCGCTCTTTTCACGGATGCGATAGACGCACGAAAGGAACTTTTGTGCCGCGAGCGTGGCGTCCCAGGTCTGGCGCGGGGCGAGACAGTTGTCGCACGCACCGCAGTTCGGAGCGCCGATCTCTAGGGCGGCGCGGTGATCTGTTTTTTCGAAACGCGTCGTGCCGGAGGCTGGCGCTTCATACTTCTCGCCAAAATAACCCAGCAAAAATTCCCGCCGACAACTCGCCACTTCGGCGTAATGAACAATCTGTTCGAGTTGCGCCCGGGCGATCTCGCGTTCTTTCGGATCGGGCTTTTCATCAATGAAGCGGCCATATTTGACGCGGTCGCCCGGACTGAACAGCAGCAGACACTCACTCGGCAACCCATCGCGGCCCGCCCGGCCGGTCTCCTGGTAATAGCCCTCGATGTTCTTTGGCAAATCGTAGTGAATCACGAAGCGCACGTTCGGCTTGTTGATGCCCATGCCGAAGGCGATCGTGGCGCACACCACGCGCACCCCGTCGCGCAGAAAGGCGTCCTGATTTTTTGAGCGAGTGGCGGAATCGAGACCCGCGTGATACGGCGCGGCGGGAATGCCATCCGCCGAAAGTTTGCTGGCGAGGCTTTCCGCTGTTTTGCGGGCTTGACAGTAAATGATGCCGCTTTCGCGCGAGCGGGCGCGGATGAATTTCAGGATTTGATCATACGAGCCGGTCTTCGCACTGACGCGGTAAGTCAGATTCGGGCGATTGAAACTCGCGACGTAGCAGCGCGGCTCGCGCAGATGGAGCTGCTTTTCGATGTCGCCGCGCACCCGCTCCGTGGCCGTGGCGGTAAGCGCCATCATCGGCACGCCCGGGAATTGGGGGCGCAAACTCGCGATCTGCCGATATTCCGGGCGGAAGTCATGGCCCCACTCGCTGATGCAATGCGCCTCGTCAATCGCGAACAAGTTCACGTTCCAGCGTTTCAAGTCATCGAGAAACCCGGACAACAAAAGCCGCTCTGGCGCGACGTAGAGCAGGCGATAATCGCCATTGTGCAGCCCGCGCAACCGGGGGCGCGATTCCCCCGCCGCCAGCGAGGAGTTCAGGAACGTCGCGGCCACGCCCGCGGCCTGGAGTGCGTCCACTTGATCTTTCATCAAGGCGATCAGCGGGGAAATGACCACCGTAAGTCCGGGCCGCGCCAGCGCCGGAAGTTGAAAGCACAGCGACTTGCCGCCGCCGGTCGGCAGCACGGCAAAGACATCCTTCCCGGCGAGTGCATCCCGAATGATCTGCTCCTGCAGCGGACGGAAGGAAGCGAAGCCGAAGTATTGCTTCAGCAGCGGGCGTAGATTTTCCGCGTGAGAGTTCACTGCCACACCTTATTACGGCAAACCTGCGCAACTGGAAACAGCAAACTGTCCGGCGGGGGGCGCGGCTGCAACTTTAAGGAGTTTTTGCTTGCGCTGAGGTGGCATCCTGGTTTATCAAAGTGCATCAATTGCAATGCAATCGTTAAGTCAGATGTTTCCGAAGAAATGATAAATCCACAACCGCTGAGGGCGTCTTGAGTCGCCCTTACTCTCCACGTAGTTCGTTCTCGCCTGCCGCCCACACTAGGATCAACGGGAAAATCCGAGCCCGTGAGGTCCGCGTCATCGGCGTGGATGGCAAGCAGCTCGGGGTGATTTCGCTGAACGAAGCGCTGGGCTTGGCGCGCACCAACGGGGTGGACTTGGTCGAGATCGCCGCCGCTGCCGTCCCGCCGGTCTGCCGGCTCGTGGACTTTGGAAAATTTCGCTACGAGCAGGCGAAAAAGGAAAAAGAATCCAAGAAGCATCAGCACGCCACGACGGTCAAGGAGGTCCAGCTCAGCCCGCGCATTGACCCGCACGATCTGGGCGTCAAGACCAGCCGCGCGGTGGATTTTCTCTGCGAAGACATGAAGGTCAAAGTGGTGCTGAAGTTTCGCGGTCGCGAAATGGCCCACACCGAATTCGGCTTCGAGGTAATCAAGAAATTTGTCACGGACATTGAGCCCTACGGCCATCCCGATTTTCAACCCAAGCTCGTGGGCCGCAGCATCACGCTGATGATCAGCCCGCTGCCCCGAAACAAGCGCGCCAAGAATCCGCGCTTGAACGAGGATGGCTCGGAGCGCGAACCTGCTGCCGATGACGGGTTGGCTTCCGCCGGATCGAAGCCGCAAAAGCAAGTTGCCCACACCTCCCTGCCTCTTGCGGGCGAAACTGAAAACTCGCCGGACGAAGACACTGACGAAGACGACGATCCGCCTGCCGCGACCTCGTAGTGCAGTGGTCAGCGCGGCCAGTGCTGCAGCAACTCCGGAAAGCCGCATTGTTCGCAAACGGCGTTGGAGTGGTCGCAATAATCCCGCACGATCTGGATCAGGCCCTGTTGTTGCGCCGCACTTCGCAGCATTCGTTGCGAACTGCTGCCAAGCAATCGCTGGCGCGCGAGGCGCAACACCGAGTTGTCTTGTGCGGTCGGCCAGCAGAAGTAGCGGCGTTCGATTTCCGCGCGGAGCTTTTCACTTTTGCCCTCCGCCGCCCGCGTCCAGAGCCACGGCAGAATCACGTTGATGGCCAGGTCAGTCGCCCGGGTTGCGCCGAGCAGCGGCTGCGGCTGCTTCAAACGCGCCGAGCGAAACGTCCAGTGCCACGACCAGAATTCGTCGTTCTCCTGTTGCAAAATATCCACAAGCGAATCAAGCAGCCGCGCGTCCGCAATCGGCGCGGCGCCCCAACCTTCGAGCTTTTCGAGCAAGTCGCCGTGCGTCAGCCAGTGGGCGGCCAACGCGAGGCGGCGTTGCGGATGATTCGCTGGGCGCAAGCCGTGAAAACGCCAGAGGGACTGCGGCAGGATGCACGCTTCAAATTCGTCGCGCTCGCGCCACCAACAATCCCAAACGCGCCGCACGTAGCTGTCCGCGTCGGTTGGCGTGCGCGGCAGTTCCGTGGGCAGCAGATTACTCAAGCCGAGCAGCCGTGCCTGCAACGTCAGCGCCGTGGCGCCTCCACCAGCCCAGCGTTCGCGCGTCTCCGCGAGGCAGTGCATGGGCCAGACGTTGTGCTTGTAGCCGAGCGCCCGGAACAAGCCTTCCCACAGCGATTGCTCCCAACCGGCGTGCCGGGCGCGGGCTTGAAGTTGCGCAGCCTTCGCCTCGAATCGCATGCGTGCCGCCTGGTGCAACAGCGCCGTCAATTGTTCGGCGGGGAGTTCCCGCAGTGGCGCGGAGCATTTGCCGCGCAGGTTTTCCGGCAGGGGTTTCACCGGCTCGCGCTCCAGCCACCAATTCAGTTCCCCCAGCGGGGCGTCCAGAAACGGGGCTAACGCCAGCGCCACGGGCGGTTTGTTTGCAGACTCCGGTTTCAGGCGGTTCGGGAACGAGCCCGCGGATCGCTGGCGCTCGTCTTCCCACACGACGTGCAGCAGAACATTTTGAAACGCCGGATTACGGTCGTGGCCATGCGCATGCCAACCCGACGAACGAACGTCCACTTCCACGTCGCCGGATTGCGGCGCGTCCGAGCCGAATTGCAGCACCGTTCCGCGAAAATCCGGGCCGCCCTCGACGCTCGCAAAACCGGGATGAAGCACGCGCATGGGTTTGCCGTCCAACGTGCGCAATTGGTCGCGCTGGAGGCGCTGATGTTGCCAGATGGCCTGCAACAGCCGCTCGGGCGGCGCGTCGCCAGCATCGCCCAGCGCGGCGACCGCGTTGTGGCGGCTGCGCCATTCAGCATAGAAACTGTTGGATCCGAGGGACACTTGAGATTGCTTTTGTGCCGAAGCCTTCCGAAAGTCAAGCTTACGAATGTGGGACGTTTGGGAATGGTGGTTTCAGGACGGGGTGGAGCGCCGGTTTTTTGTCGGTATGGTGTCCGACCCGTCTGACGTGCCTGACCAATCGGATGGACGGATGGACGGTTATCTTGAACGAATCTGGCTCTGAGGAACTTTTAATATGACTGCAAAACATAAATCAAGCTGGCTCTGGGCCGTGCTGCTGTTGACTGGCGCGGGTGATTCCGGGCGGGGGGCCTCACTCGCCCCGGCGGGCGATATTCGCCGCGACGCGACCGTGATGGCCATTGAGCAGGCGATGCCCAGCGTGGTGAACATTGCCACGACCAAGGTGGACGAGTACCGGGATCCCTATCTCGATTACCAACTCCGCTTTTTTGGGAAGCGCGCGCCACTGCAACGGCGGGAGGAGCCCGTTGGCGTCGGCTCGGGAGTGATCATTGACGAGGATGGCTACTTGCTAACGAACCTGCATGTGTTGGAAGGGGCCGACACCGTGCGAGTCAAACTGTCGAATGGGGAAGTGTTTCAAACCCGGGGGGTGGTGGGAACGCCCCAGAAGGATGTGGTCTTGCTTCAGATTATCGCGCCCGCCGGAAAAAAGTTTCAGGCCATGAAGTTCGCCCCGGATGATGACCTGTTGCTCGGCGAAACCGTCATTGCGCTGGGCAATCCCTATGGCTTGGGGGGCTCGGTCACGCGCGGGATTCTCAGTTCGAAAAACCGCCGACCGAGCGCTGGCGGCGAGCAACTGGACATTCCGGACTGGCTGCAAACGGACGCCGACATCAATCCCGGCAACAGCGGCGGTCCGCTCATCAACTTGCGCGGCGAGATGATCGGGATCAACGCCGCGGTCTATCGCGAGGGCCAGGGTATGGGCGTGGGTTTCGCCATCCCGGTGAAACAGATTACCGCGGCGCTGGCTGACTTCTTCACCCCGGAAGCCTCCGCGGGGTATTGGTTGGGCGCTCGGGTCGGCTCGTTCAACCCGCCGCTGACGCTTTCGGAAGTCCAGCCGGGAAGCCCGGCGGAGAAAGCCGGCTTGCGAAAAGGGCAGCGCGTCCTCGCGGTCAACGGCCAGTCGCCGCGCAGTCTTGTGGATTTCCATCGGTTGGTCCTCGGCGATGAAAAAGATCTCACCGTGACGTTCCAGGTCGAGACGAATGGCGGGCGCCGTGCGATCACGGTATCCATGATCCCGGTCAGGGAATTGGTGAAACAGAAATTCGGCATGTCCGTGCGCGATCTGACCACGCAGGAGGCGGCGGCCATCCACGCCAAGCCCGGCTACGCGGTCATCATCGAGCAGGTCGAGAAAAGCAGTCCGGCGGAAAAAGCGAAACTACAGCCGGGCTTTCTGTTGACGGCGGTGGATGATCGCAAGGCGGGCGACCTGCTGCGCTCGGTGGATATGCTGGCGACGAAAAAAGCTGGCGACCGGGTGCGGCTTTCGTTCCTGGTGCCCCGCAGTTTCGGCACGAGCGCCGGGGACTACAGCGCAACTTTGACGGTGCGCTGAGGAATTTTTGGTCGCTCGCCGTGGCCCGCCTCGACTACTCTGCACCCTGCGGAATGAATAACGGCAACATGATTGAAGTGTCCAACCTGACCAAGCGGTTCGCGGGGCGAACGGCGGTGGCGGATATTTCTTTCACGGTGGCGCGCGGCGAAATCGTCGGCCTGCTCGGCCCCAACGGCGCGGGCAAGAGCACGACGATGCGCATCCTCGCCGGTTTTCTCCCCGCCAGCTCCGGCACGGTGCGCGTGGGCGGCTTCGATGTGTTCCGCGAATCCGAGGAAGTCCGGCGGCGCATCGGCTACATGCCCGAGAACAACCCGTTGCATCCAGAGATGCGCGTGCGGGAATACCTGAAATTTCGCGCCCGCCTAAAGGGGTTGAGTTTTCGCCAGTCACGGTCGCGGGTGGACGTCGTGATGGAGCAATTTGGGTTGACCGACGTGAACCGGCGCATCATCGGGCAGCTTTCCAAAGGCTATCGCCAGCGCGTCGGGTTGGCGGACGCGCTGGTGCATGAGCCGGAACTGATCATCCTCGACGAGCCGACCATCGGGCTTGATCCGCAGCAAATCCGCACCGTGCGCGAACTGATCAAGGGGTTGGCCACGAAGCACACGGTTTTGATTTCGACCCATATTCTGCCCGAGGTCGAGATGATGTGTCACCGCGTGCTCATCCTGCTGAATGGCAGCATCCGCGCCGCTGACACGCCGGATAATTTGCAGAAAATCATGGCCGGCCAAAGTCAGGTGGTGGCCGAGATCGCGGCCCCGCTGGAAGAATTGCAAACTTGCTGGGCCCACTTGCCGGAGGTGGAGACCTTCGACATCACGCTTGCGGCCGACGAATACTTTCGCTGTGCGTTGACGCCGCGTGACGGAATTGACCTGCGCCCGCTCGTCTTCTCGCTCGCCCGCGAACGCGGTTGGGCTTTGCGCGAACTCACGCGCAGTCGGCATACACTGGAGGATATTTACGTTCAGGCGACCAAACCGCCGGAGGAGGAAGTGTGATGGGACAAGAATACAGAACCTCGAACCTCGAACCTCCAACACCCAACATCCAAAGCACCGTCCGTTGTGGCGCGGCTGAGCTTCCGAGGTTGGAGGTTCGAGGTTGGAGGTTCGAGGTTCGCTTTTTCCCCGAGGAGGCCTGCTGATGCAATCCTACCTCACCCTCACCCGGCGGGATCTGGCGGGTTATTTTCTGTCGCTCTCGGGCTACGTCATCATCGCCACGACGACTTTCCTGGTCGGACTGGGTTTTGTCGGACTGCTGGTCGGCTTGGGGAACGATCCCTCGCCCATGCCGGTGACCGAGCTGTTTTTTCGCGCGTGGTATGGGTTTTGGCCCATCCTGATCCTGACCACGCCGGTGATCACGATGCGCCTGTTCGCGCTGGAACGGTTTTCCGGCACGTTCGAAACGCTGATGACCACGCCGGTGCGGGACCTGACCGTGGTGCTGGCCAAGTTTTCGGCGGCGCTGATTTTTTACCTCGTGATGTGGCTGCCGATGCTGCCGTGCCTGGGGGTGGTGCAATACTACGCGCGGCAATCCGGCGCGCTCGAGTGGCACATGTTGGCCAGTCTGTTCCTGGGCATCGGGCTACTGGGCGCGTTATTTCTTTCGCTCGGGTGCTTTGCCTCGGCGCTGACGCGCAGTCAGGTGGTGGCCGCGATCGTGACGCTCCTCTTGAGCGCGAGTTTGTTTGCGCTGGGCTACCTCGCCGATCTTGTCGAACCCGGCGCTTCGTGGCAATCGCAGGTGCTCAGCCATCTGGCCTTGTTCGATCAGATGCACGGCTTCGCGCGCGGCGTGGTGGAAACCCGGGCGGTGGTGCTCTACGTCAGCCTGACGTTTTTCTTCTTGTTCCTGACCTTGCGCGCCGTCGAGAGCCGACGGTGGAGATAACATGGAAAACGAGACCTCTTTGAAAAAAAGTTTCTCCGCGTGGAAGCGCTGGGGACTCGGCCTCGATCTCGTCGTGCGCACCGCGGTGGTGCTCGCGGTGGTTGTGATGGTTAATTACCTCGGGGCCCGCTGGTCGCACCGTTTCTTTCTCAACGCCGCCGCGCGGTATGAGTTATCCCCGCGCACCGCCGGTTTGCTCAAGTCCATCACCAACGAGGTTCAGGTCATCGTTTACTACGATCAGGAGAACCCGGTCTTCCCGGCGATCTCCACGCTGCTTCGGGAATATCGCAACGCCAATTCGCACATTCACCTCACGACCGTGGATTACATTCGGGACATGGGCGAGGCCACGAAGCTGAAGGAAAACGACAAATACAAACCCTACCTGACTGGCGCTACCAATAAGAACCTCGTCCTCTTCGAGTGCGCCGGTACGGTCATCCCGGTGAATGGCCAGGCGATTGGCCGGTATCGCTACGAAGAGATCCCCAACCCCAACCCCGACCAGGGCAAGTACCACAAGCACCTGTTGTTTTACGGTGAAAACCTTTTCACCGCCGCGCTCTTTGCGGCGATCAACCCCAAACCGATGAAAGCTTGCTACCTCATTGGTCACGGCGAACCTCGCCTGGACGATGCCGGGGAGGCGGGTTACCAAACATTCCTCTCCGTCCTGCAACAATTTCATATTGAGGTTCAGCCTTTGAGTTTGCTCGGCACCAACGCCGTTCCGGCGGACTGCAACCTCCTCGTCATTGCTGGGCCCAGCACGCCGCTGCTCGAATCCGAGCGGGAGCGGGCGGATGATTACCTGCGCCAGGGCGGTCGGTTGCTCGCCCTGTTTAATCCCGGATCGCTCGGGCGTCTGACGGGCTTGGAATCCATCCTTGCCGGTTGGGGTGTGGGCGTTACCAACGCAGCGATTGCCGAGCCTAAATTAACTTCCGGCAAGTTGGACCTCATCGTGATGAGCTTCAATGACCTCCACCCGGTCGTCAATCCACTGATCGGATCGGGGCTGCACTTGATCCTGCCCCGGCCGGTGGGGCGACTCGAGGTCGGCAAAGTTCCTGCCGATGCGCCGCAAGTGGAGGTCCTCGCCCAGACCAGTCCGGCCGCCACCCTGGATCGTGGCTCGCGTCGGGGACCGGGCCGATTCCCACTCGCCGTCGCCGTCGAGAAACGCAACGCTCCGGGGGTCATCACCGAGCGCGGCGCGACGCGCATCATCGTGGTCGGTGATTCGCTGTTCCTCTGCAAACAGATGATCGAATCCGCTGGCAACAAGGATTTCCTCGGCTACGCGGTCAACTGGCTGCTCGAACGCACGGAACTCATGCAGGGCCTCGGTCCGAGACCGGTGACGGAATATCGGTTGGCGATGACGATTTCACAGCAACATTCCGCGCAATGGCTCATGCTGGCGGCGATTCCAGGCGCGGTGCTCGCGTTTGGCGGAGTCGTCTGGCTGCGGCGGCGCAAGTGACATGAACCCGAAACACACCTGGGCCTGGATCGGCGTCGCGGCGGTATTGGTGGCGTTCATTTTCTTGGATCGGCGTTGGAACAAACCTGCCCTCGGTCCGCGGCCGTTCCTGTCGAACTTCAGCGCCGCGGCCGCCACCGGCGTGAGAGTTCGCCCCGCGAACGTTGAGGAAATCCGCGCCGATCGCACCAACTCGGCGTGGATGATTACGCGGCCCTTCAACTTTCCCGCGAATCGAGTCCGGGTGGAAGCCTTGCTTCTGGTGCTCGAAAGATTGTCGCCCGCCGCAGTCATCACCGCCCGCGAATTGCAGCGTCACCCGAAGGCTGATGAAGAGTTTGGTTTTGATAATCCGCGAATCTCGCTGGAAATCCAACAAAACGAGGCGCGCACCCAATTGAAATTTGGTCGTCGCACGGCGCCGGGCGATCAGGTGTTCGTCCAAGTCGTTGGCGGCGTGGACACCTTTGTCGTGGACGCGGAGTTGCTGAAGCTACTGCCAGCCTCGGTTAACGACTGGCGCGACCCGGTGCTCCTGGATTTGCGCCCGCTCGTCTTCGACCGCATGAGCATTACCAACGCCGGCAAGGTCATCGCCTTCCAACGCGACGCGACCAACAACCTGTGGCGCATCACCGAGCCATTGTCCGCGCGTGCCGACGCCCAGCACATCCTCATGTCATTTCAAAAACTGCAGGGTTTGAGCATCAGCCAGTTTGTCACGGACAATCCCTCGGCAGATCTCGATTCCTTCGGCCTCACGCCGCCTGCCCTGTCGCTCGCCTTTGCGCGGGGCACGAACAACGTCGCCTTGCTCCAATTCGGCAAGACCAACGCGGCGGGACACTTCTTCGCCCGCCGTGGGGGAATCAACTCCGTCGTCACCGTGCCGCCCGAACCGCTTGCGCCGTGGCGGGAACAGTTTTACGAGTTTCGCGATCGGCAACTCCTCGCGTTGCCGGCGGACCTGCGCGAAATCGAAGTCCGGGCGGCGGAGAACTTCATCCTCCAACGCGAGTCGTCCAACGCCTGGCATTTCGCGACGGAAGAATTTCCCGCGGACCCGGCGCTCGTAGAGGAATTTCTCACCGCCCTCAGCCGTTTGGAGATCGCGCAGTTCATGCAGGATGCCGTGCTGAATCCAGACCTCGCCCGTTACGGGCTGACGTCGCCAGTGCAGCAGGTTATTTTCAAAGCGCCTGTCGCAGCCGGAACGACGAACACGCCGCTGGCCCAGCTCTCCTTTGGGGCCAAGGCGGGTGAAAATATCTACGCCCGCCGGGCGGACGAAGACTCCGTTTATGCCGTGAAGCTGGCGGATTTTCAGATTTTGCCCACCGCGGCTTGGCGGATGCGGCAGCGGCGCATCTGGAATTTCTCCGAACACGAAATTGCGCGGGTGGTGATCCACCAATCCGGCAAGACGCGCGAACTTATCCACGATGGCCCGAACCTGTGGTCGTTTGCCGCCAACTCGCAGGGCATCCTGAACGGATTGGCGATGGAGCAGGTGACTCGCGGCTTTTGCGATCTCGCGGCCCCGTCCTGGGTGACGGCGTGGGTGGCGCGCGGGGAAGCGGCGCGGGACGCGCGCTTTGGCATCACGACCAACACCCTGGCGTTGACGTTCGAGTTGAAGCGCGGTGAAAAGTTCGACCTCCAGTTCGGGGCGCTTTCCCCAGCGCAATATCCCTACGCCCGCGTGACCCTGGAGGGCGAGCCGTGGGTGTTTGAATTTTCCACGGTGCTCTGGGAACTGGTGCTTAATTATCTCACCATTCCGGAAAAAGGGCCTTGATATGCCGGCTGCCGAACCCCGCCCGCGCGATCGCCGGTGGCGACGATATTTTCGGCGCTTCCGAATCGCGCTCTTGCTTTGTGCCCTGGCGCTCGTGGGTGGCTTGATTTATCTCAACCAGGTCGGGCTGCCGGAAATCTTGCGCCGCCCGCTCCTCGATACGATTCGCGACCGCGGACTGGACCTTCAGCTCTCCACGCTGCGGCTGCATTTCTACCGCGGGATCGTGGCTGAGAATGTGCAGGTGGGGCAGCGGGGCGCGGCGACCGGCCCGCGCTTTACCGCGCGCGAAGCCGACTTGAATCTGAGCTGGCCGGCGCTCGCCCGGCTGCAACTCGCCGTCAGCGGGGTGGCCTTGCGCGACGGGCAGCTCGTGCTCCCGATTGCCGCTACTGACCAGCCGGGACGCAATTTGATCGTTGAGAAAATCCGGGTGGCGCTCCGCTTTCGGCCGGATGATGTGTGGTCGCTCGAAGATTTTCACGCAGTCTTTCAGGGCGCAAAATTTTCCCTCACCGGCACCATCACCAACGCCACGGCGGTGCGTGACTGGTCGTTTTTGCGCGGGGAGCAAGCGCCGCGGAGTGACCTGATGCAGCAACGGCTCCGGCGATTTGCCGAGACGGTGGAAAAAATCCATTGCACCACGCCTCCCGAAATGCACGCGGCACTTACCGGCGACGCACGGAATCTGGAAAGCTTCATGTTGCGCCTGACGGTGAAAGCCCCGGATGCCGACACGCCGTGGGGCAAACTGGCCAACGGGGTGTTGACCGCCCGCTTGCTGCCCGCCGCACCCGTCGAGCGGCCCCACGCCGAACTGCAACTCCACGCCACCAGTGCGAAGACCCCTTGGGCGGACATCACGCAACTCAATCTCAATCTGCGCCTCCAGTCCTCCGCCGCCGACCTGAACCCCGTCAACGCGAGTCTGATTTTGGAGGCGGCCAGTGCGCAAACCCGCTGGGCCGAGGTTACGCGGTTCCATTTCAACCTGCGCCTCCAGTCTTCCGAGGCGGACCCGAACCTCGTCAACGCCAGTGGAACCTTGAACGCCGCCACGGCCGTCACCCGCTGGGCCAGCGTCACAAACGCGCATTTCACCGGGGAGTGGCGGCAAGCGCTGACCAATCCCATTCCGCTTTCCGGCCACGGCGAATTGCGGGCGGACGCAGCCACTTCGCGTTGGGCCACCGCGAAAAGTCTCCAACTCACCGCCGCGTTTGCGCCGCCGCCGCATCCCGCACCGGCGGATGCCTCGTGGGATTGGTGGCAATCGCTGCAACCTTACGAGCTGGGTTGGATCCTGCGCGCCGCCCGCCTCGACACGGAAAAACTCGGCGCGGATGACGTGGCCTTTGGCGGAAGCTGGAGCGCGCCGAATCTCCAAATCACCAACCTCCACGCACGCTTTCCCGAAGGCGGGTTGGATGTCACGGGGCAACTGGACGTTGCCACGCGCGCGGCGGCCTTTGCGGCGCGGAGCGATTTCAACGTCAAGCGCCTCGGGCCGTTGCTCGGCGAGAGCGCCCAACTCTGGCTGGCGCGGCACGTTTGGACCACGCCGCCGCAGGTGGTCGGGAGCGGCGCGGTGATTCTGCCGGCGTGGACCAACCGCGCGCCCGACTGGCAGTCTGAAGTCATCCCTACGCTGCGCCTCGCGGCCCAGATTGCCGTCACCAACGGCTCGTATCTCGGTTTGGCGGTGGACTGGGCAACGCTGCATCTAGGCATGACAAATCTGGTCTGGCACCTGCCCGATCTCGTGGCGGGCCGGCCCGAGGGACAGCTTCGGCTCGTCCACATTGCCGACGACAAGACGCACGATTTCTACTTCGACATTCACAGCACGTTTGATCCGCGCATCGCGCTTCCACTGTTCGGCACCAACGAAGACAACTCTTTCGACTTGGTGCAATATGCGCAACCGCCCGTGATTGACGGCGAGGTATGGGGCAACTGGCGCGACAGCGCCCGGCTCGGTTTGAAGGGGCATGTGACGCTGACGGATTTCAGTTTCCGGGATGAAACCGCCAGTCGGATTGAAACCTCGCTTCGTTACACCAACCGGTTTTTGGAATTCCTCGCACCCCACCTCGACCGCGGCCCGCAAACCGCCAACGCCGAAGGGATCGCGCTGGACTTCGCCGCGCAACGCATCTATTTCACGAACGTTTTCAGCACCGCCGATCCCATGGTCATCACGCGCGCCATCGGGCCGAAGACGGCTCGCGCGATCGAGCCTTATCACTTCATCGAACCGCCGGTGGTGCGCGTGAACGGCTCCGTTCCGTTGCACGGGGAGCAGGACGCCGACCTGCGCTTCGACGTGGCCGGCGGGCCCTTCGAGTGGTTGCAATTCAAAATCCCGCGCCTCAGCGGCCACGTTCACTGGCTGGGGGAGTCGCTCGTCCTCACGAATATGCAGTTGACGGCTTACGATGGCGCGGTGGCGGGCTTTGCGAGTTTTGACTTTCGCGCCAAACAGGGGACGGATTTTCAGTTCAACCTCGGCGTGACCAACGCCGATCTGAGCCTGCTGATGGGGGACGTGTCCGAGCAGACGAACAATCTCGATGGCCGGCTCAGCGGCGAACTCGTGGTTACCAGCGCCAATTCGGCGGATAAATTTTCCTGGAACGGCCACGGGCGCGTGGAATTGCGCGACGGTTTGATCTGGGCGATTCCCGTGTTTGGCGTGCTCTCCAAACCACTGGATGGCCTGCTTCCGGGATTGGGCAGCGCTCGCATCAAGGAAGGCTCGGGAATTTTTGCCCTGACCAACGGCGTGATGTTCGCGGATACGCTGGAGATGCGTGCGCCGACCTCACGCCTGCTCTGCCACGGCACCGTGGATTTTGACACGAAGGTGAACATTCGGGTGGCCGCGGTCCCGCTACGCGCGCCCCTGGGCATTGACCGCATTTTCGGCCTGGCGCTTTGGCCGGTGACCAAGCTGTTTGAGTACCGCGTCACCGGCACGCTGAACGACCCCAAGCCCGACCCAGTTTACGTGCCTAAACTGCTGCTGCACCCCATCCGGACGTTTGAGGAAATTTTCTCCGGCGATGCAGCCAAAACCAATCCACCCCCGGTGTTCAGGGAGGTGCCGGCAGTTGAGCCCCGATGAAGAAGGTCATTCCTATCAACGCTTGGACACGGTTTGCGATTGACGCGGCCCGCTTGTGCCCGGAATCTCCCGCGATTTGAACATTCTAAATCCGACATCTTAACCTCATATATTTCATGCGCTGGACCCAAACCTTTATCCCCACCCTCAAAGAAGCTCCGGCCGACGCCGAAATTCTTTCCCACAAACTGCTGCTGCGCGCCGGCTTGCTGCGCAAGCTCGCGAGCGGCGTTTATACTTTCCTGCCCGTCGGATTGCGGGCGCTGCGCAAGGTTGAGCAAATCGTCCGCGAGGAGATGAATCGCAGCGGAGCGATTGAAGTGCTCATGCCCGCGCTGCAACCGCCGGAAATCTGGCGGCAGAGCGGGCGCTACGAAACCGCGAGCGCCGTGCTGTTCAAGGTCCGGGACAGCGCCAATCGCGAGTGGGTGCTCAGCCCGACCGCCGAGGAGGTCATCACGCTCATGGCCGCCAGCGAAATGAACTCGTATCGGCAGATGCCGAAGAATTTCTATCAGGTGAGCGTCAAATTCCGCGATGAAATCCGCCCGCGCTTCGGGCTCATGCGCGCCCGCGAATTCATCATGAAGGACGCCTACAGCTTCGACGTCAGCGACGACGCGGCGCAGGTCAGCTATCAGAAAATGTATGACGCCTATACGCGCATCTTTGCGCGTTGTGGGCTGAAGGCGTTTCCCGTCGAGGCGGACACGGGTGTCATCGGTGGAAAGTTTTCCCACGAATTTATGGTGCCTGCCGAGACCGGGGAGAATGAAGTGGTGTATTGCGAAGGTTGCGGCTACGCGGCGAACCTTGAGAAGGCAACGAGCGGAATTCCCAAAACCGCCGCGCGCGAAATTGGCGCGGTCATGGAGAAGTTCGCCACGCCTGGCGCGATCACCATCGAGGCGCTGACGAAAGCGCCATACAGCGTTTCGGCCAATCGCCAGATCAAGACGCTTGTTTATACCGCGGATAGCAAACCAGTCATCTTTTTGATTCGTGGTGATGACCAGTTGAACGAAGCGAAACTCGCAGGCATTATTGGCACCCCGATTTTCCGCGCGGCCACGGCGGAAGAAATCTTCGCCGCGCTCGGAGCCCATCCCGGCAGCTTGGGGGCCGCCGGCGTAAAGGACATTTCGATTTTCGCTGACGAACGATTGCGCGGCGCAAACGACATGACAACCGGCGCAAACGAGGACGGCTTTCATTTCCGCAACGTCTCCATCGAGCGGGACATCACGGTGACGAAATGGTGGGATTTGCGGACGGTCACCGCCGGCGAGCCCTGCGCCAAGTGTGGTAAGTCGCTGAAAATGCGTCGCGCTATCGAAGTCGGCCACGTCTTCAAGCTCGGCACGAAGTACAGTGAGAAAATGGGCGCCCTGTTCCTTGACGAATCGGGCGCGCGGAAGCCGTGCGTTATGGGCTGTTACGGCATCGGCGTTACGCGCACGTTGCAGGCGGTCATCGAACAGAGCAACGACCAGGACGGCATCATCTGGCCGCTGGCCGTCGCGCCGTACCAAGTGTGCATCACCCCGCTGGGCGTCGCTCCGGACAGCCCGGTCATGCAACTGGCCGAGAAGATTTACGCCGAACTCACCGAACGCGGTGTCGAAGTGATCCTAGATGATCGCGATGACCGGCCCGGCGTGAAATTCAAGGACGCAGACCTGGTGGGTTTCCCGCTCCGGGTGGCTATCGGCGAGAAATCGCTGGTGAAAGGCGAAGTGGAAATCAAGCCGCGTGGCGGCGCGTTGTTCACCGTGGCGGCGGCCGAGGCTGTAGCGCGGGTGTTGGCATTGCTGAAGGCGTAACTGCCTGCCGGGGTTTCCAGTGGCGGCTCATGGTTTCGGGAGTATTATGCTTCTGAAATAAATCACCAAAGCCGTATGAAAGCTTGCACGGAAATCCGACACCGCCTTGCGACCCACTCGCCCCGGGGAGTAGTCGCCGCCGGACTGGCCACCGCTGCCGGCCTGACTACTCCACGGGGCGAGCCTCGGTGTTGCCTGCGGCGCGTTGCTTCCGGGGGATTCACTCTGATCGAGTTGCTGGTCGTCATCGCGATCATTGCAATCTTGGCAGCGATGTTGTTGCCAGCGCTTTCGGGCGCGAAGCAAAAGGCGTTGACCCTGAACTGCCTCAGCAATCTCAAGCAACTTGAAACCTGCTGGCATCTTTACGCGGTGGACAATGCCGACCGGCTCGCGCCGAACAATTCGATCATGTCCCTCGGCGGGGGCGTGATTGCCGCGAGCGTCTCCTGGAGTCCCGACCACGCGCGCACCGACACGAACTCTTTGGATTTGCAGAGCGGCGTCTTGTTTCCCTACAACCGCTCGGTGGCCATTTACCATTGCCCGACGGATCGCTCGACGGTGGAGTTGCCCAGCGGCGAGAAGACGAGCCAGCTTCGCAACCGCAGCTACAACATGAGCCAGTCGGTGAACGGCGATCCGGACTATTGGCAAATCCCCGTCAACCCACCGCGAAGTCTGCCTGCGTGGAGCAAGTTTTCGGCGATCAACAAACCCCCGCCCACGCAGCTTTTCGTGTTCATTGACGAGCACCCGGACATTCTGCTGGATGCGCAATTCGGCAATCCCGTGCAGTTGCCCTTCTATGCACAAACTTGGTTCGACATGCCTTCAGATCGCCACAATCAGGGCGGTTGCCTCTCCTTCGCCGATGGTCACGCGGAACGCAAACGTTGGAAAGCCTCCAAAATCTACCAGTTCCTCGGCCAGTCGCCCACCGCCGCCGAGATGCTCGATTTCCAGTATATTCAGAGCGCCATGAAGAAGCCGTCGGATGAGTAGCGGCGGGGTGGGTGTTGAGCAAGAACCAGGTCGCATGGCGCATGGCTTGGCTTGGTTGGGCGGCGTTGAATCGGCCCTCTCCGTCCGATGTGGTAGACCGTTTTCAACCCTCAACGATTTCTTGCGCTCCGCCGCCCGGTTCGTAATCTCTCTGCCAATTTATTTATGAATTATCGGATCACAAATCGGGCGGCTTCACTCGCGCCCTCGCTGACACTCGCCATTGACTCGAAGGCCAAGCAGATGAAGGCGGAAGGACAGGACGTCGTCGGCTTCGGCGCGGGCGAGCCAGACTTCGACACGCCGCAACACATCAAGGACGCCTGCGCCAAGGCGCTAGCCGACGGCTTCACGAAATACACCCCGGCAGCCGGTATTCCCGAATTGCGTCAGGCCATCGCTGACAAACACAAGCGCGAAAACGGCCTCACGTTTAAGCCCTCCCAAATCATCGTCTCCTGCGGCGGCAAACATTCCTGTTACAACGTCATCCTCGCGACCTGCCAGGAAGGCGATGAAGTCATCATTCCCGCGCCGTATTGGCTCAGTTATCCCGAGATGGTGAAACTGGCCGGGGCGAAACCGGTGATCATCGAGACCACGGACGCGACGGAATTCAAAGTGACGCCGGCCCAACTACGTGCCGTCATCACGCCACGCACGCGGCTCTTCGTGCTCAATTCGCCGAGCAACCCGACCGGCAGCGTCTATACTCCCGAGGAAACCAAGGCGCTCGGCGACGTCTGCGTCGAGACGGGGGTGCTCATCATGAGCGACGAGATTTACGAGCATTTGCTGTATGACGGCGCGACGGTAAAAAGCGTCGCCAGTTTTTCGCCGGCGCACTTCGAGCACACCATCATTGTCCACGGTTTCGCCAAGGCGTGGAGCATGACGGGTTGGCGACTCGGTTGGTGCGCCGCGCCCGAACCGATCGCGAAGGCGATTGACGCCGTGCAAAGCCACAGCACGAGCAACCCGACTTCCTTCGCGCAAAAAGGGGCGGTGGCGGCGCTCAACGGCCCGCAGGATCACCTGCCGAAATGGCTGGCGGAGTTTGCCCGCCGTCGCACCTACGCTTTCACCAAGCTTAATGCCATGCCGGGTGTCTCCTGCGTGAACGCGAAAGGCGCGTTCTACCTGTTCCCGAAGATCAGCGGCACGGGGCTCAAGTCCACCGAGTTTTGCGCGAAGCTGCTTGAAACGGAGAAAGTCGCTGCGGTGCCCGGTATCGCCTTTGGCGCGGATGATTACATCCGCCTCAGCTACGCCACGAGCCTGGCGAACATCGAGAAGGGGCTGGAGCGGATGGAGCGGTTCTGCCGGAGCTTGCAGCGGTAAATCATCTTCCCCATAGCAGCCGAGAAATAGCCGACAACGACAGGGAATCAAAAGCCGACGCGCTACTTCGTGATTGGCAATTAAGGTACACCGCGCCCACAGGCACGGAGTATTCGGTGCTGTGACCATACGAATGTTGGCACTGGGTTTTAATGTTTGCGGGGTTTCCGCAGTCTGACCCGGCAACATTCGTCACCGCTCACCCCTATGCGCCATCGTTTTCAAGTCCGGCCCGATCTGCAACTCACGCCCGTCGAGAAGATTCGCCTGCCGCTCCACAGTCGCGATGAACTTCCGCCGATCCTCGCCGGCCTCCAATGGCTCTGGAGTCACCCCACCCTCAAGACCGAGATGCTGGCCCTGATCGAAGCGGTCGTGCTCGCGGACAAGAAAGCCACCGGTCGCCCCGGCCTGCATCTCTGGCAAATCATGGTCCTCGGCGTCGTGCGGTTGGGCTTGGACGCGGATTGGGATCGGATGGAACATATCGCCAACTACGATGGCCACCTGAAGCGCCGCCGCCTTCCACCTCAAGGCGCGGGATCACTTCATCGGCTGGATGGTCGAACAATGCCGCCGCCGCCGGTCGCTCGTCGCCAACAACTCGCGGCTGTTGGTGCTGGCGGGTTGCCACTATCGCAATCTGATCAACCGCTTCATGAAGTTGATGCTGGCGCGTTTGTCCGCCGATTGGCAGGCCCAGTGGGGGCATCCCTTGGCGCTGGTGGAAACGTTCGTCGATCCGCAACGTTTTCAGGGCACGGCGTACAAAGTGAGTGAGTGGTCGCACTTCGGTCGCACGGCGGGTTGGCAGCGCGATGCCGCCGATTTCTATTTGAAGCACGCCGCGCCCAGACAAATCTGGGTGAACGCGGCGACAAACGCCGGTTCGTTGGCGGTGCGAAAGGTGCAGATCGAATCGCGATCGGGATGGGGGTTGGCGCAGAGGTAGCGCCCCGCCACGTCGCCATGAGTGGCAGCCTCAATGGTGCGCGAACCAAACCGCCCGGTGGCGTAGCTGTAAATGAGCAGCGTGAGCATCATGGCTGGCGGGTACTGTGCGCTGCCGGTGCCGCGGGCGTTGACGTGGAAGTGGTTTAGCGGCAGTTGCTCGATGGCGTCCAGGATGAAGTGGACGATATGCTCGGCGGGCAACCAGTCGCGCAGATCGCAGGGCAGAGACATCGGCGTCTGGCGATCGAGATTAACAAAACGTGCAGTCATGGCCTTTGGAACCGTACCCACCCCCTTTTTCGTACAAATTATTTTCAGAAAGCTTTTCGCCCTAAGCCCGACAGGCTGCTAGGGTTTAGGCTGTTCATCCGGTTGTGATCCAGCCACACGCCGAAATCCACCCCGGCACTTCCTTGCCCCGGCATCCAGCCGGAATACCAGATGTTGCGAAAGCGAAAATCCGGTCGCTCGTGGACGTTCAACGATCCGATCTCGATGGTTTCCAACTTGGGCAGCACTTTGCCGAATTTTCCAAAAAAAACCAGCGGCATCCCAACGCTCCCAACGCTTTGTTGCCTCCGCGGTTCTTCCCCCGCTTTACCTTGAGCCGGCGGCGGCGGAAATTTAGACTGCGAGCGTGATTCGAACGATTTTGACGCGGTGGCGGGGCAGCTTTTTTACCGGCTTGGTGGTGCTGTTGCCAGCGGTGATTACCTTCGCGGTGATCAAGTGGCTGGTCGGCACGGTTTCGAGTCTCACGGATTGGCTTCTGTTCTTTCTGCCGCAGAAATGGACGCACGCGGAGGAAGGCCACGGGCCGATGTTCTGGTATTGCAGCCTGGCCGCGTTGCTACTCGCTGGGGGGCTCGTGACGCTCGCCGGGGTGCTCACGCGCTACTACGTCGGCAAGCGCCTGCTGGAGTGGCTGGACGCGGCGATGTTGCGGGTGCCGTTGCTCAACAAAATTTACGGCACGATCAAACAGGTGAACGACGCCTTCAGCACGGGCAGCAAGACTTCCTTTAAGACTGTCGTGTTGGTGGAGTATCCGCGTGCTGGTTGTCATTCCGTCGGCTTCATCACCAACGAACAAAACGAAGCGCTGGATCGGAAAACCGGGCGGAGACTGGTCAACGTGTTCATCCCCACCACCCCGAATCCGACCTCCGGTTTCCTCCTGCTGTTGCCGGAGGATCAGGTCACCAAGCTCGACATGTCTGTGGCGGAAGGCATCAAATACATCATCAGCCTCGGCGCGATTTCGCCTGAATCCACGCCGCCCGACAAAAAACCGAATGGATGATTACGCTTGTTGCCATACGCTGGGATTTTTCATTTGGGAAACACCCAACATCGAGCATCCAACATCGAACGCCCAATAGATCCGCAAACCGCGGCCAGTTCGATGTTCGAGGTTCGGCTGTTTCTTTTGCCCGATGATCGCTTCCGCCACCGGCCTCATCCTGCGCACGCGCCCGCTCACCGAGACCAGCGTGATCGTGAACTGGCTCACGCCGGAGTTCGGGCGCATCAGCACCGTGGCCAAAGGCGCGCGGCGGCCCAGGTCGCCCTTCGCGGGAAAACTGGATTTGTTTTACGAAGCCGACTTTAGTTACACCCGCAGCCGCCGCTCGGAACTGCACACGCTTCGCGAAGTCGGTCTGCGCGAAACCCGTTCCGGCCTGCGCCGGGAGTTGGGCTATCTCCAGCAAGCCAGCTATGCCGCCGCGCTGATTGAACAGACCACGGAAACGGAAACACCCGTGCCGGAAATATTTGAACTGGGGCGGGCCTTTTTGAATCATCTGCCAAAACAGCTGCCGCAACCGCGCAGCATTTACGCCTTCGAACTCAAGCTTCTGAACCTGCTGGGCTTGAAACCGGATTTATCTGGCAGCCGATTAGGGGGCGGCACCCAAGAAATCATCCGCGTTCTCCTCGAAAAGGATTGGCCCGACCTCGCCCCACTCAAGCCCGCTGCCGCCGAAGCCAAGGAGTTGCGCCAGTTCCTCCACGGTTTCCTGATTTTTCACTTGGGCAAGATACTCAAAGGGAGGTCTGCGGCCATCTCGGTTTAGCGCGGGATGGGTTCGCCAGGCTCCGGCTCGACCCACTTGTTGTGTTCCTTGATGAGGTCAACGAGGCGTTCCACCGCGTCGGCTTCGGGGATGTTGAATTTGATCGGCGTCTTACCGACGTAGAGGTTGATCTTGCCGGGCGCGCCGCCCACGTAGCCGAAGTCCGCGTCGGCCATTTCGCCCGGGCCGTTCACGATGCAGCCCATGATGGCGATCTTCACGCCCTTGAGATGCTCCGTGCGCGTCTTGATCTGCGCGGTCACGGTCTGCAAGTTGAACAGCGTCCGCCCGCAACTCGGGCACGCGACGTAATCGGTCTTGAAGGAACGGCAGCCCGCCGCCTGCAAAATGTTGTAAGCCAACCGCAGTGATTGCCCACCGCCGGATTCGCCGCGCACCAGAATCGCGTCGCCAATCCCATCCGCCAGCAGTGAGCCGATGACGACCGAGGCGCGGAGCAGCGCGATTTTGGGCGGTAGCGGCCCGGGCGTTTCACCCGGGCGTTGATCGGCATTGGAACATACGGGCGAGACGCCCGTGCCACTAAGGCAATCTTTCAACAGAATCGGATTTTTCCGACCCAGCCTTTTCAACTTCGCCGACAGCAAACGAAACGCCGTGATCGCTGGCAAGTTCACATCGTCTTTGACCGTGACGAGTTGGGTTTCACAGTTGATGTCGAAGTCCTGCGCCGGGTCCAGTTCCGCAATGTTTAGGTCCTCATAAACCGCTTCCGGCCTCACGTCGTCTTTCGGGCGAATCTTCGGCGCGACTTTGTCCCAGGTCGCGCGCGTGACCACGACGCGGATGAGTTGCTCGCTGCCGCACTTGGTCTGCTCGTTCAGTTCAATTTCAGGAGTCTCCCGCCTTTCAAAATGAAACGGATCAAACGGAAACTCAGAACTCGGAACTCGGAACTCGGAATGAGAAAGGACGGGGATTTGAACCAGTAAATCCCGGCACACTTCGATCTCGCGTGGCGAATCTTCCGTCAGCGAAACGCGGATGGTATCGCCCAAGCCATCGCACAGCAGCGAGCCGATGCCGATGGCGCTCTTGATGCGCCCGTCCTCGCCTTCGCCCGCTTCCGTAACGCCGAGGTGAATCGGATAGTTCCAGTCCGGCCCTTCCTGCTCCAGCCGCGCAACGAGCAGGCGATAGCAATGAATCATCACTTTCGGATTGCTCGACTTCATCGAGAACTTGAAGTTGTGGAAGTCGTGCTTGCGGCATAAGCGGGCGAACTCCAGCGCACTCTCCACCATGCCGAGCGGCGTGTCGCCGAACCGGTTCATGATGCGGTCCGAGAGCGAGCCGTGGTTCGTGCCGATGCGCAGGGCGCGGTTCAACCGTTTGCACTCCAAAACTAGCGGGGTGAATTTTTCTTCGATGCGCGACAGCTCGGCAGTGTATTGCTCGTCGGTGTATTCCTTGATGGCGAATTTTTTTGAATCCGCGTAGTTGCCGGGATTCACCCGGACGACTTCGACCCACTTCACCGCTTCCATCGCCGCTTCCGGCTTGAAGTGAATGTCCGCCACAATCGGCACGTAGCAGCCGTGCTGGCGAAGTTCCGTGAAGATGTTCTCCAAATTCGCCGCGTCCTTCACCGTGGGGGCAGTGATGCGCACGATCTGGCAGCCGACCGCGACGAGGTCGAGAGTTTGCTGCACACTGGCCGCCGTGTCCATCGTGTCGCAGGTGATCATGGACTGCACGACGACCGGATGCCCGTTGCCGATGATGACCCCGCCGTTTCGAGGATCACCGATGACGTTCTCGCGGGTCTGGCGGCGTTTGAACTGGTAAGGCGACTCGCAGTAGCGCATGGCGGGCGTCAGGGTTTCGGCGCGAAGACAATCGGTTGTTCTTGATCCCGATCTTGCCGGCCCGATCGAATCCAATCCCCCGCATCGAAGAACGCGATGAACAACATGAATCCGATCAGCAGCACGGCGAAACCGGATTGGATGTAATTGAGCAGCCGCGCGCTCACGGGCCGGCGGCGAATGACTTCGACCATCGCGAGCAGGATGTGTCCGCCGTCGAGCACGGGAAGCGGCAGCAGATTAAGCATCGCTAGATTCACGTTGAGAATGACGCTGAACCAGAGCACGCGCCGCCAGCCGTTTTCGCTGTCGAAGAAACTTTTGTAGGCGCGAATGATCATGATCGCCCCGCCGAGTTGCTGGGCCCCGACGTCGGACTTGCGCGAAAAAACGGTGCCGATGGTGGCGAAAATCTGGCCGGCGCTTTCGCGAATCTGTTCCAGCGGGCCAGGGTGGACGAGGGTTTCGGTCGAGCGGACCACATAGCCGAGGAATCCGAAGGACGGACCAGCCTTGGCAGGCGTGAGGGGTTTCTCGGCCGTGATCGTGCGCTCGAACTCTTCCTGACCGCGTCGAATGGTCAGCGCGAGCGGCTTGATCGGACCGTTCGTAAGCATTTCTTCCTCGTGCATGAGGGCGATCGGGCTGAAGATTTTTTCGCCGTTGACCGCGATGACTTCGTCGTCCGCCTTCAAGCCCGCGAGCGCGGCGGGACTGTTGCTCACCACGCCAGCGATGATCGCGGGCTGCGTCGGTCCGACGAGAATTTTCCGGAGCGATTTGCGCTCATACCACTTGTTTGGGGCTTTGTAAGGCGTGGCAAAGGCGGTGTCTTCCTTGCCATTGCGGGAGTAGCGAACGGCAATGTTCGTGCCCTCGCTCGTCACGATTCGCCACGTAAGGCTGTCCTGTGCCGGCGGGGCGAATTGCGTCACCGACTTCTCGTCAATGGCTAAAATCTTGTCGCCGGGTCGGAGGCCCGCTTTCCAAGCCGGACCGCTCGGATCCACCCAGCCGAGGGTCGTGGAGTCCTTGGCGTTTTGCTGCGGCTTGCCCACCTGCCAAACAACGAACGCAAACACGACCGCCAAGAGGAAGCTGAAAAGCGGCCCGGCGAACGCGACGATGATTTTGTCCAGCGCCGAGACGTTGGGCAACGGTTCGTCGCCGTTCTCGCCTTTGCCTTCGATCAACTCCATGGTGGCCATCTGCGGCAGCGCGACGTAGCCGCCGGCGGGAATCCACCCGAGCGCGTATTCGACGCCGTTGATGGTTTTCTTCCAGATTGGCTTGCCGAACCAGATGGCGAAGCGGTCCACTTTCAAGCCGCGCCAGCGCGCGGCGTAAAAATGCCCCAGCTCGTGGACGAAGATAAGCAGATTCAGCGCGAACAGCGCTTCCAGCACGGTTAAGATGATTTTCAAGATGGCCATGTTCTAAAATAGATCAGCCCACTATAAACAGGGGCGTTGGCATAATAGCAGTGAATCGCCGGGCCGCAATGACGGGTTCCGCCCTTGAACCAGCGGATCAGACGAGGCGCTGGGGATTGACGAATGGCTGTTCGTGAGCGCCAGGCCATTCGTCATTTGCCATTCGTTATTTTTCCGGTTTCGCTTCGCGCCCACGCGTCGGCTTCGAGGATTTGTTTCAGCGTCGGATGTGCAACGACCGAGTGCGCGGCCATCGTGGCGCTGACGGTTGCGGTGATCTGCGGGAAATTGATTCTTCGATTCACGAACGCTTCGACCGCGATTTCGTTCGCAGCGTTCAATACAGCGGGCAACGTGCCGCCGATTTCGCCGGCGCGGCGGGCCAGAGAGAGCGCGGGAAAACGCTCCGGGTCTGGTTCTTCAAACGTGAGGCAGCCGATTTTTGGAAAATCCGTCTGCACCCGGTCGCTGGCGGCGCGGTCGGGGTAGGTGAGGGCGTATTGGATCGGCAGGCACATGTCGGGTGTGGAAAGTTGCGCGATTAACGAACCATCCACGAACTCCACCATTGAGTGAACGACGCTTTGCGGATGCACCACCACGCCGACGCGTGGCATCTCGACATCAAACAGCCAGCGCGCTTCGATCATCTCCAGCCCCTTGTTGAACAGCGTCGCGGAATCAATCGTGATCTTGCGGCCCATGACCCACGACGGATGTTTGAGGGCGCGTTCGACCGTGATTTCGGAAAACTTTTCCTTCGGCCACAGCGCCGCGTCGCGAAACGGCCCGCCGCTGGCCGTGAGCCAGAGTTTGCGCACGAATGAAGCCGGCTTGCCGTCGAGACACTGGAAGATCGCCGAGTGTTCGCTGTCCACCGCGAGCACGCGGACGCCGTGCTGGCGTGCCTCGTTCATCACGATCTCGCCGGCCATGACGAGAATTTCCTTCGACGCGACGGCGATGTCTTTCCCCGCACGGATCGCGGCCAACGCCGGTTGCAAACCCGCCGTGCCGACGATGGCGATGAGCACGATGTCCGCCGCTGGCAGGGTGGCCAGTTTTAGCAGGCCTTCATTGCCGGAATAAACTTCGATCGCCGTGCCGACGGCATCTCGAAGCGCCTGTGCCTTCGCGGGTTCGCTGATGGAAATGGCAGCGGGCTGATGCTTCCGCGCTTGATCAAGCAGCAACTCGGAGTTGTTGCCCGCCGCGAGCGCCAGCAGGCGGATGCGATCCGGCAAATCCTCAACCACCTTGACGGTGCTCGTGCCGATGGATCCGGTCGAACCGAGTAAAACAACGTTCTTCATTCGCAAAAAACTCTCACCGCCACGAATCTTTCATAGCACCCGGCTTCAGCCAGGGGTTCTGGCGCTCAGGCTGATCCAGCCGTTTCAACGGCTTTCCGTTGCGGGCAAACCGTTGAAATGGTTTAGCCCTCCGTCCACCGCTGACCCCCAATTGAAGTTGGGGGTTAATGAGAATGGCTTCGTCATGGGTGGGTCAGGACATGCCGCAAATACAGATACATGATGGGCGCATTAAACAGCAGGCTGTCCAGCAAGTCGAGGATGCCGCCGATGCCGGGGAAAAACTTCCCCGAATCCTTCACCCCCGCTTCGCGTTTGAACAGCGATTCGATCAAGTCGCCGATGACCGCGGCGGTACTCAACACGACGCCCAGCACGACGGCGTGCAGCGGGGTCATGCCGGGCATCTTGTCGCCGAGGAAATGCGTGAACACTAGGCTTGCTGCCGTGGAGACGACGATCGCCCCGCCGAAGCCCTCCCAGGTCTTGCCGGGGCTGATGCGCGGAATCATCTTGTGCTTTCCGATCAGCGAGCCAACGGCATAGGCGCCGGTGTCGCTGAACTTGGTGACCAAGATGAAGTAGAGCACGTAGTATTTGCCGTTGCTGTCGAGGCCGGGAAAAAAATTGATCTTCTGGATGAAGTTGAGCAGCCACGGGACATACATGAGGCCGAAGAGCGTGGTGGAGATGGCGAGGATTCCCGTCGTATTGCTTTTGGCAACAAACTGGCGCACGCAGAGCCCGAGCACGAACAGGATGAGGAAGCTTACCTCGAAGTCGTTCACGCGCGCGGGCGAGTCGTAGATGCCCAACCTGCCGGTGCAATGCAGAAAAGTTCCCCCCATCAGCAGCACCCCGCCGAACAGTCCCCACCATTTGAAACAAACGAAATCGCGCTTCTCGACCATTCCGTAAAATTCCGCCAACCCGAAGGCGGCGAGCGCCGTCATGATGACGAGAAAGACATAATCCGAGATCAGCTTGTGGCCGGAAAACATGGCCGCCAAGATGACCGACCACAGGATGACGGCGGAGACAAGCCGTCGCAGAAAGGTTTTCAGCTTGGAAGTTGCCGGGCCGGTCGGCGCGGCTGGTTTGAGATGCGATTCGCTGTTCACGCGTTGCGGGACGTTTGTTTCAAGCGCGGATCGTAAATCGAAAATTGCAAACCGTAAACCTCAGACTCCGCCAAACCGCCGGTGCCGCCGGGCGTAGTCTTCCAACGCGGCGATTAATTGCGGCTTGCGGAAATCCGGCCAGAACGTGGGCGTGATGACGAGTTCTGCGTAACTGATCTGCCAGAGCAGAAAATTGCTCACGCGCATTTCGCCACTGGTGCGGATCAAGACGTCGGGATCGGGAATGTTTCGCGTCCAGAGATGTTGCGAGATGACCTGTTCATTGATGTCCGCGGGGTCGAGCTTGCCTTCCTTGACTTTCGTGGCGATGCCGCGGACGGCTTCGATAATTTCAATGCGGCTGCCGTAGCTCAATGCCATGACGAGCGTCAGGCCGTTGTTCTTGGCCAGCGTGTGCATTGTCTTCTTGAGCTGCTCCTGCACGTGATCCGGCAGGCGATAGATTTGTCCAATGACCTCCAGTTTGACGTTGTTCTTGTTGAGGTCGGCGGTCTCGGTCTTGAGATAATGGACGAGATATTTCATCAACGCGTCCACTTCATCCTTGGGGCGATTCCAATTCTCCGCCGAGAAGGCGTAGAGGGTGAGATACTTGATGCCCAGTTCGCCGGCGGCGCGAATAATCGCCCGCGCGGATTCGGCACCCTGGCGATGCCCCTCGATGCGCGGCAGCCCGCGTTGCTTCGCCCAACGCCCGTTGCCGTCCATGATCACAGCTACGTGCTGGGGCAGGGAGGCTTTGGCTTCGGGCGAGAGATGGGGCGTGGCTGTGCTCATCGGATTTCAGACCGGGGGCCGGGGTGAGAAGAAGAAGATAAACGCCGGGACGCTGAGGCGGCGGAGAATCGCAGAGAAGAAATCGGTTTCATCGCTGCACCTCTCCGGGTTCTCCCCGCCCTCTGCGTTAAACAAGCCCCTCGTCATACCGGCTCACACGAATATCGTCTGATCGCGACCCGGCCCAACCGACGCGATGTGGAGCTTCGCCCCGGTGAGTTCCGCGATGGCTTTCAGGTAGTCGCGCGCTTTGGCCGGGAGTTGCTTCCAGGACTTCGCCTCGTGTGTCGGCGTGAGCCAGCCCTCGAAATCGGCGTAAACCGGCACGCATCGGGCCAGGATTTCCGCGTCGTTGGGCACATAATCCAAACGCTTCTTGCCGTCCCGATAGGCGATGCAAACCCGGATCGTTTCCACCGTGTCGAGTCCGTCGAGGTTTGTGACGGCGAGATCGTCAATGCCGTTGACCATCGTTGCGTGCCGTGTGGCGACGGAGTCAAACCATCCGCAGCGTCGCGCCCGGCCTGTCGTGGCGCCGAACTCGCGGCCCATCCCGTGCAGTAAGTCGGAGATGTCCGCGTTCTCGGTCGGCAACGGTCCCTCGCCCACGCGTGTCGTGTAGGCTTTCATCACGCCAACCACGCGGTCCATGCGATGCGGCGGCACTCCCGAGCCGGTGCAAGCCCCGCCCGCCGTGGTGTTCGACGAGGTGACGTAAGGATACGTGCCGTGATCCAAGTCCAGAAAAGTCCCTTGCGCCCCTTCAAACAAAAGGTCCTCGCCACGGGACATCGCCCGGTGCAGCAGCACCACGGTGTTGGCGACAAAGGGTTTCAGGTAGTCGCCCGCGGTGCGGTATTCCGCGAGGACTTGCTTGAAGGAAAGCGGTTTGGCGCCCAGCGCCTTGAGCACTTCATTGTTCTCCTTGAGGCGGCGCGACAGTTTTTCCTCGAAGCGCGCCGGGTCAACGAGATCTATCATTCGCAGACCAACCCGGGCGGCTTTGTCGCCGTAAGCCGGGCCGATGCCGCGCTTGGTGGTGCCGATCTTGTGTTTGCCCTTGAGCACTTCGCGCTGGGCGTCCAGTTCGCGGTGATATGGCAGCACGACGTGGGCCGTTTCGCTTACGACGAGATTCTTCTCAACCTTCACGCCGAGCTTGAGCAAGCCGTTGATTTCGTTCACCAAGCCAACCGGGTCCACGACCACGCCGTTGCCGATGACGCAGAGTTTGCTCGGGCGCAAAATCCCGGACGGAATCAGATGCAGGACGTATTTCTGTTTGCCGACCCAAACCGTGTGGCCGGCGTTGTTGCCGCCCGCGTAACGCACGACGACGTCCGCCTGCTCGGTTAGAACGTCAATGATTTTGCCTTTGCCCTCGTCACCCCATTGGGCGCCGACCAGAATTGTATTTGCCATAAATTATAGTTTGGATCGCGGCTTTTGAGAGCCGCAGCAAGCTCCGTCATCTCACGAGCTTCGGCAAAGACCGCGCCGCCAGGGAACCAACAAAAAGCCCCGAAATCGTTTTCGGGGCAAAGCGCTGCAATCTTTGCCGGCAAAAGCTAGGAAGCGACGGTATCAGTGTCAACGCGGGATTGGACAAAACCGCTCGGGCGCATCTCCGTTTCTGCCTCGGTTTCAAGGCCGCCCGTGGTTGCACTTCCGCAGGTGGCGGTTGAACCTCGCCCCGGAAGTCGGTAGCGTGGCAGAAATGATCTCGCTGCTTATTGCTACCCGCAACGCCCACAAAGTCGGTGAAATTCGCGCCATTCTGGGCGACGGGTTCCGCTACTTCACGCTGGAGGATTTTCCGGCAGCCCCGGAGACGGTCGAGGACGTCGCTACGTTTGCGGGGAATGCGCAGAAGAAAGCGGTGGAGTTGGCGCGATGGGTGGCGGGTGCTCAGTGCTCAGTGTTCAGTGTTCAGGCGGAGCCGAGTTTCGTCCTGGCTGATGATTCGGGACTGGAAGTGGATGCGCTGGGCGGCGCGCCGGGCGTCCACTCGGCGCGATTTGCGGCGCTGGATACAGGTAAGTCCGGCAATTCCGCCACCGCCGACAACAATGCCAAGCTGCTGCGCCTCCTCGCCACCGTGCCGACGGAAGCACGCACCGCCCGATTCCGCTGCGTGATTGCCCTAACGCCCGTCACACCCGGAAAAGTCCAGGTGAGTTCGCCCGTGTGTTACGCGGATGAACCTGAGCTTCAAACCCAATTGTTTGAGGGTGCATGTGAGGGGCGCATCCTTTCCGCGCCGCGAGGGCAAGGCGGCTTTGGCTACGATCCGCTGTTCGTGCCGGAGGGGTTTGACCAGACGTTTGCGGAGCTGGGGGAAGACGTGAAGAACCGCCGGAGCCATCGCGCTCGGGCGCTCGCGAAACTGAAGGCGGCTTTGAAGTCTTGAGATTTCGAGTTGTCCGCCTCCCTGGGGTGTGCCAACGTCCCGCGCAAATACCGCCTTGTTCGGAACGGGGGAAAGCCGATTCGCAACAGGGAATTGTGAATGGTGACGTGCAAATGAAAAATGAACTGTTTCGGCGGGCGCTGTTCAGGTTGAGCTTTGCCGCCGCGCTTGCGGTTTTCAGTCCCCTCTGTTCCGCCCAATACACCAACGGCATTTATGCCGAGTTCAACACCAGCATGGGCAGTTACACCTGCCGGCTCGAATCCGCGCTGGCGCCGAAAGCGGTGGCCAATTTCATCGGCCTCGCGACGGGCCAGCGGGGCTGGTTGGATTTGCCGTCCGGTGTGGTGAAAACCAATCCGTTCTACAACGGCACCACGTTTCATCGTGTGATGCCAGGATTCATGAACCAGGGCGGTTCGCCGAACGGGTTGGGCACGGATGGGCCGGGTTACACTTTCGTGGATGAGTTCACGCCCAGCCTGCGGCATGACGGCTTTGGCGTGCTTTCGATGGCGAACTCGGGGAAGGACTCCAACGGCGCGCAGTATTTCATCACGGTGGAACCGACGCCCTGGTTGAACGACGAGCATACGATCTTCGGCCGGCTCTACGGCGGCTCGAACGTGGTGTATGCCATCAACAATGTCGCCACGAACGGGAACAGCAAGCCGCTGACGAATATCGTCGTCAACGCGATCAACATCCGGCGCATCGGGCCAGCGGCGGTGGCGTTTGACATCCACACCAACGGACTGCCGGTGGTCACGAACCTCACCCTGTCCATCGCCAAGTCCGGCACAAACATCAGCCTCAGCTTCAGCAACCGGCTCTACGCCGACACGCGCATTTACGCCTCCGGCTATCTTACCAACTGGGGTTGGTTGGGGCTTGGAATGGACCTGACCGGAGTTCCGACCAATTCCTTCACCCGCGGCTATACGAACAACAGCCAGTTCTTCCGGGCGGCGCAGATTCAGTATCCGGCTTCCACGCTCGCGCCGAAGACCTTGTCTGGCCGAGTGTTGACGGTGGTGTTCACCAATGGCTTCACTGGCACCTTGATCGTCACCCCCAATTCCTCCAACGGCGGGTCGTACACCTACAACGGAACCGCGGGCACTCTCGCTTATTGTTATTGGCGGCAGGAGCCCTACAACGGCAAGCTCTGGCCGATTGGCTTTAACGGCGTTTTGAATTTCGATCTGGCGATGATGCTCAATTTTGACACCGCTTCTGCTGGGGGCTTCAGCGGGAAAATTTACCCACCTCCGTATTACTACCCGAATGCGCCCGTCACTTATGATGTGGCCGGCAGTTTTAGCCTTGCCCCCTGAGAGGTTCCCGACGCAGAGGTGCGATCCACTGCCCGCTGAAGTACCTGGCCAGATGGCATAACCAGCCCGGCTCAAGTCGGCGGCGGCAGTGTGGGTTTCAGCCGGCCGTTGGAGGCGAGAATGCGGTGCTTCAAGTATCCTGGCACTGGCTGACACTGGAATTCACCGCCGGCGCACTCGATGATCAGCCCGCCCGCGGCGAAGTCCCACAAGTTAAGCCGCCGCTCGATATACGCATCGAAGCGCCCCATCGCCACATAAGCCAGCGCCAGCGCTGCGGAGCCAAACATACGAACTTTGCGCACGCGGCGGGAAAGAAGCATGAAGTACGGCACGAACGCGCGCAGGTTGGCCCGGTTTTTCACGAAACCCATCGTCACCATCGCCTCGCCCAAGTCCGTGGTGC
The DNA here is from genome assembly GCA_903828255.1 of uncultured Verrucomicrobiota bacterium. Classification (GTDB taxonomy): domain Bacteria; phylum Verrucomicrobiota; class Verrucomicrobiia; order Limisphaerales; family JADLHS01; genus CAIKLQ01. The sequence goes on from CAIKLQ010000829.1 coordinate 37,907, forward strand.
GACTGACCTGGATCACCCGGCCATTCAGGCGCGCCGGGGCGCCGCGCATGGCGGTCCAGAGCTCGTCCTGGAACGGATCGTAAATGACCCCGACAAGTGTGACGTAATTCGTGATGCGTGATGCGTGATGCGTGGGCCGCTTTCGCGCGCCACTCGCCACTTGACACTCGACACGTTCCTGAAGGGCAATCGAAACCGCCGCGTGCGGGATGCCGTGTGCGTAATTCACCGTGCCGTCAATCGGATCCACCACCCAGCGAAGCGCGGCGGCGCTCTTCGCTCTCGGCTCGCCTTCCTCGCCTAGGAAACTGATTTCCGGAAACGCGCGGTGCAGGATTCCCTCGATCAGCTTCTGACATTGCACGTCGAGTTCCAACTTGATGTCGTGGGCGTTGGCGAGGTTGACGGTCTTCGCGACGTGAAGATTCTTTCGCATCACGGTGCCGGCGGCCCGCGCGGCGCGCACGGCGGCGGCGAGCGCGGCCTTCGTTTCTTTTGAATTCATCATGGGCAATAGTTCAATCCGGTTCCAGTTCCAATAAACAAGCGTCTAGCGGCGCCAATTGTGGCTGTAGAATCAAGGTTTTTCCGCGGTACCTGCCGACTTGCTTGCGACCCGATTCGTCCAGGCGGAAGATTCTCCCCCGCCGACTGAGCGGGGCCGGGAAAGGATCGAGTCGCAACTCGGGGCTCAAAGGTTGGTCGCTGAGGCTTGCCACGGCGATGGCCACCGAACCGTTCGGCGCCCGCCAGGCCGCCGCCAGCACGAGTGCGCTGGGTTGCGCCAGCGTTCTCCGGGCGATGTACGACCTCTAAATTGAAGCCGCCGCTGCTGCCGCCGAAAGCTGAAAAGTCCTTCAGGTAATCCGCCGTGTCATCGCACGCCACGTAAAGTCCGGCGCTGCCGGCGTTCGCCAGCGCCAGGCATTGCAGCGAGAGCAGACCGGGATAGTGCCAGGTTTGGCGTTTGGGACTCCCCATCGCATCGTGAAGCTGGGCGCTGGGATTCTCCGACTGTTCTCCGAGCCAGACGGGCACGGCGAGCTTGTCACCGGGTTGCTCAGCCACTTCAAGCAAGCGCGGAAAGCGAATCACGCGTGGCGTTTGACCGCTGAGGTTGTGAAGCGAGATTTGCCAGCGACTCAAAGCGAGGCGCGGATCCAGGCGCACCGTGACTTCGACGCTCAGAGCTGGCGACCGGGCGAGGCCGAAGTCGCGCCACTCTAGGCGGAGGCCTCCGGGCTTTGCGGCAAGCGGCGTGAGGTCACACGTTCGAGCATTCGTCGGAGAGAGCAACCGTCCGTCGGTGAACTCCACTTCCCAGAGCCCGCCGAGATCTGTCGCCACGCCGGCGAGATTCCGGCGCGAGGTGAGATCAATGAACTCGACAATCTGCCCGGAGCGTTTGTCCACGCCTACTTGGAGATTGCGATTCGCCGCGCGAACGATGTCCGTCGTCGCTCCGCAGGTCGCCAACGCCGCCAAGAGCGCCAACCCGCAAGTGATCGCGGCTGCGCCAATCAACCCGCGACGGCGTCTCGTAACCGTGGGTTTGAAAACTGATTCTTTGCTGTTTCCGGCGGAGTAGTTTGGCGGCGTCAAAGCATCCGGCGCGTCCGGTGGCTGCCTCCCTCTCCCAGCGGGAGAGGGATTGAGGGTGAGGGAGAGCGGCCACAATAACGGCGGAGGGTGGTAATTTCCTGCGTGCTTTGAATGCTCCTGGCGTTCTCCCTCACCCCAGCCCTCTCCCGCTGGGAGAGGGAGCATCCTCGCCAGCACCCGGCGCTTTCGAAACCGCGGATTGTTTCCACCGAAGATAGCGAACAAACTGAAAACTTGAGCGGCTAGCTTCACGGCGAAGCCTTTGGAGTGCGGGGACTCGTCACCGCTTTTCGCAGGCGCCTTGTCGCCGTCAAACTGGGTGAGGCGAACGGTCTTTGAGAAAGCGGTTGGTTCAGGCTTTCCGACGTGCCGCTGGACGTGGCACGGCTTCGCCGACAAGTCGGCCAAGCGGCAAAAGCGGCGACAAGTCGCCGCACTCCAAAGCGCTGTGGACGCGCCGACCCACTGAATGCCTCTGCGGAGTTACTCAATGCGCCCATCCTGTTTCGGGAGCTTCACTTCTTTCACTTGGAGGTCGTAGCTGTATTTGTCGAAGTAGATGTTGTGCCCGTCCCATTCCATTTCACCGCGCTGAAAATCCACGGTGTCCGAGCGCAGCCCGCGCTTCGGAGGCGACAGTTCTTGCGAATGGTCGCCGTTCGCGATCATGCGCCACTGGTCCAACCCGCCGAAGTAGAAGTCGCGAATTTCCCGCTGTTCCGCCGGCGTGAGCGTGCGCGCGTAGCGCATTGCCCAGATGCCCATGTAAGGGTCCACCGGCATCCAGCCGTAGGGCGCGAGATGAATCTCCGTCCAGTCGTGGATGTCCTTGCCGCTGGGAAAGGTTTTCCAGCCCGATTGCCAGCGCGCGGGGATGCCGTTGAGCCGGCAGAGCGTGATGAACAACAGCGCCTCCTGCCCGCAATCGCCGTAGCGCTTGGTGCGGCAATAATCGCTGATGTTCCGGATCGTCGAATACTCGGTGGCGAAACTGTATTTGATCTGGTCGGCGATCCAGTCGAAGCACTTCTTCGCTTTGCGGAAATCATTCGTCTCCGCGCCCACGACCTCCGCCGACAGCGCGCGTATTTCTGGGGTGAACACGACGTGCGGTGCTTCGCCCAGGAACGGTGCGAGCGCGGCATCGTTCGCGTCGCACGGGCGAACCTCCTCCGGCTTGACGTCGAACTTCACGCCCCAAGCGGTGTAATCGTATTCGAGCTTGAACTCGGTGGGCTTGCCTTTGCGCGCGGCTTTTTCGAGATACGCAGCGCGGATGACGCTCTCGCGGCTGTTGATGTCGCTGGTGGGAGGCGAAGCGGAACGCAGTTGGAAATCCGTCTGAAACGGGTAATGCCGTGGGATCGGAAGCCAGGCCCGAATGACTTGGCCGGCAGGCGCGGCGTCGGCTTTGGCGGTGACGATCATCGTGGTGCGGAAACGTTTCGGTAGCACGTAAGGCTTCTTTTCCGCGAGCGTCGCTTGCTGGATTGCCTGACACGCCGCCAGCACGGCGGCTTCAAATGCCTCCGGGTGTTTGGGTTTGAGCCCCCGGCGCTCTAACTCGGCGTGGCGGAAATACAAATTGCTCACGCTCGAACCCATGAAGCGCCGCTCGCCATCAATCTCGCGACTGTCGAATCGGCCCTCAGCGATCCAGCCTTCAAATTCGCTCTCGGTCACATCCTTGACGGACTCCTTCAGCGCCTTGAACAAAGCCTCCTTTGTCAGCTTGTAGTCCTTGCGGATGCGGTCGAGGCGGTCCAGTTCAAATTCCAGTTCCTTGCGCTTGGCAGTCGCGAGCGACTTGTTGGCCAGCGCATTCGTCAAAACCGCCACCGTTTCCTTGAACTTGCCTTGGGTTTCGAGTGCGGCGGCCGTTTCCCGGAATTCCGTCTGCGCAAAACAATTCGCAGCCGCGCACAAGCTGAACGAAATGACTAGGGCGTGAAACCGTTTCATTGGACAGTATAGTGTCTGGGTTGTCAGGACCGATCAATGAATCCCGGTGGCCGACCGTTGTTACCCAGCTTCCACAAACCATGACTTCTGCGGCGCGGTTTCTCATTAACAGCCCGCTTCAGTGCTGGGTTAAGGAGCGCGCCGTCCGCGAGAATTGAATTCCTTTTTCCGATGTGCGGCGTAGTCTTTCCGTCACAGTCCTTGCGCGAACGATGAAGAGCATACCGTCATGGCTTGGTCAGGCTGGCAGGTCACTGCCGGTCGGAGTTGTGGTCGTTGGGCTGGTCGTTTTTGCCGCTCCCGCCGCCAGCGACGACCAGGCGGATTTCAATTCGCAAATCCGCCCGATCCTTTCCGCCAAGTGCTTTTCCTGTCACGGCCCGGATGACCGTTCGCGCAAAGCGAAGCTGCGGCTCGATCTTCGCGAGCAGGCGACGCGCGAGCGCGAGGGCGTCACGCCTATCAAACCGGGGGACGTAAAGCAAAGCGAGTTGGTCCGGCGCATCATCACCACCGATCCCGAGGACATCATGCCGCCGGCCAAATCAGGGCATCCCTTGACGCGGGCGGAAATCGAGCTGCTGAAGCGCTGGGTGCAACAGGGTGCGCCGTACGCGACGCATTGGTCGTTCACGAAACCGGTGCGACCGGTACTGCCCAAAGTTGCCCATCGTGCCTGGGTGAAAAACCAGATTGATCAATTCATTCTGGCCAAGCTTGAGGCGAACAAGCTCAAGCCGTCCGCGACTGCGGATCGTTACGCGTTGATTCGCCGGCTCTCGCTAGATTTGATCGGTTTGCCGCCCTCGCCCGCTGCAGTTGCGGCGTTTGTCGCGGACCGTTCCCCAAATGCTTACGAGAAAGTCGTGGATCGTTTGCTGGCTTCGCCCGCGTACGGTGAGAAGTGGACGCGCTTGTGGCTGGACTTGGCGCGTTACGCTGATTCTTACGGCTACGGCCAGGATTCGTTGCGCCAAAACAATCCGTGGCCGTATCGCGACTGGGTCATCAAGGCGCTCAATCGTAATCTTCCGTTCGATCAATTCACCCGCGAGCAAATCGCCGGCGATCTGCTGGAGCAGCCGACGGAGGAGCAGATCATCGCCACGGCGTTTCACCGCAATACGATGACGAATGTCGAGGGCGGCACGGACGACGAGGAATGGCGCGTGGCGGCGGTGAAGGATCGCGCCAACGTCACGGCGCAGGTGTGGATGGGGCTGACGCTGGGGTGCGCGCAATGTCATTCGCACAAGTTCGACCCGATTTCGCAGAAGGAATACTACCAGTTCTATGCGTTCTTCAATCAGAGCGAGGACAACGACCAACCCGATGAGCGCCCTACGCTGCCGCTACCGACGCCGGAGCAGCGCGAGCGAATCACGGGCCTCCAGCACCAAATCGCCGAACTGGAAAAGACGCTTGCGACCAACGGGCCGGGCGTGGAGCGCGAGTTCGCGGAATGGGACAAAATCAATCAATCGCCGGGCGTGTGGCGCGTCGCTGACTTGACTGAATTCAACTCGGCGAAAGGAACCACCTTCCAAAAGTCCGAAGACTATTCGTTGCTGGCGGGCACGAATTCGCCTGACAAGGACACTTACACTTTGAAGTGGGCAGCGGCCGTGGCGGGAGCGCGGGCATTGCGGCTCGAAGTGCTGGCCGATGATTCGCTGCCAGCTCACGGCCCCGGCCGGAGCGACAGCGGCAACTTCATGTTGAACGAATTGCAACTCACGCTGAAGACCAGTTCCGCGCCCAAGCACGCAAGGTTCGTGCGGATCGAATTGCCCGGCGAGAAACACGTTCTCTCCTTGGCGGAAGTGCAGGTCTTCAGCAGCGGCGAAAACGTGGCGACGCGCGGCAAGGCTTCGCAATCGAGCGTGGACTTCGCCGGTCCGCCGGAGCGCGCCATTGATGGCAACACGGATGGCGCTTTCGAGTCCGCGAAGTCCACGACCCACACGCGGGATGAGGCGAATCCTTGGTGGGAAATTGACCTAGGCGAAGAAAAGGCTCTTGAATCGGTTGTCGTGTGGAACCGGACGGATGGCGAGGTCGGCGAGCGGCTTGCGGGGTTTCAATTGCTGGCGCTCGACGCCGGGCGCAAGCCGGTCTGGACGACGCAAGTTGCCGTCGCCCCCAAACCCAGCACGCGATTGGTGCCGGATGAGCGCGTGGTGGTTTTGAAAAGGGCCACGGCTTCCTTCAGCGAGAGCGGTCGTGAAATCGCCAAGGTGACCGCCGCTCCGAGTGGGTCCAAGAATGGCTGGAGCATCGGCGGCGCACAGGGCAAAACGCAGACGGCCGTATTCGAGTTCGCCGAAGCCCTGCCCGCCGGTGAGCTTACGGTCAAGCTCGTCCAGAATTTCGGCAAGCAAAACACCCTGGGCCGGCTGCGGCTGGCGTTGAGCGATTCGATTCTGCCGGCGCTTGCGGCTCCGGAAAAAGTCCAAGCCCTGCTGGCCACGGCATCGGACCAACGAACTCCCGGTCAGCGCACGGAATTGCAGCAGTGGTTCCAGCAATACGCGGCGGCAACGACGGAAATCAACACGCAGATCGAAGCGGTGCGAAAAGAGCTGGATGGGATCAAGCCGGCCCAGGTGCCGGTCATGCGCGATTTGCCGCCAGACAAAGCGCGAGTTTCGCATCTGCTCAACAAGGGAAATTATCTCGATCCCGGCGACGCCGTTTTGCCGGCGGCGCCGGCCGCCTTTCTTGCCTGGCCGACCGGCGCTCCGACCAATCGGCTCGGCGTTGCGCAATGGCTGATGAGTCCGGAGAATCCGCTGACCGCGCGCGTCACCGCCAACCGGATCTGGGCGCAACTATTCGGCACGGGCTTGGTCGAGACCGAAGAAGATTTCGGCACGCAGGGTTCGCTGCCGAGTCATCCGGAGTTGCTCGATTGGCTCGCCTTGGAACTCCGCGATCACGGTTGGGATGTGAAACGGTTTTTGAAGACCCTCGTCATGAGCGCAACATACCAACAGAGTTCGCGCGTCACCCCGGAGCCGTTGCAGAAGGATCCGCGCAATCGTTTGCTGTCGCGCGCGCCGCGGCGGCGGTTGGACGCGGAGATCATTCGTGACCAGGCGCTGGCATTGAGCGGTCTGCTAAGCCACAAGGTCGGTGGGCCAAGTGTCTATCCGCCGCAGCCCGACGGCTTGTGGCGCGTGGCGTTCGACGGCCTGCGCGCCTATCCCACGAGCAAGGGCGAGGATCGCTATCGGCGCGGCCTCTACACTGTCTGGCGACGCACGATTCCGTATCCCAGCATGACGACGTTCGATGCGCCTAGCCGCGAAAGTTGCACGTTCCGCCGTTTGCCCACGAACACGCCCCTGCAAGCTTACGTCACGTTGAACGACCCCGTTTATGTGGAAGCGGCGCAGGCGTTGGCGCGGCGGCTAATCGCGGAAGGCGGGACAACGGTGGAAAACCGAATCCGTTTCGGCTTGAATTTGGTGTTGGCGCGGCCCGCGACTCCAGCGCAAATCGCGGAACTGAAGAAGTTGTTTGAGTCCGAGTTGGCGCATTATCGCGACCACGAAGCAGACGCCGCGAAGCTGGCAACCGAACCTCTCGGGCCATTGCCGGACGGCTTGAGTTCGACCGAAGCGGCGGCCTGGACGGTCGTCGCCAATGTGTTGTTGAACCTAGACGGGGTTTTGACGAAAAGCTGACATGAACTCGCTAAATCTCCACCTCGCCCACACCCGCGCATTGACGCGCCGGCATTTTTTTGCGCGCGCCGGTCTGAGCCTGGGCGGACTGGCGTTGGGCGGTTTGTTCGCGCGCAATGGCGGGGCGGCGGTGTCAGGTCGCGCTGTGGCGGCCGCCAATCCGCTGGCGGTGAAACCCACCATGATTCCAGCGAAAGCAAAGTCCATTATTTACCTCCACATGGCAGGTGCGCCGCCTTCGCTGGATTTGTTCGATTACAAGCCGAAGCTGAACGAACTGCACATGCAGCCGTGCCCGGAGTCGTTGCTCAAAGGCCAGCGGTTCGCGTTTATCAAAGGCGTGCCGAAGATGCTCGGCTCGCCGCACAAGTTTAAGCAATACGGCAAAGGTGGCGCGTGGGTTAGCGACATCCTGCCGCACATGGCGAAGGTCGTGGACGACATCTGCATTGTGAAGTCGTGCTGGACGGATCAATTCAATCACGCGCCGGCTGAGCTGTTTTTGTTCACCGGCTTGCAGCGCCCTGGCAACGCCTCGCTCGGCTCGTGGGTCACCTACGGTTTGGGCAGCGAGAATCAAGACCTGCCGGGCTTCATCGTGCTGTCCAGCGGCGGCTCGGATCCGAGCGGCGGCAAAAACCTTTGGAGCAGCGGGTTTCTGCCGAGCGTTTATCAGGGTGTGCAGTGCCGCACGTCCGGCGAGCCGATTCTTTACGCCAACGATCCGCCGGGCATGGACCGGGCGAGCCGCCGTCGCAGTCTGGACGCGTTGCGCCAGTTGAATGAAGCCGAGGCGAAGCTCTACGGGGATCCGGAAACCGTGACGCGCATCGAACAATACGAACTCGCCTATCGCATGCAGATCAGCGTACCGGAGATTTTTGACATCTCGAAGGAGCCGACCGCGGTCCGCGAATCGTATGGCGCCAAGCCGGGGGAAGGGGGCTTCGCCAACAACTGCCTGTTGGCGCGCCGGTTGGTCGAGAAGGGCGTGCGTTTCGTGCAACTCTTTGACTGGGGCTGGGACATGCACGGGACGGCCAAGGACAACGACCTTGTCACGGGGCTGCCGCAGAAATGCCGCGACATTGACCAGGCGTACGGCGCGCTCATCACCGACTTGAAACAGCGCGGTTTGCTCGATCAAACGCTGGTCGTCTGGGGCGGCGAATTTGGACGCACTCCCATGAATGAAGCCCGCAACGGCTCAACCTTCCTTGGGCGCGACCACCATCCGAATTGTTTCACGATGGTGCTGGCCGGCGGCGGCATCAAACCCGGAATCACTTACGGCGAGACCGACGAATTCGGCTACAACGTCGTCAGCGACAAAGTGAGCGTGCGTGATTTGCAGGAGACGATTCTCCATCAACTCGGCTTCGACGCCCGGCGCTTGAGTTTTCCATATCTGGGCCTCAACCAGCGCCTGATTGGCCCGACGGAGGAGGCGCAGTTGGTCAAGGGGATTTTGGCGTAGGACCGGCGTTGCGCCGGTCTCAGATTTCACGGCTTCAGGTTCGATCGGTTCGCTCGCTTGTGGCGGACGGATTTTGTCAGCCGGGGCCACAAGACCACGGCCAGCACCGCGACGCAACTCCACCCGAACCAATCGCCGTGGCGATTGTAAAAAGTTGGCGCGCGTTTTTCGCCGGGTGTGAGCACTGGGATTTGCACTGTCATCGCACCCGCGCCATACACGCTGCCGTTCGCGTCGCGAAAGACCTGCCGCATCACGCCACGCGAATCAATCCAGCAGGTGAGGCCGTTGTTGCAGCAGCGCACGAGCGGCACCCGGTTTTCCACCGCGCGAAAGGCCGCGCTGGCGGCGTGCTGCCATTGCTCCGCGCCCTCGCCAAACCAGCCGTCGTTGGTCAGGTTCACGAGGAAATCCGTGTCGTCCTTCACGTACTCCGGCACGAGGTGCGGGAAGACGTCCTCGAAACAGATTAGCGTGGCGATGCGGATCGGAGCGCGAAGCTCCCGCTCCGCGGGTTGGGATTCGGCGTTCGTACTGCGCAGAGCCGGAGCGCTGCGCTCCAACGCGAACGGCACCGGCCGGTCGCCCGCCGTGAAGCCACCGGTGATGGGCGTGAACCATTTGATGAACGGCAGCCAGCGGATGAGCGGAATGTATTCCCCAAAGATGACGAGCTTTTGTTTGCGGTAAGTGGTCAGCAAGCGGCCCTCCGGGTCGAACAGAAAGGCGCTGTTGAACACGTCGTAATCATCCTTGCTCGCGGGTGGATTGCGCCATTGCGATTCGTCAGCGCCCAAGATCATCCAGACGCGCTGCGCCCGCACGAGGTTCGTGATAGTGATAAAACTGGCCTCGTCAAATTGCGGGAGCGCGGCCTCGGGCCAGAGCAGCAGGTCGGTTTCATTCGTCAACGCCCGCACGGAAAGCTCCACCACCTGGCGAAAGCGATTGGTGTTTTCGCTTTGATTCCAAATCATCGTCTGCGGAATGCTCGGCTGGATCAGAGTCACGCGAAACGTCGGCGCTTCGAGGGTTGCTTCGCGCAAGCGGCCCATTCCGAAGGCGAACCCCCCGACCAGCACGCCGAGCGGCAAAATGATTTCGCCGAGCCAGGCGTAACGATTGGTGGGTTGACGCAGCAAGGCCACCGTGGCAGAGCACAGCGAGAGCGAAACCCACACGGCCAGGAACGAAACCCCATACACACCGGTGACGGCCGCGATCTGGATGAGGGGCAGCAGGCGGAACTGGGAATTGCCGAGAATGAGCCAGGGAAAACCGCTGAACAAACGAGACACGATCATTTCCAGCGCCACCCAAATCGCCGCGCCCGCCAGCGACCACAACGTGCGCCGCGCCCAGCTTCCCGCGCCAATTTTTCCGGCGAGCAACCACACCCACGTTGCCGGATAAAGCGCGAGATACGCGCTCAAGGCGAGCCACCCAAGAATTGGATAGCCAGTCACGGGAATGAGCCACAGCCAGTACAGCGCCGCGAGATAAAACCCGAGCCCGGCCACGAAGCCGAGACGGAAGCGCTCCAAGCCGGTGGTGTTCCATGCCGCCGCAAGCATCAACGCCGGGGCCACCCAAGCACAGCCTGCGATGCCCACGCCCGGAAACGCCGCCGCCAAAAGCAAACCCGCCAGCGCCGCCGGCACATAGCGGCTGCGGATAAGAAGCTGGTGGAGAAAGTTTTTCAACGCGCGAAGCGTGGCGAAAAACGGCGGAAAGGCAAGTTCGCGGAGCGCCAGGCGCCGGCTTGGCGCGTTTCCAAGCTGCTGATTTAACGCGCCGGGCCAGAGGCGGGCGCTCGCTCACGAAAACTTCTTCAGCAGCCCTAGCAACCGTTGCTTCACCACGCTTCGATGCGGCGACGCCGCAGCTTCGGCGGCCAAGCGACCCTTGTTTTGCCCAAACCAATCCCAGCTCTCGCGGAACATTTCGTCGTTCGAGTAGCGTGGCTTCCAGCCGAGTTGCAGGAGCGGTTGCACGTCGAAATGAAACGCCTTGTGGTAGGTGAGATAGTGCCAGGGCGCGAGCGGGCTGAGGCGCAACCAGTCGAGCACCCGCAGCGTGTTGATCGTCAATCCCGCAGGCAGGCTCGCGACGCGCGAGGCGGAGCGGGCGTGCATGATCACATGGGCGAGCGCTTCGCGCAGCGTGCCGAAGCGGTCCGTGCCGACGTTATAGACCCCAGGTTTACCCGCGTCCATCGCGAGCAGGTAGGCGTCCATCAGATCGTGCGCGTGGACAAACTGGAACTTCTGGTTGCCATCGCCAATGACGTAAATCTTTCGGTTCTCTTGGATCCATTGGAACAGGATTTGGAAGATCCCAAGCCGGCCTTCGCCAAGAATCGTGCGGGGGCGGATGACGATGAGCGGGAGCTTCGCTTTAGCGGAAATTTCCCGCACGGCCAGTTCGCCGGCGAGCTTCGCGCGCCCGTAAATCTCGACGGGGCGAAAGGGAGAATCGTTCGTGACCGGACAATCCGGAGCGCCAAAGATCGCGCTCGAACTCATGTGAATGAAGGTCTTTACGTCGGCCTTCACCGCTTGTTCGGCCGCGATGCGCGATCCTTCCACGTTCACTGACCAGAATTCCGCCCCCGCTTTCGTCAACGGCACGAGCGCGACGTTGTGATGCACCACGTCCATGCCTTTCATGGCGCGGGCGACGCCGGCGGCGTCACGGATGTCGCACTTTACGAATTCAATTTCCTTGGGGCGCGACCGGTCTTCCCAAACGTCGAGGATGCGGACCTGCTCGCCGCGCGCATGAAGTCGGCGGGCAATGAGGTTGCCGAGAAAGCCTGAGCCGCCGGTGATAAGATGTTTCATGGATTTAATTTCCAATGGTCTGTCCGTTTTCCGCGCACCATTTGAGCGAGCGTCTCATGCCCTCTTCGAGAGCGATGGTGGGGTTGTAGCCCAGTTCCCGCTCCGCGCGAGCCACGGAGCAGGCGATGGTTTTGTTCATCTCCGAGAGCACATGGATTTTCTGATGATAAAGTCCGACCGCCTGAAGGGTCTGGTCCGCGAGCCACGCGACTTCGCTGGCGAGGCCGGGCAGGCGCATCCGCTTGTGCGCGCAACGCTGGCCGAACTCGGTTTCGAGCAAGCGCTCGATGGTGTCAATGACCGCGTTCATGGTGTAGGGCTGGCGATCCGCAATCCAATAGACTTGTCCCGCCGCCCGCTCGGTCATTGCGGCCAGCATGAGGCCCTGGCAGAGATTGTCCACATAAGCCATCGAACGGAGGTTGTCGCCGCGGCCGACAATCGGTGCTTTGCCGTCACGGATCATTTGGAAGAACAGGGTCTGGCGCGGCGGCTGGTTCGGCCCGTAAAACCACGGTGCGCGGGTGATGACCGTCTCGATCCTGGAAGCGCGTTCGCGGACGGCGAGTTCCATCTCCATCTTCGAGCGGCCGTAATTCAGGTAAGGATTGAAGGGCGAAAGCTCATCGAACAAATGGTCCGGGTGCGGATTGCAGCCGCAAGGCGAGTTGGAGGAAACGATCACCGCGCGCTTCACGCCGGCGGGGATGGCGGCATCCAGAAGTTTCGCCGTGCCATCGCGGTTGATCGCGAAAAATTCCGAGACGCGCTTCGGGTGGATGATGCCTGCCGTGTGAAAAAGGGTAGCCCCTTTGGCATCGCAACAGAACTTGGCGCAATCCTCCGCGCTGCGAATATCGCCGGTGACGATCTCGATGCGCGCGGAGAGCTTTTTCAGCGCCGCGCCATTCTGGCCGGGAAGTATCAGTGTGCGGATGCGCAAATCCTTTTGCGGCTCGCGCAACGCCGCGTGCTCCGGCAGACCGCGCACGAGCGAGGCGACCAGCCGCGAACCAAGCCAACCGGCGGCACCGGTCACGAGAACGAGAGGGTGGTTCAGATTCATGGATTAGAGTTGTCCGAGAAATTGGAGCGTGTTTCGCCGGGCGATGGCCATTATCGAGCCTTGCGGATTTACGCCGGGGGCGGTGCAGAGCAGGCTCGCGTCATTCACAAAAAGATTCTTGAAGCCGTGAACCCGACCGAACGAATCCGTCGCGCACTGGTCACGGGCTTCGCCCATCGGGCACGAGCTGAAAAGATGAATGGTCATCAAGTTTGCCATTCCATCGGGCAACAAGTCCGGAAGTTTGCGCAGGCAACCGCCGCTCCGCAACACCGGCCCGCGCGTCAGGCTGGGATAGAGTTCCGTTGCTCCGGACGCGAACAAAATCTGCGCGAGTTTACGCAGACCGTCGCCCAGATTGGCGCGGTCCGTGGCGGTCAGTTTGTATCGCACCAGTGGATCGCGAAAGCCGGGCAGTGGGCGGACCGTGCCGCGGCCTTCGCTGGTTATCATCGTGTAGTAGATGGCGGTGCGCTGCCAGGCTTGCGCGGTTTCCTGCGCGGCGGCCGGATGGTCAATCAATCCCAGCGCGACGTAGGCCGGCGAACTGATCGAGCAGCCGAAGCTGAGTCGCGGCGAAAACTCTTTGACCTGATGCACCGGCACGCCCATGTCGGCGGCGTTCACCGCTTCGGGAAACCGGGCCACGATCTTCACTGTGGGGTGAACTTGGAGCGAATCTCCGACGTTGCGCGTGATGTGACTGCGCCGGAGGAGGGCAGGGGACTGAACCGCCCCAGCGCATACGAACAAATTCTCCGCCGCGATTTCGATGTGGTTTACTTGTCCGTGAAGCGTATCCACGAGCCAACCATTGCCGGCTGGGCGAAACTGGAGCGCCCGGGTCTGCGGCAGCAGCCTCCCGCCTGCTTTGAGGAAACGCGGGATGTAGGTTTCCGTCATGGACTGGCGGCTGCCTGAGCCGTCGGCCAAGTACCGGAACCAGCGCGGCACTTCGAGCGACTTCCAGCCCAGCTTGGTCGCGCCGTCGTGCAGCTTCAACGAAGCCGGCGGCGGCGGCCCTGGGAGCAGTGACACGGAAACGTCGCGTTCGCAGGCTTCAAAATGCGGTAGCAATTCAGACTCCGTGAGCGCTTGGACGCGGAACTCCTTTCGCCAGCGTTCGAGAATTTCAGGCGGCGGGCGGTGGTAAAGGCCGCTGTTGATTTCGCTGCCACCGCCGACGCAACGGCCTTCCACGTAGGCGATCTTGTTCCGGCCGAGCGCAACGGTCTGTCCGCCGCTGCGGTACTTTTGCCGCATTTCGGTTCTGGAAAACGGCGCGCAGGAACTGAGCGGCAAGTGCTCGCCTTCTTCGATCAACAGGACATCGCGGCCGGCTTCGGCCAGCAGGCAGGCGGTGATGGCGCCGCCGGGGCCGGAGCCAACGACGACGATTTCGGCGCGCAGTTCTCGGGGCGGAGCGCGGAACTCCAATTCTGCGCGTTGGTGGCGGCTTTCATACTCGCGCAGAGCTGGAGTTCTGCGCTCCGACTCGCGGCTATAAAGCGCCAAGGTGGCAAGACTCTCGAAGTAGCGGATCAGGTCGCGCTGGAAACCGATGCCGGAATTCCGCCACGCCGTGATTTGTTGCGCGCGTTTGCCCAAAGGCTGTTGGTGAAACGGCATCCCGCCTTTCACCGCGCCAAAAGAATCAAAGCCCAATGTTGCGAGCAGCATCGGCCCGCGCAGGTAGTCTGGCATCTGCGCGTGCTGCGTAAGAATAAACTGCGTGAGGTCATTGTGGGGCGGCGCAAGCTCTGGCGCCTTCTGGTGCGGCTGTGCCAGCGAATAGGCCAGCGCGGAAACGGTGTCGTGAAACCAGTTGGAAGGGCGAAGATTCATCGAAGCCCACTGGCGGAGCAGTGGATGGACAAATTCATGGAACATTCGACATTCAACATTGAATGTTTCCCCATTTCACCTTCCGGTCGCCAGCCACATCACCACCAGCGTTAGCGCGCCGACCGCGTAGCCCACCCAATCGCGCACCGCGAAGGCCACCGGGTCATCCTGCATCTGGCCGCGATGCGCGAGAAACCAGACGCGGCTCACCCAGAACAGCAGCAGCGGACAGACCAGCAGCAACCGCACCGGCTGGGCGTAGAGTTTTTGCACCTGCGGGCTGTTCACGTATAGCGCGAGGACGAGCACCGCGAGATAGCCGCTCACCAAACCGAGCGTTGTGACGAGTTCGAGATCCCCCGCCGTGTAGCCGCGCCCCTTCGCCTCGTGGCGGTTTTGTTGCCGCAACGAATGGAGTTCGAGGAAGCGTTTCAGCAACGCAAGGCTGAGGAAGACGAACATCGAAAACACCAGCAGCCACGGGGAGTATTCAATGCCCGTCGCGACATGTCCCGCGACGAGCCGAAGGGTGTAAAGGCCGGCCAGCACAAAAACGTCGAGCAATGCGACCTGTTTCAGTCGCAGTGAATAGGCCCCCGCGAGCGCGAAATACAACAACACGACGACGACGAATTCTGCGGACAACAACGCTCCCAGTGTCACCGCGGCGAGCAACAGCAGGGGAGCGGCGATCAAACCGAACGGGATCGGCAAGGCTCCGGAAGCAAATGGGCGATGGCGTTTGGTTGCGTGGTGGCGATCTGCGTCGAGGTCGAGCAGATCGTTGAGCACATAGACCGCACAAGCGCAGAGGCAAAATGCCGCGAAGGCCAGCGCGGCATGACCGAGAGCGGCGGCATCGCCAAGTTTGTGTGCCGTGAGCACGGGCACAAACACGATCAGGTTCTTCAACCACTGGTGCGGGCGAAAACAGCGCACCAACGCGGCCAGTGTTGAGTCATGGGTGGGGAAAATCCTGCCGAGTTTGGTCCGCTGGGCCGCGCGCTGGGCCAAAGCCTCGCTCCCGTTGACGACGATGGCTGCGCGCGAGCCACTCCACACAGCCAAGTCCACCGACGAATTGCCGGCGTAATCAAATCCGCGTTCGCCGAACCGCTTGGTGAGCGCATCCATTTTGGCCTGGGCGCGCAGATTAATTTCCCCATCGCTGGCCATTACCTCCTCGAAAATGCCCAAGTGAGCGGCGACCGGGCGAGCCATCGCCATGTCGGAGGCTGTGGCCAGAATGAGGCGGCGGCCGGCAGACTTTTGTTCCTTCAACCAGGCAAGAAACGGCTCATTGTAGGGCAGACTCGCCGCGTCCACCTGCACCCGCCGGCCAAGTTGCTGTTTGAGATGCGCCCGACCGCGCGCCCACCAAAACGGCAGCGCCAGCAGCGCCAGTGGTTTTTTCCGCAGCAGACGGGCGACGGATTCCCAGATCATATCGCTGCGGATCAGCGTCCCGTCCAAGTCCACGGCCAGCGGAACGAAAGTTTCGCTGGTGGCAGTTTCTGCGGGCGGCATGCTCAAGGCCGCGCAATGTAGCCGACGGCGTTGGCCGTTGACAAGCAGCCGTGATTTGAAAAGCTGTCGCCGCCAATGCCGCTGTCATCTGCCATCGCCAAGTGTTTTGCCCGCCCGTGGTTTGTCTTCGCGTTCGTGTTCGCGTGGAAGATCGCGCTGTTCGTTACGACCTTTCAGCCCGTGCCCGCGAATGACGCTTACTTTTACGACGGCCCGGTGGTGAACCTGTTGAATGGCGGCGGCTATTTCAATCCCTCACTCGCACTGGCGCTGCCGATTTCAAGCACGGAAATCTTTTGCGCCTATCCGCCGGCGTATCAAGCTGTGCTCTGGGGATGGATGTCGGTGTTCGGCACGAGCGAGGTGGCGGCGATGTTGTTGCACCTGGCTTTGTTCGGGGCGTATCTGCTCGTGCTTCTGGAAATTTTTCGCCGATTGAAGACGCCAGCGATCTGGATCAATGTCGCGGGACTGTTTCTTTTCGTCATCACGTTTCACGATCGGCCGGATAGTCTGGCGCAATTATTTGGCGTCTCAGCGGTGCTGGCTTGGGTCTGCGCCCGGGAAACGCGCTCCGGGATGCTGGGAAGCGGGCGGGATTGGCTGGCGACGGGATTGGTGGTTCTGACGCTCTGCACCAGTTTGCAACTGGGGGGAGTTTACCTCTGCTGGATTTGGTTGCTGAACCTCCTGGGCTTGGCGATGCGCAAGGAGCCGATCCGTGTGGCGCCGTTGATGGCCACGGTCTTGATTCCCGTAGCCTTGGTGGCGCTGGTGAAATTCGGTTACCCGCGACTATGGGTGGGCTTTCAGGAACACGCGCAGCAGACACCGTCGGTCGCCGGTTGGCGGTGGCCGCGTCTCGATGATTGCCTGAAAGTTCTGCGCACCGGGCCGGGTTTGTGCGGAGTGATCACTCTGGTCGGTTGGTTGGGGTTGCGGCTTTTTAGGGACGGGAGCGCGAAGCTCCAGCTTCGCGCTCCGGGCAAATCCCTGCGCCCAGCCACGCTCCTTGAGGTGTGTGGCTCAACCACGTCTGCGCTCGTCGCGCTGGGGGGGGCGGCGGCGGTGGCGGGGATTGCGCTCGCAGCCTTGGTTTTTCTGACGCCGAATTTTGCGCTCTCCATCGGCTACATACAGCCGTTGGTCGTGGGCAGTTTCGTGGCTGCCTGCGGCGGCCAATGGGCGACCCGCGGCCAACAACGACTTTGGATTTCCATTTTCGTGGTTTTGGCGGCGGGGGGGGCGGTGCGCGCCGTGGGCATGAGCACTTGGGGCGTGGCTTGCGCGGCCGACGTCAGTCACGGCCAGGCGATCCAACAAGTGCGAGCGAGCCTCGACCGCACGCCACCCGGCGCGATGGTGGCGGTCTCGGCGGCGTTTCTTTACGAGGCGGCGCGGCACAAGGATTTGCGCGCCATTCATTCCGACTGGTTGGCCCCGGGCCGTCACACCGAGCATCTCATCAACCTGGTTATCAAGCATCGCCCGGCCAAGTTGATTCTGACCGAGTTCGATTACTACCGGCACTACGAAGCACCCGTGCGGCAGTTGCAGACGCTGAATCAACAGGTCGAGGTCAAAATCAGCGACGCGGCGAGAATTCCCGTGCCCGATGCCTCGCGCCGTTTGCAAAAAGTCGTCCAGCATATTTCGTGGTCGCCGGTGATCGTGGAACTAACCTGGCATTGAATCCTTGGAGAAACTGCTATGAAACAAATTCGTATTGGAAACAGTTCATTAAGCACCACCCGCCTCGCCTACGGATGCTGGCGGATTGCGGAGCCCGGCACTGACGGACGTGCGGCGGTGCTGGCGGCATACGAGGCCGGTTACACGCTTTTCGATGGCGCTGACATTTACGGCGGCGGCAAGGCGGAAGAAGTTTTTGGCCGCGTGTTGCGCGAAGTACCCGCGATGCGCGAGCGCGTGCTCATCACCAGCAAGTGCGGCGTGCGCCCTGCCGGCCTGCCGAATCCAGATTCGCCGGGGCGTTACGATCTCTCCGCCCAATACATCGTGCACGCCTGCGAGCAATCGCTGAAGCGACTGGGCGTTGAAGTGATTGACCTCTACCTGCTCCATCGGCCGGATTTCCTGGCGGACCCGCATGAAATTGCCGGCGCGTTCGTGCAATTGCTTGATGCGGGCAAGGTGCGTTATTTCGGGGTGAGCAATTTTCGGCCGAGCTTGGTTTCTGCTTTCCAGGCGGCTTGTCCGCTGCCACTGGTCGTCAACCAGGTGGAAATCAGCCTCGCGAAACTCGACGCCTTCACAGATGGCACGTTGGATCAATGCCTGGAACGTAACCTCACGCCAATGGCTTGGAGTCCGCTCGGCGCGGGTTTGCTGGGCCATGGCGCCAGGCGTTTGTTGCCCGCGCAAAAAGCGTATCACCCCGCTGGCGTCGTGAAAGTGCTGGATGAAGTGGCGCATGCGCGCGGCGTGAGTCGCACGGTTATTGCGTTGGCGTGGCTCCTGAAGCATCCCGGTCGCATCATGCCCATCGTCGGCTCAACCGATCCGCAGCGCATCCAGGAAGCCGCGCGGGCGGACGCACTCGAATTGACCCGCGACGAGTGGTATCGCCTGCTATTGGCGGCGCGGGGCGAACCGTTGCCGTGAATCCGATAGGATTCCCAAACGCCCCGCGCGGGAGCGGCGCAAACTCGGCAGTGCAGACTTCCAAGACCACCAGTATCCCATGAGATCGTCGCGGCCGGTGCGAAATTTCGGAACGGGAAAGCAACCACCGAGGCACGAAGGCCGCAGAGGTGGGCAGGCGTTTGTTCTCTGCGGTTGGCTTGGGTTCGGGTTTCGGTTGCCGCTCGGCTGCGCTGAGTTGTATCGCCGATTTCCCAATCGGCGAGGTATCTGCAACTCCAGAATCGAATTGATCCAGAGCGAGCTGTCGCCGGGCGGCAGTCGCTACACAACGCTGGCAAAAACCTAGCTTTAGCTTCATTATCGCCGCCTAAATATGAGCGAGACATCTCAGCAACGATCCGGGGACTTCCTGAAGATCGCCGACCAATTCAAGCTCGGCGCTCTCACGACCGAGTCGTCTCACCCGGTAACGGCGAATCTGAGTGCGACTGCCAAGCGCGATATCGCCGCTGGCCTGCGTCTGTTGCTGGATGTGGACGACGATGTCATCCGCACGTATCGCGAGTTCGCGGCGTCGGGCCGCGCCCGGCAGATCGCGGACAGGGTGCTGGCTTCGCTCACGAATGGCGGGAAGATTTTCTTCACCGGCTGCGGCTCGACGGGGCGCTTGAGTATTCAGCTCGTTTCGATCTGGCGGAATTTTTGGCAGCAGCGAGGTAGCCGCCGAGGTAACGAGGCGCATTCTCCCAACGAGTCAGCGCCTCCTTACGGCGGCTGCTACGATGAGGATTGGGAGAATCGCGCGTTCCCGGTCATGGCGGGCGGAGACTTCGCGCTGATCAAAGCCGTGGAGGGTTTCGAGGATTTTACGGCGTTCGGCAAAAAGCAGATCGCGGATCTCGGCGTGGGCGCGAAGGACGTGGTGTTCGCCATCACGGAAGGCGGCGAGACTTCGTTTGTCATCGGCACGGCCTGGCAAGGCGTGGCGGTGGGTGCAAAGGTTTATTTCGTGTACAACAATCCCGATGAGATTCTTTGCCAACAGGTGCAACGCAGTCGCGAGATTATTGCGGACGCGCGCATCGAGAAGCTCAATCTCACCACCGGGCCGATGGGCATCACCGGTTCGACCCGAATGCAGGCGACGAGCATCCAACTCGCCGTGATCGTCACGGTGCTGGAAATGGTGGTGCGCGATCTGGTTGGGAGCCGCCGCCGGGAGCCGGCCGAAGGGTTAGCGCCGCCTAACGGCGGCGGCCACGTAGTCAACGAAGTGCCCGCACAGTTTCTCGCCCGGCTCACCGAACTTCACGCCACGCTGAAATCGCCGGTCGTGCGGTCACAACTTGCCAAGCTCGTTGCGATGGAGGAATCCGTTTATCGCGCCGGGCGGAAGAATAATTACTTCGCCGACCGCGTGGGCATTGACATGCTCACCGACACCACCGAACGCTCGCCGACTTATTGCACGCCGCCGTTCCGCAAGTTCGACGATCCGACCGCAACCGAGTCCTGGGCTTTTCTCTACGTGCCGTATCCCGATTCGCCGAGTGCCTGGGAATGCGTCTGCAAGCGTGCGCCCCGCTGCGTCGAGTGGTGCGCGGACGACGTGCGCGGCCTCGTGCCGGACGACAAGTTCGCCCGCACGGTCGAGATCATCGGCAAGATCAGCTACCCGGAACTGATGCGCTTCCGCATTGGGTTGGATGGGATCCAGAACCGCCCGCTCGGTGCTGGCGACAGCGCGGTCGGACTGGTGGTGCAAGCGGAGAAGCAATCCTTGCTGGCGACGGATGGCTTTCATCGCCAGCAGCTCGAAGCGGCGCAGAACGCGGGCGCGAAGACCGGTTTGATTTTTCTCGGCTCCTCCGAGAGTTGCTGTGAAGTCGGGGCGTTCGTCGCGAAATGGAATCCGGATTGCGTGACCGTGCTGGTGCCGTTGCCCATGACCGACCTGTGGCTTGAAGGCGTCATGCGCGTTGGCCTCAAGCTGCTGCTCAACACGCTCTCGACCTGCACGATGGTGCGGCTCGGGCGCGTGATGGGTAACTACATGATCTGGGTCGTGCCGAGCAACCTGAAGCTGATTGACCGCGCCACCCGGTACATTCAGCGACTCACGAATCTGGACTACGAAGCGGCGAACCGATTGCTTTTCGAGGTCATCGAATACGTCGAGCCCCGCATGAAGGCGGATCAGTCGTATCCGCCGGTGGTCGGCGTGAGCGTGCTGCGGCAGCGGTACGGCTTGAGCAACGAGGAAGCGGAGCGGCGGTTGAAGGCGGAGTTGGGTTGAACCCGTCGCTATTGGGTGGTCATAGAAACATCGTTCTGAGGCCGCGAGTCGCCATCGCCAAAACGGTTTCACCACCCTCACTGTGTCTTCTCCTTCACCGTGAGGACATCCCTCGCAACCGGGGAAGCCATCTTCGAGCGTTCGGGCACAGCGAGCGTCTTTCCCCACGCGGCGCGGTTCGGCGGAACGAATTGCGGCCGTGTGCGGGTGTCGAGCACGGAGGGACTGAGAAATTTGATCTTGGGTTGCCGAGGACGTCCCGTCGAAGGGTCCAAGTCTGGCAGCGCCTGCGCCCGGGTGCGCCGATTGATGACTTTGCCAAATGGCGGTTCGTGGTTGTTGATCCTGCGGTTTCCTTCAATCCGGCATGGTTTCTTGGATCAATTCCAAGCGCCGTTCGTGCGCCATGCGCTTGGCCAGGTGTTGGACTTCCGGCGGTAGGATCGTCCGCCTCTTCGTAGGGTGACGCGGAGTCTTCTCAGCCGGTTCAGAGGGTGGTTCTGCTGCCTATGGCCAGCTCTGCCCGGAACTTGGCCCAATCAATTTCCCCCTCCCAGATCGCCATGATTACCGCCGCAGTGCAATTGCCGATGTGGTTGGTAATCGCCCGCGCCTCCGACATGAACTTATCAATGCCCAGGATCAACGCCATGCCGGCGACGGGCACATCCGGCACCACGGAGAGCGTCGCCGCCAGCGTGACAAAGCCGGAACCGGTGACGCCGCTGGCGCCTTTGCTGGTGATCATCGCCACCACTAGGATGTGGAGCTGCTGGCTGAGGGTGAGTTCGATTCCCAATGCCTGCGCGATGAACAGCGAGGCCAGGGTCATGTAAATATTCGTGCCGTCCAGGTTGAAGGAATACCCCGTGGGCACGACGAGCCCCACGACGGAGCGTGACAGCCCGAGCCGCTCCAGTTTCTCCATCAGCGGAATCAACGCCGATTCCGAGGAGCTGGTGGCCAGAACGAGGAGCAGTTCGCTTCGGATGTACCGCAGCAGCAGAAAGATATTGAACCCGGCGATGCGCGCGATCGTTCCGAGCACAAGGACCACGAACAACGTGCAGGTCAGGTAGAACAGGGCGATGAGCCCTCCCAGCGGCACAAGCGATTTGAGCCCGAACTTCCCGATCGTGAACGCTATTGCCGCCCCGGCTCCCAGCGGAGCCAGCAACAGGACCAGGCGCATCACGCCGAACAACAGGTGATTCACCCGCTCGAGAGATTCAATCAGCGGCCGCGCCTGTTCCGGCTTCAATAGCGTCAATGCCACCCCCACTAGCACCGCCACCAGCAACACTTGCAGGATGTCTCCCTCGGTGAACGCGCTCAAGAGAGTGCGGGGGATCATCTTCAGCACATGATCCGAAACGGTCATCTGCTGCGCTTTCTCCACGTAACCGGCCACTAGCTGGGGATCCAATTGTGAAGGATTCGCGTGGAAGCTCCGCCCCGGGCCGAGCAAGTGCGCCATCCCCAGGCCCAAGACCAGGGCGAAAGTGCTGACCACTTCGAAGTAAATCAGCGCCTTGGCCCCCACCCGGCCGGCCTTGCGAACCCCGCCCGCGCCCGAAATGCCCAGTACCACCGTGCATAGAATCACCGGTGGGATAAGCATCTTGATGAGGTTGATAAACCCCTCCGCCACGGGCTGCATCGCCACGCCGGCGGCCGGCCAAAAATGGCCAACCGCCGCGCCGACCAAGATCATCAAGACGACCCAGTTGTAGAGCTTCGACGCGGCGCGCCTGAGCCAACCGGTCGGTTCGGGGGGAAGGGTGGTCTGTTTGGCGTCGGCCGACATGCTTGATTGAATTGATCGGAGCTAGTTCTTCCGGATGCGATAGAAGCGCGGGCGGTTCGGGGCCTGGTTGTCCACGATGGGAAAGTAATTGGACTGGAGTTGGAAGTTTTGGAGATTCACCCCGTTGGTGGCGGCGAGGTTGGTGGCAACCTGCACGGGGTGGGTGTTGCTGGTGACCGCCGGCGTCACGGTGAGCGTGGGGGTTTCAGCGGCCCGGCACAGGCCGCCACCCCGACAAAACGCCGCCAAAGCCGCAACGGCGAGCGTAAATTGCTTCAAAGGGTCTTTCACATTAAACATTTTCAATTCCGAACCGCGGCGGCAACGTAGTTCGTCTGCTTCGGAAAGCAAGCTGCGTCAACGCGAACCTCTTGCACGAAACGTCCACTTGCCTTCGAGCTGGCCGCGTTGTTCCCGGCCTCCAATTCCGCCTGGGTTCGCCCGGCCAAAACCCCCGTTCGCGCGACCCGCACCGGGCAACTTGGCGCCGGCTCCGGACGCGCTCCTCCGGCTTTGATTAGAATGCGCAACTCTATACTTAGCCTCGCCGTGCGAACCGCCGCATTGCCGACCAGCACGCGCGGCAGTCCCCAGCGCCCCAATTCTCTCTCCCCCGCAACCCTGCGCCGCTACTACTTGTGCGCTTTGTTCGGGGTTGCGGCCGGCGGGGAAGCTGGCGCGGCGGCACCTGGACCAACTGCCGGCAACGCGGCAAAGCCTTTGGCTACCAGTTCCGCCGCCTTGGCATCCCGCACCTTCAAGCTGATGCTGTCCAGTACGACCACAATCACGCGCTGGCCGTGGCGGGCCGCGGTCACGGCAATGGAGTAGCCGGATTGCACAATATAGCCGGTCTTGAATCCATCACACCCTTCGACGTGGCTCAGGAGATGGTTGTGCGTGCGCATTTGAACCGTCTTTCCAGCCACATTTGGACGAAAGGAATGTTCGCGGGTAGAGGTGTAACGCAAGGTGTCCGGGTGCTTGAGCAGTTCGCGGCAAAGGAGGGACAGGTCCCGGGCGGTGGTGACGTCATGCTCCTGGCCCGCTGCCGGGGGCAGACCGTGGACGGAGTGAAAGACCGTGCTGGTCATGCCCAACTCTTTGGCCCGCTGGTTCATGAGTTCGGTGAACCCCGCAGTGCTCCCGGCGACTTTCTCCGCAAGGGCCACGGCCGCGTCGTTGGCCGATTGAACCATCAGCGCGTACAACATCTCGTCAACGGGGAACGACTCCTTCTCCGCCAGCCAGACTTGTGAGCCGCCGGTCTTGGAGGCATTGGCACTAACCGGCACCGGGTCTTGAAGCGAAAGCTGCTTCCGCTCAATCTTCTCCAGGATGATCAACAGATCCATGAGTTTCAGAACACTTGCCGGATAGCCTTTCGCGTCGGCCTGGTTTTCGTACAGGACCTTGCCAGTGCTGGGGTCCACCACAATCGCCCCCAACCAGGGATCCCGCGAAATCGGCTTCCGGCCCCCCGATTTGGCAGTCGCCGCAGCGTTGGAGTTGGCCTTGGCCACTGCGGCCTCGGCTATCGGTTGGCCCGAGAGCAACAATAGGATTCCAAGGGTCAACGAGTTCAATAGCTTCATGGTTTTCAAGGTTTGTTTTCGCCGCTCAGGTTCTCCATCAAAGGTGTGACGGTCAAGCAGGCACTTGGCTTGGCCTTTGAATGTTGGGTTCGCTGGTCCAGCACCTTGTTTGAGAGATCTGGCGGCGATAGCACCGACAGCGTCGCCAACCGGTTGGCAAAACCCGCCCCACTGCCCGCCCACACTTTGCTCGCCAGCGTGAAACCGCCGCCCGCGCCGGCCCCATGAAACTCCCAGATGCGCCCCGCCCCGTCCGCCACCAGCACGTCCGGCCAACCGTCAGCATTGATGTCGGCGGCGCTGATTCCCGAAGCGTCCGGCACGGCCGGGCCCAAAAGGTTCTCCGTGAAGATGCCCGCGCCGTAAGGCGTAGTGGAACTTCCCGTGTGCGGATAAACTCGCACCGTGCCGTCGCCCAACAATACCAGCAAGTCCAGCCGCCCGTTGCCCGTCACATCCGCCAGCGCGGGAATAGCCACCGTTGACCCCGCCGCAATCACGTAGTTGACCGCCGGAGACTGCGACGCACCGAAGTTGCCCGGGGACGAAATCACCCGTAGCGTTCCGCCGTCGCCGCCCACCACGAGGTCAGCCTTGCCGTCACCACTCCAATCACCTAAAGCCAGCGCGGGCGAAGCGATGCCCGACCACGCCGGAGCGAGGCTCGCGAAGTTCGCCGTGCGCTCGCTCAAGTCCATCGTGGAGCGCGAGCCGATGTTCTCGAACACCCGCACCGACCCGACCGCGCTGGCCACGAACAAATCCAGATCGCCATCGCCGTCCCAATCGCCAAGCGCGGGCGCAACGTTGGCCCCAAATGCCCCACCGCCGGGCGTCGGCGGTTTCGCCGCGAAGAAATTCGTCAGCACGCCGTTCATCAACAGGTATTTCAACGGCTCGAAAGGCTGCATGTCCATGACGGTGCTGCTGGCGGCGTGGGCACGGGAGATGCCGCCGGGGACAAACTCATCTTTACAAACGGGGACCGTGCCGAGGTTGAATTCCTCATTGAGGCTTAGCCCGTCACCATCAGGGTCGAAGTCCTCGGTTACTTCCGGAGTTGTTTCGATACGCATCCCAAAGTTGACAGTTTGATTTGTGCTGAATTTCAGCTTCCACTGCTGGTCCTCTTGCTCCCAAAAATCTCGATAGCTGCTGCCTACGGCGGGTGGATCGTAGAGAGCGACCCCTGCCACGCCCCCGCCGCCATTGAAGTGGTACCGCACCGCCAAAGTTAAGGCGGAGACTCCGGGAATGAAGCTGCCCCCGTCAGGCAGCCCGTCAAAGTCGTCCAGATCGGTTGCGTCGAAATTCAACGTCGAACCAGCGCTGTTGGCCAGGTTGACGCCGTAATAACAGTAAACCAACGTTCCCGGCGTCTGGTAGCCATTGAAGGGAGGGCCATCGTTAAGCCGCAGTTCGACGTCCAGCGTCAAACCGACCGTGGCGACGGCAAACAATTCAAAGCTAAAGCCGGTCATAAAACGGTTGGTGCCGGCCAGATTGACCTCGTCACCGATCCAGGTTTCATCCCCGCCTTGAATCCCGGTGAAAGGGCCGCTGCGGGTGGTCGAGTTGTTGTAGAGGGTTTTGACATTCGTCCTGGAGTGCCCTGTCGTGGTTGGGAAATACACGTACTCAAACCAGTCGGCTACGCTGTCCGCGTCCGAATCTTGCGCACTGGCATAGTAGTGCGCGGTGGCCACCGTGTTGTTGGTGACGGTGAAGCTGAATCCGCCAAGGGCGATCCCATAAACGTCCTGCTGTCGCACGCCGTCGCGGTCCCAATATGCGAAGCGATAACCGGAGTTAGCCTGCCCCCATAGGTCGGGCGTCGTGATGACCGCGCCTGCGTTGACGATGCGGCTCGCATTGATAAAGCCGGCCGGACTACTGGCCAACCTATACACCGGGAAACTTTCGAGGTTCACCGTCACGGTATCGGAGCGGGCTCGGGCCAGGCCGCCGGGCACGAACTCATCCCGCAAGGTGGGCAGCGTGCCCAGCGCCAGTTCCCCGCCGAGCGTGTAGCCGTCGCCGCCCGTGTCGGACCCGCCGCCTTGGGCGACGGTGGGGTAATAGACATACTCAAACCAATCGGCAACGCCATCCGCGTCGGAATCTTGCGCCGCCGGGTAGTAATGTGCGGTGGCCACGGTGTTGCTGGTAACGATGAAACTGAACCCGCCCAGCGCGATGCCGTAGTTATCTTGCTGGCGGACGCCCTCGAGCTCCCAGTAGGCGCAGCGGTAGCCGGAGATAGCCTGCCCCCATAAGTCGGCCGTGGTGACGACCGTGCCGGCCACCACGGTGTTGCTCCCGGACACAAACCCGGGCGGACTGCTGATAAGCCGATAAGTAGGCGACAAATCCAAGTTCATGGTCACGCTGGACGACCGGATGCGGGACAATCCGCCGGCCACCACCTCGTCATACACGCGGGGATGAAAGCCGAGGGCGTATTCCTGAGCAAGTGAGTAGCCGTCGCTGTCGGTGTCAGAGGTGCCGGTTTGGGCAAGGTTGCCGTAGTATTCGATCTCATACCAGTCCGGCAAACCGTCGGCGTCGGTGTCCTGTGACTCCGGCAGGTAATGCGCGATGGCGAGCGTGGGTCCGAACAGTGTGAACGAGGCGGGATTCTGCGACCAGTTGGTGTCGTCATCAAACCTCACACCGTTTAGCGTCCAGTGGGTGAAACGATAACTGCCGCTAACGGCGGGCGCGGTTACGGTCGTGGTGCTGGTCGGCGTGTCGAGGTAGTTCGTCTGGACAATGATTCCCGGCGGATCGGAGATTTGGGCAACTTCCACGATGGCCGAGCGGCCCACTTGAACCAGCAATAAAAAGATAGCAACCGCACTGGAGCCCCCATAGCAACCCACCTCGGGAGCGCCGGCATCCTTTCCGGCAGTGAGCAAGGAGAACACCACGGCGGCAGGGAACCGGCGCTCCCGAAGTTGCGCGGAAAGGCTGTGGCGCGATGAATTCACGGCGTGCGTTTGTCCACCACGGCAACATGATAGGCCGAGGAGCCGACTCCCAGCAGATCAACGCCACTCAAGCCGGCCGGGACATTGAGTTGCCCCTGTTCGTTAGATCCCCAAGCGAGGACAGTGCCGTCGGCCCGCAGGGGGAGGCTGGTAATCGTCGCGGCCTATGAGGATTTTGCGCAATTTGGTATCAGTAACGCGGGGCCATTTCAGTTTCGTTAGCCGGAGGTGGGCTTTTGCGGCATCAATGACTTCGGAGTCAAATGCGCGCCCCAGCCATTCCTTCAGGGTCTTGTGCTCTGGGTGTTTCCGGTGCTTGAGAATTGGGAGCAAGTCTTCATAGCTCCCCAATCCTCGCCCACCCTATTGAGGCTCGCCAAATAGGGTGACAGGGAATGAGCGCGAGCGGAGCGCGGCGTTCCCGCCGCTTCAACTCCCGAAACCAAAGCCGGCCAGGAGTTTGCAACCCTGTGGTCATTCGGACGGTGAAGCGGCCTGAACGCCGCGCTCCGTCACCCAATTACACGGGTCTCAATAAGCGCCGGTTTGATAACTTCAAACTCGGTCGTAGCAGCCGACGTAAGGAGGCGCATATCTCTTGGTTTCTGGGGGGGCTGCACGCTCAAAAGTCAGAGCCTCCTTACGTCGGCTGCCATGACCGAGGTGGGACTTAGTAAACCGGCTCTTATACGACAGCGAGGGCAACTCCACGGCTACACTATCCAGGGGGATTGCCGGATTTAGGTTCCAGGGTCCGCTGGCGCGCGGCCTGTCGGCTCCAGTTTTAATTCGCGCGCATGGAGCCAGGCAAACAATACCGGGGTGACAATGAGGATGTGCAGAAAGCTACTCACCATGCCGCCCAAAACTGGCGCGGCCAGCGGGCGCATCACCTCCGAGCCGGTGCTGGTGCTCCACATGATAGGCAGCAAGCCGGCCACGGTGGTGCCGACCGTCATCACCTTGGGCCGCAACCGCAGCTTCGCCCCGGCCTTCACCGCTTGGATCAGATCGGCATAATTGAAAGCCGCGCCCCGCTCTGTCTGCTTCTTCCGCAGCGCTTCTTCCAGATAGACCACCATCACGATGCCCGTCTCAATGGCGGTGCCGAACAAGGCGATGTAACCGACCCAGACCGCGACACTGAAGTTGTAGCCCAGCAGGTATTGCAGGAAGACCCCGCCGGTCAGCGCAAACGGCACCGCGAGGATGACATGGGCCGCCTCCCGCGCGGAGCGATAGACGATGTAAAGCAGCAGGAAGATGATGCCGAGGACGGTGGGGACGATGATTTGCAGCGTGTGCTGCGCGCGCAACTGGTTCTCATACTGGCCGCTCCATTCGAGGGTCATGCCCGGAGCGAGTTGGATCTCTTGCGCCACCCGCTCGCGGGCTTCCTGCACGAAGCCGCCCAGGTCGCGCCCTTGCACATTGGCCTGCACGAAGACCCGCAGGCGGCCGTTCTCACTGGTGATTTCGCTGGGCCCCACCACGCGCTTGATCTTGGCGACCTGGCCCAACGGGATGGCCTGGCCGGCGGGCGTGAAGACGAGCGCATCCCCCAAGCGCTCGATTTCATCCCGGTCGTTCTGTTGGAAGCGGACCTGGATAGGAAACCGCTGGCGCCCTTCAATAGTGGTGGACACGTTCTTGCCGCCCAAGCCGGCCTCCACCACATCGAGCACTGTCTTCGCGCGCAAGCCATAGCGGGCCATCGCCACCCGATCCACTTCTATGTTGAGGTAGGGTTTGCCCTGGAGGCGTGACGGAGCTACGCCCGCGGCACCGGGAATTTCGCGCATGATCTTCTCCACCTCGAAGGCCTTTTTCTGTAAGGCGTCCAGGTTGTCCCCCAGAATCTTCACGCCCACTTGGGCGCGAATGCCGGTGCTCAACATGAGGATGCGGCCTTCAATCGGGTGCAGAAAACCCGGCACGTAGCCCGGCGCCTGGCTGAGTTTCTCGGTCAACTCGGCGATCAGTTTGGCCTGGGTCATGCCCGGGCGCCATTGGGACTCGGGCTTGAGTTCGATCGTGGTCTCGATCATCTCGACCGGCGCCGGATCGGTGGCGGTTTCGGAACGTCCGAGTTTGCCGGCGGCGGATTGAACTTCCGGCACCTGTTTCATCACTTGGTCCTGCCAGGAAATCAGTCGCTTAATCTCGGTAAGGGAGGTGCTCGGCAGTAACACGGGCATGAACAGCAGACTCCCCTCGTTCAAGGTCGGCATGAACTCGCTGCCCATGCCCCGCGCCACCTTGCCAAGCCCTGGCCAATTCGCCACCGCGCGGGCCACCGGCCGCGGCAGACCGAAGGCCAGCAGCACCGCGATGGCGAGCAAACCCGCGGCCGTGCTTAAGACCGCGCGCCGATGGCACAAGGCCCAATCCAGCGCCGGAGTGTAGATGCGGAGCAGGCGGCCCATGATCCAGTTCTGCGCTTCCGGGCGAAACGGGCCGCGCACCAGGAAGGTGCAGAGCACTGGCACTATCGTGACTGCTAGTAAGGTGGCCCCAATCATGGCAAAGGTCTTGGTGAAGGCCAGCGGGTGAAAGAGTTTGCCCTCCTCTCCTATCAGCGTGAACACCGGGATGAAGGCGAGAATGATAATCAGCATCGCGAAGAAAATGGGCCGGCCCACCTGCTGCGCTGCCTCCACGGTACACTGCCAGGTCTCCGCCGGCGTGAGGCGCGTCCGGCCACCGAGTTCCTCCTCGCGCCGTTCGCAGTGCCGAATCACGTTTTCGGTCATCACGATGCCGGCGTCCACCAGCACGCCGATGGCAATGGCAATGCCGCTCAAAGACATGATGTTGGAGGTAATGCCGAACTGCTTCATCAGGATGAACGAAATCAAAATCGAAACCGGCAACGGTAAGGTAACAATCAAGATGCTGCGGAAGTGCCAGAGAAAGATGATGTGCGCCAGCGCCACCAGCAGGACCTCTTCCCAAAGGGCAGTCTTCAGCGTGGCGAGGCTCCGCTCGATAAGCGTACTCCGATCATAGAAGGGTTTGATAGTAACTCCGGGCGGCAGGCTCGGCATGATCTGGGCGATTTTTTCCTTCACGCTGCGGATGACGGCCAACCCGTTCTGCCCATTGCGCATAACCACCACGCCGCCGACGACTTCCCGGCCATCAACATCCAGCGCGCCCCGCCGAAATTCGCCGCCGAGCTGGATGGTCGCCACGTCGCGGAGATACACCGGCGTGCCGCGGCTCGCCTTGAGCACAATGTTCTCCAAGTCACGGGTGGATTCGATCAAGCCCAAGCCGCGCACGACGAATTCCATGCCGTTTTCCTCGATCACCTTGCCGCCGACGTTGAGGTTGCTCTGCTCCACCGCTTCGAGCACTTCCTGAAGTGATACCTGCAAGGTCCGCATGCGCGTCGGGGACACCTCGATTTGATATTGCCGGACAAAGCCGCCAATGCTGCCCACCTCGGCGACGCCGGGGAGGGCGTTGAGTTGGTAACGGATGAACCAGTCCTGCAGCGAACGTAACTGGGAGAGGTCATAGCCCCCCTGGGGCGACTTAGTCGGGTCCACCGCCAGGTAATACTGATAGACCCAGCCCAAGCCGGTGGCGTCGGGGCCTAGCTTGGGCACCACGCCGCTGGGGAGGTTATCGCCGAGGTAATTCAGGCGTTCGAGGACGCGGGAGCGGGCGAAGTAGTTATCTATGTCGTCCTCGAAAATGATGGTGATGAAGGTAAATCCGAACATGGACGAGGCGCGGACGGTCTTCACCCCGGTCAGGCCCTGCAGGTTGACCGACAGTGGATAAGTCACTTGGTCCTCTACCTCCTGAGGACTGCGACCCGGCCAGTCCGCAAACACGATCACTTGGTTCTCGCTCAGATCAGGAATCGCGTCCACCGGCGTGTGGTAGAGGGAGCGGAGGCCCCACCCAATTACGAGTAAGACGCCGCAGACAACCAGAAAACGGTTGCGGAGCGACCATTCAATGAGGCGGTTGATCATAGGTGTGGCCAGCGGTTGGCTTCGTTCAAGGCAGCACTTCCTCGCCGCACTTCAACATCTTGGCGCCGAAGAACGGATTACGCAGCGGGCCGCGGGCTTGCATCCACAGGCCCGGCTCCGGTGCCATGGGACAGTGGTAAACCTTGAGAGAAGCGAAGTTCAAGTCCTGTTTCCTAAGCTGTTTTGCCAACTCCGCGACCGTCGTGCTGAAGGGCAGGAATTGTTTGCGGGCGTCCGCCAGGTCCTGGGCGGGGTGCCACTTCAAGGCTGCGAGGTTGCGCAGCGGCGGCCCCAAGGGACTCGTGGCCGGGAGGGCATTCGTAAGTGGCTGTAGCAGTGCCGGAAGCTTGGCGATCTGAGTGTTGAAGGTCTTCAGATTGTCCGCCGCGAGCGCCTGGCTCACGCCGTTGGCCTCGGTAAGAAATGCCTGCAGCAATTCCCGTTGATTACCTACAAGCGCCGCCGCGCCAGTGGCCTCCGGCTTGTTGTCCCCGGCGGTTATCGGGATGGGTATTGCCGGAATCTCCGCACTTGAGGTTTGGGGAGCCGGGTCCACGGGACTGTGGGCGGGGGCTTCATTCGCAGGGGGCTGCGCCTCGGGCGCCGGCGCGACTTGGGCGGAGGGTTCGGACGGGATTGGGTTCGCCAGCGGTTCAGGTGTGGGGGCCGGGGCATTCGTGGTCCCCATCGCCAACTCCTCCAGGATTGCCGCTCTCCGAATCATCTGCAGCTCCGAGCCCGGAGACATCATGGCGCTCATCCTTTGAGTGCGCCCCGCGGCGGCATGCTCATTGGTGGAGCGGGGCCGGGGGACCGTGGGGGTGGCCTTGCCGGCGGAAGCGGTTGCCGGCGGCATCACTGGCAACTTCGGCTTGGCACTCGCTTCCTGGACCGCGCTCGCCTTGACGGGCATCGCCAGGTGGCTCATAGCTTCGGGTGCTTGAAGGGCAGGCACTTTTTCGATGGCAAGGGCTTCCGATTCCACTGGCTCAGGGTTGGCTCCGAGGGTGAACTGGGCCTGCGCATCCAGTAGCAGGTTGCCGGAAGTAACGACACTCTCCCCTTCCTCCAGACCTTTCAGCACTTCCCAGAATTCGTCCCCTTGACGCCCCAGCTTCAAGCGGCGCCGCTCGTAAGCGCCCCCGCCCTTTTCGAGGTACGCGTAGCTGGTGTCCCCGGGAAACAGCACGGCGGTGCGGGGGACCGCCAGGACCTCCGGCACCTCGGCCCGCACATGGCCTTCGGCATACATCCCATACTTCAACAGGCGCCGTTTGTGACCCTGCACCTCCACCACCGGATTCTGAATATCGGCGCGCACTTTGATGGTGCGCGTAGCTTCGTTGAAGTTGGGTTCGAGGAACGAAATCACCCCGGTAAACACTTTGCCAGGAATCCCGACCACCTCGACCTCGATGGTTTCCCCGATTTCAAACCACGGCAACTGCTCCTGATAAACATCAAACCGAAACCAGAGCAGGGACGCATCCACGATCGTCAATAACCGGTCCCCCTCGGCGACGTACTGTCCGTTATACACATTCCGGTCCAGCACCAAGCCCGCTTGGGGCGCGAGGATCACGCCGGTGTAAATGCCCGCATCCACATTCGCCTGGCTCAGGCTGTTGGTCGCGCCGGGTTGGGTGCTCTGCCGGACGGCGAGCAACGTCTTGCGCATTTGCACGAGTTCGGGGCTGAACATGGTAATCAACTTCTGCCCCTTCTCGACCTCCACGCCGGCATAATCCACGGTCAACGCGTCAATCCGGCCTCGCGCTGGCGCTGAAACCACCGTCTTGCTCGTCTCGTTTGCCTCCAAGGCTCCGGCCACCCGCAAGCTGCGGCGCAGGGTGCGGCGTTTGACCTCCTCGGTCTGGACATCGAGGACCGTGATCTGATTGGAGTTGATGCTGACGAGATTCCCGCCCGAAGCGAACCCCGCCTGACCTTTGTAGATCGGCGTCAGATCCATGGCGCAGATCGTGCATTTACCGGGCCCGTCGGACTTGATCCAGGGATGCATCGAGTCCTGGTAGCAGGCGATTTTACGTTCCTGGCTCCCCACGGATGGCCGCGGAAATTGCCGCCACGCGGCGTAGCCGATTAATCCCAGAATCGGAAGGGCTAGGAGGAGAAGGAAGGATTTTGTTTTGGTTTGAGATTTCATGCGTTGTCTCTTGCCGATAGGGTGCGGTTTGGTTCTGGCCGGAGCAAGGATAAGTTACCGCGCCAGGCACGGGTTCCACAAGTCCACCTCCCGCGGCGGGTCGTAGGTGCTAAGGAAGGCCAAGGCTTCCGAGTGGCCGTCCACGAAGTTATAGTTCGACCGGCTTTGGTGCCGGTGCGCGGCCACATCGGTGGCGTCCTGGGACGTCATCCAGAAATGCGGCATGATGTGGTCCACGCTGCCAAGAGTCTCGGCCTGAAGGATGGTGGTCGCGGGTTTGGGAATGGCGGCAATCCGCCGCCAGGTCTGCGGGCTTCCGGCGTAATCGTCGGTGTCCGAGTTCAGCTCGAAATACACGCTCTGCCCGTAGCTCCAGGGGGTGGTCCGGGGGTCGCTGGGGCAATGGTAAACGCCCCGCAGGAGGTTCGTCCAGAGAGTGGGGTTCGGAGCCAACTGTGGCGCGACGGCCCGGCCCCACGCCAGTTGGCTGTGGGCAAACGCCGAGTGCTGGCTGCGCGGGAACTCGTCGTGATTGTCTTCGGCATAAAGGCGCACCGCCAGCCCGATCTGCCGCATCTGGCTCAGGCATTGCGTTTTTCTGGCGGTTTCTTTTGCGCGGCTCAACGCCGGCAGCAGCAGGCCGGCC
Source organism: uncultured Verrucomicrobiota bacterium (assembly GCA_903828255.1). GTDB lineage: Bacteria > Verrucomicrobiota > Verrucomicrobiia > Limisphaerales > JADLHS01 > CAIKLQ01. The sequence goes on from CAIKLQ010000829.1 coordinate 72,015, forward strand.
AGGATGGCAATGATCGCAATGACGACCAGTAGCTCGATGAGCGTGAAGCCCGCGCGCGCTCCCGGCCCGCGAAGGCCGGGAGGCGCGAATTGTTGCAGGAAGCGCGGTTTCATGGGGCCACGCTCATGCGGAAGAACCGCGACCCACTGCTGCCGTCCAGCACGACGGCAGGCTGGCCGTCCAGCATCACGGGGGCGTTGGTGACGCGGGTCCAGTTGGAGCTAGGCACCATTTCGGCGCATTCGAGCACATAATTGGTCGCAGTCACTGGCCACGCGACGACAATCTTCGGTGCAATGGTAAGGGCCGGGCGGCCATCCGGCAAGCTCGTCCAATGGAGCGTGAACGGGCCGGTGCTCGAATTGGGCACTTCCGCGCCGGTGCTGGTATTGCCGAGGAACGCTTCAAACGTCGCGGCGTAGGTGTTGGTCCCGGGCGGAGCCGTGATCCCCGGATGGAACATCATCCCGGTCCACAGGAGGGCGTTCGTCGAGCCGGCGGTGCCGAAGATCGGCTCCCAGGCTTTCGGGTCAGTGCTACGATAGCGATACGCTCCCAACTCCGGCGAACCAGAGAGTTTGCGAATCCAGATCGCGGTCCCGGCCGGCAGCGGATCGGTGATGGGGCTCATCACGAAGCCATAGCGGCGGCTGAAGGCCAGCCCTTGCCGGCTGGGATCTAGCGCATCATACCACGGGTCGGCGGGGTCGAAGCGGTCCAGTGGATTGCTGGCCAACAGCGGCGTGAGTTGCGGGATGGTCGGATCCACGGTCACGTATAGGATGCCGGCGGCGGTGCTGTAGGAGAGCTCAGGCATGACCATGCCGCCTTGCATAGGCACGTTGGTGAGGGTGGCGGCGGGCGCCGGGGCCGGGAGGATTATCGCCAGGAAGACCCCGGCGAGAGTGCATAGGTGTTGAATGACTTTTCGTTTCATATAGTTCGGAATTGTTCTGCAATTTGTTTTGCCAAGTTTATTGTGTCGTGCGGCCATGGGATTTCGTCCCGGTCTTCCAAGAGGGGGGTTGTGGCTGGGATGTGGTGGCGGAATCCTGGTTCGCCTGCGCCCCCTCCGGCGGACGGTCGCTTTTTCAGCCGCTTGACCGACCGCCTCCGCACCCTGGAGGCTCTAATTGGAGCCTCCCTGGGCGGTGGAAGTGGCAACCAACGCGCCAACGCACGCGGCTGCCGCAGGCTTGCCAGGAGGTGCTGTGCTCCGGGGGAAGTCCGGGCGGACTTCGCCCGAGCTACAGCACCGCCACTTCAACGCGGGGCGGCGGCGTCGGGGGAGATTCCAGGACCGAAGAGTAGCCGTCCAATAGTAAGGCCGGCAACTCAACGGCGGCTATAGGCGCCACCGGCACAGTAATACCGTGCGCGTCATAGAAAAGCTCTGGCATCGTCTCCGGTTTTTCCTGGGGCAACGGACTGCCTTTCTGGCGTTCCTCCTGCTGTGCCTGGCGGATTTGCAGGCAGAGCGCACACGGATGTCGGCCGTCGAAGGTTTTCGTCAGCGCCGTGAGCAGGGAATCCTGCTGCGCGTAAACCACGAGCATTCGCACCCAGGCGGTGGTTTGCAGCAGCGCCCAATGGCCACTCAGCGACAGGCTCAGCGCCAGCACCAAGGCCACTTTACA
>CAIKLQ010000830.1 GCA_903828255.1 uncultured Verrucomicrobiota bacterium
AGGCGCTGAATTTCCCGCATCCGTGCCACTCGGTCGGGGCTGAGGTCCGATTCGTGGACGATCCTGTTCCGGCTGGTGACCCAATAATGGAAATACAATGACGAGTTCTTCTTTCGCGGCGTGTAGTATGTCCAAATCCACATGAAGTCACCCACACGGGACAGCGGCTTACCTTCTCCGTCTCGGCTGATGACATGATCCAGGCGGAGCGCGATCCCATCGCCCCCTTCCCATGGATCGGGCGGGCAGGCACCAGCCGGGAGTTCGATTTGCGCCCCCCACATTTTTGCCATTAGATGACTCCCAACTCCAGAAGCAATTGAAACTTGTCGGCAAAGTAGGGGGTTAGATTGCCGTTTTGATAGACGTCCTGCTTAATCCTCTCCACCATCTCTCGGCATCCCTCGAAGGCGGCAATCTTCTCCAGGTCCTCGTCGCATTTGTTGATCTGCGGCCGAAACTCGGCCTCCGAAACAGGCCCAAGGATGATCTGTTCCATCACGTAGGCGGCGCTGGCCACTTTGCGGGCATCGCTCTCGTTGGCGACTAGGATGCGGTTAGCGCAGAAAAGGCACCCTTTTCGGCAGTCTGGCTTGACTGGCACTTCATCGGTCACTGGGTCAGGGTGACCGAAACAAGTACAGGCACCGCCGTCTTCCAGAAACCTTGCCTGGGGGATTGCTGTCCCCTCCGAGACGATCTTCTGCCCCTTGGCTTTCTTGGAGACTTCGATCAGAAACCGGGTCATGTCCTCGGTGTGGTCAATCGGCGAGCCGGCCAGATAATGCTTGTTCGCCACCTGTTCGGAATGTCCCATCAGGCGAGCAGTGATGGCGGCATCGTAGCGTCGCCGAAAGTAATCGTCGACTGTGGCGCGGATCTTTCTCGCTGCGATAGTTGGCAGCTTGGGGTCGATCTCGCGTAGGAGATAGGTGTATTGATTATGCAGTATGCTTTGGTGGATTTGGGCCGGAGGCTTGTCGTATCTGCGTCCCAGCGAGAGAAAGAGATACGGGAATCCGTATCCGTTTAAGAGGAAGCGGCGCAGTTCCATGAAACGGCGCAACTGTGGCATGAAAGCGGCCGGGGTAGTGACGGCGACCTCCTTGCCCTGGGCGCGATACTTGATCACGCGGTATCCCTGGTTTGCAGTCGTGTCGTCGAGGCTCCCGTCGGTTTCGATCCCGCGCGCCATGGAGAAATTGGTGCCCGTGTTGGCGAAGAAGAGAAATAGAAATGCGTTGTGGGCATGCATTGCCAGCGAGATCCGCAAATGGTGACGTGGATCACGATTGGCTGCGTCGATGAGGGCGTTGGCGCTGCTGATTGCTCTTCTGGCTTTTATGCGTTGACTAGAGGGAAATAAGCCAGCATACCGATGCCAGATCTCGTCCAAGACGGCAACCCGGCCTTCCTCGTAATTATATGCCCACCAAGATTTTTTCCGCGCATCTTCCACCCTCAGATGATGAGGAAGCCACCACATTTGAATCGGAAATATCCAGATGAAGCTGTCCTGCCACCCAAGCGATTTCGGCATGTCGAGTTTGAACGGAAACGGTTTATGCCCTAAAACGAGGTCGCACAACCCGGTAAACAGCGCGTCATTCAGGGCGAGCACATGTGCGAAGTCGCGTTCGCCTGCCGGTTCGGTTCCACCCTTCGATCCAGTGCCGCGAACCAGTCGCAAACCACGGATCAGATCCTCGAGACCGGTCAGGGCTTGCAAGACTGTGCGGGTATGCTTTTGAAGCTGGGCGGCCGTGTTCAACTCAAATTCGTCGTGCCGGTAGCGCTCTTCGACTTTCGCGACAAACGCAAGGTAAGCACTTCGTGTCGCCTCGCCGCCGGCCAGGCAATCGTGAAGTCCCGACGCATCGGCCCAATCCATAAATGCGTTGATCTCTCCCGCAAAGCACCACACTGTTGCTGGACGCAGGCATTGATCGGTGAGGAAACCGGAGAAGAGCTTGATCATTTGGTGAACCTCATTCGCCCGATTGGGCAGGACCGATTCCAGCACGACCTCGCGTGGCCCGCAGTTTTTTCGCCGCTTGTCTGAGCGCAGGGCATAGCAGTAGGCGCCGAAATCGAATGATAGGTTGCCAATCTTCACGATGGCTTGTTCGGGGTGAAGGATTTTTGCGTTGGGGGCGAGCGGCAGTTCGATCACCACTGTGGCGCGGATGGAGAACACATTCGGGGGCTTGCTATTCATCCTACACTCCCCGCATCGCATGCGTTATCCAAGCCTGGAGCTGCTCCCCGTAGCCGTCTAGGGCGGCATACACAATTTGCATCTGCTTGCGGAAGTCCAGATACAGATCCGTGGTGGCAGAACTCCCGTGACCCATCAGCGCCATCACGTTAGCCCTCGCCTGACTCAGATTGATAACGCCCTGTTGCACCAGAGCCATCTGAAGGTCGGTCTGGTTCATTCCGAACGTCGCACGAAGATCATGTGGCCGCATGTGGAAATTCGAATCGTGGCGCTCGCGGATGTAGGGAATCAGGGACTCGCTGAAAAATTTCCGGATCGTTCCGCCGTTCTTGCTGTGACGCACCTTGAGATCCGGGTTGAACGCCACCGTCTCCTCCTTGGCCTGGTAGTACGGGCTGCCTTGTTGTGTCGTAAATAAATACTGGTTTGGGTGATCACTCCCGGGCGCGAGGTCCCGCCGCCGTGTGGCCCGCGCCGACAACGCGTAGTCATGCAGTGCATCATAAAGCGGGCGCGGCACGTGAAGCACCATCTGTTTGTCGTACTTGGAGTCGATCGAGGTGCCGGGGCCGATTCTGAGCTTGAACACTTCGCCACTGTCACTTTTCGGCATAATGGCGCCAGGGATTTTCGCCGTAATGGCGCCACTAGAAACTGCCAAATCAGGGGTTCGAACGGACCTCAAGAATGCGTGTTTTTCCCTCCTGTGGCACGCGTGTTTTTTGACCCTTCGACCGTCGGCCTGGGGTCGCGGGAACTTTCACCGTCCAGGACGACCCGATAGGCCCCGTGGCGGATGCGGTCCAGCGTGGCGGCACCGAGCATTTGGTTGGACGGGAAGGCAGCCCCCCACTCGTCGAAGTCCAGGTTGCTGGTGATCAGGGTGGCGGCCCGCTCGGAGCGTTCGGCGACCAGGTCGTGGAAGATTTCGTCCTCCGGCGGGCGCAGGGGCTTCAGCCCGAAGTC